>JBBRLG010000424.1:0-6594 GCA_038231495.1 Gemmatales bacterium | reverse complement strand
CGACCGCCATTTGCATCTGCGGTTGCGCCACGACCGCCTGGGGGGCGACCGCGTACTGTGCCTGCGGCGCGGCAACCACGCCGAAGGATTGAGCGACTTGTACGGGGGGCGCCGCCACGGCCATCCCCGTAAATTGCGCCTGTTGCTGGGTGAAGTACTGCGTTTGGGTCGTGACCTCTTGCGGGCCGGGCACCGCAAAGAAGCGCGGGAAGGGCAGCTTGACCGTGAAGCTATCGAAGCCCAGGGCGAGGCGGGCGCGGGGAGCGTTCGTCGTCTGGACGCTGGACGCCATCACCGTCTGCGGCGCGGCCGATTGCATTAACATGGGGGCCGCGACAACGCCCTGGGGCGCGGCGAACGGGACCGCCTGGGCGGTAGCCATACCTGTCAGGGGAACGGCCTGAACGGCCTGCGCACCCTGCGGCACCGCCAGCACCTGGGCGGCCTGCTGATTCGGGGCGGCGGTCTCAATCACAATCTTCTGCCGCGGAGCCTTGACGTGTATTTCTTCGGGCTGTCGGCACTCGACGGTGGGGGACTCCGCCGGAGCGGGCGTCGGTGCGGCGGCGGCATTCTCACAGGGGGCCGGCGCGGGGTTCGGACAGCGGGCGCCCTCGGGGCTGCCGCCGTCACAGGCCTTCGGGCAGCAGGAGGGGAGACGCGTGAGCGGCCCTTGGCACCCGGCCGCGAGCATCAACAGCGAGAGGGCAACATAGCCTCGCATAGCAACACTCCCACGCAGACGAGGAGGAATCGTAGGACCCGCAGGATTCCTCCTACCACGTGGTCCGACGTGACATCCTATTAGATCGGTCGGTCCGGTGGAAAAGTTGATTGGACCCTTACAATTCGCTCGTTCGGCGTGTGCGGCACAATCGGCAAAGGTAACCGTTCACTTCCCCCCTTACGAAGGGGGGGTGGAGTGGACGCCAGGACTGTTAAACTCAACCATTCTTACCCCCCCCGCCCCCCCTTCGTAAGGGGGGGAGACGTTGCCGGTGAACGGTTACCGGCAAGGAACGGACAAGAGCGGCTGGGAATCCTTAAACGAGCAAGGGAGGCCGTTGGCACGGCCTCCCTGCGCGGCGAGCATTCTTCGTGGGGCGGAGTAACTTGACTGCGGGCCCGCTCACTTGATCAAGTTGTTCTGCTTGAGGATGTTGTTGTGACGCTCGAGGATAATGGTCTGACGGCCGACCATGTCCGTCAACGTATCGATGCGTCGTTTCAGGTCATCGATCTGCTTGCAGCAGTCGCCGTCGGCGGCCTGTGCCGAGGCCTCGGCTTTCGGTGCCGCATCGGCCTGGGCGGCGGCCAGGGCGCTTTTCAAGGAAGCCAGGTAAGCGGCGGCAGCGCGCAGATCGACGGCGGAAGGCGCGGCTTGTGCCTGGGTTCCGATCACCGCGAACGATTGCGCGGCCTGGACGGTGGGAGCGACGGCATAACTCTGGACGGCGAATTGCTGGACGGGCACCGCCTGCTGAACCGGCGCGACCGCCTGCATGGCAAACTGCTGGACCGGTGCGACCGCCTGGACAGCCACTTGTTGAACCGCAACCTGCTGGACTGCCTGGTACGAGACGGCCTGGGGAGCGACCGCTTGATACTGCACGGCCTGGGGAGCGACCGCCTGGTACTGCACAGCCTGGGGGGCGGCAAAGGTCATGGCCTGGGGGGGCATGACGTACTGCATAGCCTGGGGAACCGCATAGGTCGAGAGCGTCTGAAAAGACTGCACCGTCGGGCAGCACGGGGCAGCTGCGTGACGCCACGGGCGGCACGAATGGTCGGCACAGGCGGGAGCGGCCGGGGCTTGCCGAAAGACAATTTCGGGAGGACACATGTCCACGACGACTTTCGGTCCCGGGCAGCGTGTCGTCTGGGGGACGCAACAAACGGGGGGTGCGTCGGGACAAGGGTTACAATCGCCGGCTCGTACACCGACCGGGGCCACGGCGAGAACGCCCGCGAGCAATAACCAGCGTGGAAGGTGGGGGTGCATGGAAAATCCTTTTTCGTTGCTGAAAAGGTGGGACTCGGCTTGCTCCGAGCGCAGCCTCCTTGCTTCTCGGGCCGGCTGTCTCCTTCTTCGACCAGCCAACCGGACCAGGTTAGCAATACGACCACAATTCTTATTGCGCCCCAGTTGACCCGGATGACCTTGCTGGATTGAGCGAAAATGAAACGGGGCGTGAAACCGTCGTGACGGTTTCACGCCCCGTTCGTTCAAGTAATACCCGCGCCATAACAAGACCGTCGGAGCTGCGACCGTGAGGGAGCGAGGAACCCCCACCGACTCCCTCACGGTCGCGGCTCCGACAACAGCACGTCATCGAAGGAATTGGTGCTGCACGGGGCTTTTCTACTTATCACCGTTTGGGGGGATGCGCTTCGGCATTTCCGTCGGCTCGGGAACACTTGTCTTTGGTCGCATGCCGTTCAACCGTTTCGAGAGGTCTTTCAAATAGTTGAGTTCGTCCTGAGTGTCTTCAATGCGGTTATCGAGCGCTTGTTTCGCGGGGCGATAGGCCTTGTCCTGCGCATTCAAGAGATCGACCAACCGCTGGATGGGGTCCGCGCTGCTGGCGACCGCGTCGTCCACAGTCTCGGCCGTTGCCTCGTCTTGGACGTCCCGCGGGTTAAACTGGCGCCGCGGCGTGGTGCCCCGGTTGGGGGATGATTTTTTGATCCCGAGATTGCTCTCGACGGCACCGAGCCGCTTCTCCAGGGCCGCAACGCGATTGGCAAGCCCCGTAGTATTACCGCCAATACCCCCACTGCTACCGCCCAGAGTATCCGCGATCTTGCGGATCGTGTCCAGCAGACCCAGAATGTCTACCATTTGGGCCTGCACGGCTTGAGCGCTCGATTGCGAAGCCGGTGCCGTCAGCGGTAGGTACTGGAACGACTGGACGGTTTGCGGCACATAGTAGGCCTGGGGCGCAAGCTGGTAGGATTGGACGGCCTGCGAGCCCAGCTGATACGATTGGACGGCTTGCGGGACGTAGTAGGACTGAGCTGCCTGCGGGACGTAGTACGGCTGAACGCCCTGGCTGGAGTATTGGTAGGACTGGCCGGAGTAGACGTAGGGGGGACGATGCCAGGCCACGGCCGGAGAAACTGCAATAACCAGGGCCAGAAGTGGCATTCCCCAAATCAGGCGTTTCGGCATGACGCTACTTCCTCTGAAAAGGGAAGAGAGTTTACAAAACACCCTCGCACCCCCGGCACACACGCTATGCAAAGGGTTTGTCAGTCGGACGAAGGTGTACTACGAAACCGACGAGCAAATCAAAACGCAATCTGCGAAGAGTGCGTTGACTCTACCGTTGACAATCTACCCGCATTCCCCCACCCCGTCCAGTCTTTGGCATGGAATCGAGAGACTATTCTTCTCCCGCTTCCCCCTCGAACTGGCGCAGATGGGAAACTCGGACTTTGGCCGGCGCGCTCGCTGGCGCTGCCGCCGGGCGCTCGGCCTGCGAAGGTGCCGGACGCTCCGCCCCTTGAGCCTGGGCATTGATCGGCCCGTCTGCGTGGAATTCGACGTTCCCCGCGCCATACTCGTCGATGATGGCCTTCTTCGTTTGGGTCGGGAGTTTCTTGCCCGTGATGATGTGGAGCGGGTACGTTCCCTCCAGGACTCCACAAACTCCGTCCATTTGCATGATCTTGTCGGTGTCCGCTTTGCCGAAGGAGCGCGCTTCTTGACGGGGGTTCTCGGCCATGGTGGTTGCCTCTTCGGGAGTAAAGGGCGACCAATTCAGTATAACTCGCGGGGAGGCGGCACCACAAGACCCCCGGTCACCTATCAGGATCCCCAGGCGGCAATGATGTCGAAACCCCCGAAGGCGTCCATGACAGTTTGGATCGGGGTAGCGAAGGTCTGCTGATCGGAGCCTGCGAACAGCAGCGCGACTGGCTGGGCGGGATTGACGCTCATGATAAGGGAACCCGAGTCGCCCCCCTGGCTGAACGGCGACCCGTCCAGACTCTCAATCATGATTTGGTTCTGGAATTGTCCGAACCTTCCGCCGTCATATTTCACCCGGATTCGGGCCGTCACGCTCTTGACCTGCCCCTGAGTTGGTCCCGTCGTTCGCCCCACCTTCTGCACCTGCATATCCATAACAGCGTCGAGGGGTGTGGGATCGTCGAGGGCGATGCCGTCGTGCATCTCAGGTGTCACGAGTTGATCGTTGGTGAGTGCCAGTGTGGCGTCCACGTCGTTGATGTCGCCGGGGTTGAACTTTAGCCGGATGATGTCGTTGACCGAGTCGATGATGGCAATGGCGTCCGCACTGGTGCCGCCATCGATTTTGCCGGGCTGCCAGATCCGGTCGCCCTTCTTGGCCGAGTTCACGGCAGCGAGGACGTGGTTGTTGCTCAGGATGTACAGCCCATCGTTCCGGGACACCAGGCACCCCAGCGTGCCGGCGGTCACCAGCGGGTGGCCGATGGTGGAGCCGCCTGGTGCCGGCCGGTAGCGGTCGGTGTAAAAACCGACCGCCTGTGCATGAATGACGTCGATGAAATCCTGGGCCGGAGCCGGCATCGGTACGATTTCCCCGGTCTCGATCACGTCCGTGGGAATGTTTTCGTTGCCGACCTTGATAAATTTGGGGACCTGGAGTTCGGCAGCAAGGTCAGACAGGGGCAGTTTCCGCACGACGAACACCTGAACGGCCATGGTGTCCGTTGAATCTCCTGCGGTATGCTTGCGTCCGATCCCAGCCCCGACGATGTTGGCCTTGCTGAACACGCTCCGTGTAGTCGCGGCCGAAGCGAGGATTTCGTTTTGTCCGCCCATGCTCTCGAAGAACTGATCGACGGCCCGACGGAACTTGTCGGGGACCGAGCCGACGGCGAACGATTCCGCCGCCGTCGGCACGGCACCAGAGCTAAACTGGCGGCTCAGGTTGGATCGATTGCCGGCATAGGGAGTTGGACGGGGCTGGGGGGCACGAGCCATAGCTCAAATCCTTGTTCTGGGGTACACGATAAAGCCGGTCCTATTGGACAGAAAGGGATGGTAATGTAGCTAAAATGCGAAGTCAAGGCAATTTCTCAGAATCTTCAAGCGGGCAAAAAGGGTTACGGTTCAAAAGTCAGGACACGAGGATTACACCTGAAGGAAGTTGGGGGGGGTCCCCCATTGACGATCTCTGTCCGTAACTTGCGCGGACAGTGATCGACCGCCAGCGGCACCCATCGACGGGCTGTCCCCGTCACCAAACGGTAATTCCTGTTACCTCGGCAGGTAAGCTGCGCCCCCATTGCTTGTGCCAATCGTGCCGTTTAGTGAGCACGACGCTAACCCGACCGGGATGCCGAATGCGTCCCCTGTGACCGCGCGGCAGCGGACACCCTAACCACCCTTGCCAAAGCGCACAATCTTGGCAAGGGTGGGTTTTTGGCACGCAGCGACCGTCAGCAGCAAACAGCGGCGCTGATCTACCCTTGCCAAAGACGTGGCAAGGGTCGGCAAAGGTGGCTGGCAAGGGTCACCTTGGCAAGGGTCGGTAGCTAATGCACCTGGTCAGTCCCGCGACGCCGCAAGGGAGTGGAAGTTGCCTGGCTCTTCCCGTCCGTTCACGGGGCTGAAACCCGACCAACGCTTCCGCCCCCCCATTCAGACGCTTGTCGGCCGTGCGTTGCCAGCGGCGATTTTGCTTTCTCCGCCGGCTGCCGCGCGATAAACTCGCCTCCGGTCGATTATTCCCTTTCCCGGGTCTCGGAGAACACCCATGCGTTGCTGTCTTGGTGCGCTGCTGGCGGCGGTGGTCCTTTCTGGCTGCTCAGCTCGGCCTTCAGCGCCGCGCGACGACCCCGACCCGGCCAAACGAGTCGAGCAGCTCGGCGGCACGATCGCGCGGGACGACACGCAACCGGGCAAACCGGTGATCGAAGTAAACCTCGCGCTCAAGAAGGTGACGGACGCGGACCTGAAGGAGTTGAAGGAACTCAAGCAGCTCACGACGCTGAACCTCGGGAGCACCAAGGTGACGGACGCGGGCGTGAAGGAGTTGCAGGAAGCCCTCCCCAAGTGCAAGATTATTCGCTGACGCCGGCTCAAGCCCGCAAAGCCGCCAGCGGCAAACCCGCATTGCCTCGCGGCGGGCGTCGCGGCTATACTCTTGCCTACTTTGCACGGATACCGCCGTTCGCCGGCCCGGGAAGGAACCCGCGATGGACCCATTCGCACTCGCTTCGCCCCTCGTCGCCGCACCGCTGCCCGCACCCGTCGCCCCGCCGCGCCGCCAGACCGACTCGCCTCGCCTTTCCGTCGTCGTCGTCAACTATCAACACTGGGAAGACACCACCAAACTCGTTCGCCAATTGCGGGCTTCCGCGTCACTGAAACGCGGCGCGGCCGAGGTCGTCGTCGTGGACAACCATTCGCCGCCGCACCCGGTCGTCGGCAAATTGCGGCGGCTGGCGGGCGTGTCGCTACGGCGCTGGCGACATAATCGTGGCTTCGCGCGGGCCGTCAACGAGGGCTGCCGACTCAGCCGCGGCGACTGGCTCCTCCTGCTCAACCCCGACGTGACACTCGACGCCGGGTTCCTCGACGGCGTGTTGCGTCAGGCGGAT
>JBBRLG010000423.1:0-6649 GCA_038231495.1 Gemmatales bacterium | reverse complement strand
TACTCGGCTTCGGACGCGCCGCGCGCCCGTAAACCGCCGTCGGTCCAGCCGACAAAAGCACCACGCTCAACTCGCCGTCTCGGCGAGGCCGCTGAGCGTCCGTAGTGGTACCTAAAAAAGACCGAAATTGAACCATGCCCCCATTCGACCCTCGCCAATCTCGACCCTTGACAAAGGAAAAGCCCACCCTTGCCAAAGGAAAAGCGGTTGTCGTGTCTCGCGTGACCGGGCGGATCTTCCGCACCAGAAAAAGCTTCCGGGGTTGGTGGAGTCCTCACCCGAAACAATTGCCACACCCGAGGCAACTCCTAGTTATTTCTTGACAAACCCCACCGAACCGAAGCTAATAGGCGGACGAGACACGGAACGCGGCGGGAGCGGTGCGAACGTCTTTGTGCCTGTGCTCCAAGGGCCGTCCACGGGAGATCGCCATGTCGGAATCCGCCCAGCCCAGTTCCTCGACCCCCACCTACCCGCCGGGCAATGTCGCCGCGCTGCTCGACCGTTACCAGGTCCTCGGCATCATCGGCCAGGGCGGCATGGGCACCGTCTACAAGGGGTTTCACCTCAGCCTCAAGCGCTTCGTCGCGATCAAGGTCCTCCGCCTCGACAAGAACAACAGTCCCGAACTGGTAAGTCGCTTCCTGCGCGAAATGCAGGCGATCGGCCAGATGGACCATCCGAACGTCGTCCGCGCGACCGACGGCGGGGAGAAGAACGGCCTCTTTTTCCTCGTCATGGAGTACCTGGAGGGTGCGGACCTGTCCCGCCTGGTTGTGCGGCGCGGCCGGCTGGAAACAGCCGACGCCTGCGAACTGGTCCGGCAGGCGGCGGTGGGTCTCGATTACGTTCACCAGACGCTTGTTCATCGCGACGTCAAGCCGTCCAATTTGATCCTGACCCCGGCCGGCCTGGTGAAGATCCTCGACCTCGGCCTGGCCCGACTGCACGAGATCGACATGGCCGACCGGGAACGCACGCCGGAAGGCTGCGCCCTGGGAACCTACGACTACATGGCACCGGAGCAGGCGTCCGGCAGCGGCCGGGTGGACGGGCGCACCGACGAGTACAGCCTCGGTTGCACGCTCTTCAAACTGTTGACCGGCCACGCCCCGTTCGCCGGTCCCCAGTACGACAATGTCGCCCGCAAGCTCTACGCCCACGGCCACGTGCCGTTGACGGCCGTCGCGGAGTTTCCGTCAATTCCCGAAGGACTGCGGCCGGTGCTATTGCGCATGACGGCCAAGGATCCTGCCGAGCGTTACCCAACGGCAGGAGACGTGGCCCGGGCGCTGGCCCCTTTCGCCGCCGGCAGTCAACCGCTGCTGCTGCTCGGCGGAGCGGACGACCTTGCCGACACGGTCCTTCAGCCGTTGCCGGTGCCGCTGCCGGCAGAGCTTTCACGGCTGACCGGCGCGCGCACCGAGACGCTGTCGAGCACCCCGCCGGCACCCCCGATGCAACTGCCGCCGCGGCACCGCGCGTGGTTGCCGCTGTTGGTCGGCGTCGGTGTTCTGGCCTGCGTACCGACGGCAATCTGGTTCCTGGCCCCGGCGCTGTTCCCCCGTAGCGCCGAAACATCCCCAACATATCTCGTCGAGCCTTCCAAGCCGGCCGAGAAACCTTTCGACCTTCGCCTCCTCGACGATTTGCCGGCGGCCGGACATCATCCCCTCCTTGATCAAATGCCGATCCCGGCCGGTTGGGACGGCGGGGACGCGCCGCCGGCCGGCTGGCAGTGGGACAAAGGCCCGCGGCTCCTCAAGGTGACTAGCCCCGACATCCATTTCTTCAAGCTGGGGACGACCGCGCGGACCCGCTTCACCATCCAGGCCGGCATCACCCAGGCCCCCTGGAGCGGCAACTTCGGCATCTTCTGGGGCTACCACGAGGACGCCGCGGCCCAGAAGGCCAAGAAACCCGACGCGACCTTTGCTTCGTTCCAGATGGCCGGCCTCGAGCACCTGATCGACGACAAGGGTTCGGACCGCTTCTCCGTCCTGCGCGGCCTGGGCCAACTTTCCTACGACCGGTTTGGCGAGGTGCGGTTTTCTCGCCAATGGCAATCCAAACACGGCATCCTGCCGCCGACCGCGGGCGAAAATGTTCTCGTCATCGCCGTCTTCCAGGAACGGCTCGGACTGGCCCGCTTCGGGTCGGAACAGTTGACCGGCATCTATTCCGCCGAGGCGAATACCGCCGCCGAACCCGAACCGTACAGTGGAACACTGGGAGTTTTCACCGCCGGCTACCACGCGACGTTCGCCAACGTCGAATTCATGGCCGAGTCGAACAAATGACGCCTCAACCGCAAAGGAGACCCCAATGACGACGCACCCCCCGAAATTACTGGGCAGCCGCTTTACGATCGTTCATCCCGACGTCGGTGAATGCTACAACCCCGACGCCGCCAACACGGTTTTGGTGTTCGTGCGCGACTCGCTTTTGGGCAACGACGGCTACGCCGCCGCGATTACGGACATCGGCACGGCCCCCGCGGCCTTCACGCCGTTGATTAAGCAGATCGGCACCCAGTTCTACTCGGGGCGCGTGGCCGTCGGCGGCGTGGTGCCTTCGTCCACCGCGGTCAACAACAAAACGGTGACGGTGCGCGGGTTTCAGGGCGGCCACCAAGTCGGCGGATCGGAGTCCAAAAACTTCAAGGCCCAGACCGACCCCTGCGGCTCCGGCTCTTCCGGCTCCGGCGTCCACCGGATGGAGGCGCAGCGCTGTCACTTTTGCCACGCCCATGAACCCGTGCCGGTCGAACTGACCTTGCAACTGGACACGCCGGTTTCTCCCGGCACGGCCGCCGATTGCGGGCGCTTGAACCACCCGACCGTCCTGCGCCACGCCGGCCACCCCGCCCACCCCGGCTCGGAATGCGCCTGGCTCAGCCACCCCATCGACTTCTGCTCGGACGCCGCCAACCAGGCGTTGTGGATGCTGCGCAAGACCGACGCCAGGACCTGGATATTAATCCTGCGGCGCGGCAAGACCAACATCGTCAGTTACCGCCACGCGACCGCCGTTGCGAAGGATTGCTCGTTCCCGATTCAATTGCACCTCGCGGACGTTGACGGCCACGAATGCAAGCACTGGCCGCACACCGTCACCGTCTGCCCGGCCCCGTGAAGCCCGCCATGATTTCCTTACCCGTGTGCCGCTGGCGCGGCGATTATGCTCAGCAGCGCTACGTCTGCAACTCCGACAAGTTCCTCGACGCCCCCAACCGGGTCGGGGCGGAGTTTTGCGCGCGGTGCCGTTGCGTCGATCACGCCCCGTCACCGCCGCCGCCGCGGGTGCTGCCCTGCGTCCATCTGGGAGGCGTGACGGGGCCCGCGGTCGAGAATCACTCGACCTCAAGCAAGGAACGGTTCAGCCTCTTTGGCTGTACCCTGCACGGCCACTGCACGCCCACATGGACCGAGGCGGACGTGCCGGCCGACGTGCCCCGCTGCGCCCGTTGTCCGGACTACTTGCCGCGCGACCCTTTCGGCCCCAATTCCGCCCAGATGTTGCAGACGGCCGAGGCGTTCTTGGCGGAAATCCCCGACTATCCCGAAGGCCGCTATCGGGGCCGCGGCGTGATCATTGCCGGCGGCGGCGAGCGCTATTTCCCGTCGCTCTATGTCAGCGTCCGCGCGTTGCGCCACGCCGGCTGCGGGTTGCCGATTCAGGTCTGGTACCTGGGCCGCAACGACGAGATGCCGGCCGAGCGCCAGGCGCTGCTGGCACCCTACGGCGTCGAGTGCGTCGATGCCGACGCGGTGCGCGTCCGCCATCCGGCCCGTACGCTTAACGGCTGGGAATTAAAGGTATTCGCCACCTTGCATAGCGACTTTGAGGAGCTGCTTTTTCTCGACGCCGATTGCTACCCTTGTCGGAACCCCGAATTCCTTTTTGACCACGCCGACTACCGTGCCCGCGGTGCCGTCTTCTGGCCGGACGTGGCGCTGATCGACGACCGGCTCCGGTGGCCGGCCTTCGGCGTGGCCGACCCCCGGCGTCTGGGTTCTGTCGAAAGCGGCCAGTACGTCCTGAACAAGCGCCTGGTTTGGAAGGCGTTGAACCTGGCGTGGTTCTACAACGATTATTCGGACTACTACTACCGCTACTGCTACGGGGACAAGCACACCTTCGAGGTCGCCTGGGCACGCTGCGGCCCGCCCTTCGTCATGTGGGAGCCGAATGCCCGGTGGGTGGGCGTTGCCTACCTGCACCCCGGTCCGGACGGCTTGCCGCTCTTCGTCCACCGCTGCGCCGACAAGTTCCGCTTCGACCCCCAGGCCTATATGACCCACCAGCACCACCCCACGCCCGCCTTTCAGCCGGACCTGCCGCTGGAGCGTGAGTGCTGGGGTTGGCTGGCCGAACTGGGCCGGCTCGTCGGCCGTACGCCGGACCTGGCCGCCGTATCTGGGGAAGGCGAGCCGGGAGCGTAAGCGACCGGAGTTTATCCCTGACACTCACTCCGGTCGCTTACGCTCCCGGCTCGCCAAAAAGGTGCCCGCCAGACTGCACGACCCTTCCTACGACCGGCACCCGCCGCCTAACCTCTACTCGAAGACTGCCCGTCCCCCTTTTTGGCGATGCCGGCTGCGGGTGCGGCTTGACTCGACCCCTTCCGGGGGAAATACATCCTTAGCTTCGTATTTTCGGGGTCTCGGTGCTTTCCTGTTTGCTACACCCCCGGAGGATTCCGGCCCCTGGCCGCGCGATTCGTCTTCGCGCGGGCCACGGATGGGAGGGGAGGTCTGGGTGAGGAAAACCGTCGGAGCGGCCGGGCGAACCCGGCTGCCGAGGGAGACTCCGTGCCATGTGAAGGAGATTCCGAGCGATGTTCCATCCTCCGCCGTTACGCGCGCGTTTGCCGCGCCGGGGCTTGACGCTGATCGAATTGGTGGTGGTGCTGACCATCCTGATCGCCCTGGCCGGCATCCTCATCCCCATGCTGCCCAGCATGCTCACGCGCGGGCGCACCGCGACCGTTTCCACCAACGTGGGCGAGATCAACAAGTCGATCCAGACCTACTACCAGCTGTACAACGGCTACCCCGACCAGTGCGACGCCCTGAGTGACGGCACGGTGCTGGTCGATTACCTGGCCGGCGGCGTTCTGGACCCCATTCCGGCCCCGCCCCAGGGGCAGGTGGCCGGCCAGATCAGCGACGGTCAGTTGACGGCAGTCGAGCTGGCAGCCGTGCAGGCGGCGGGCATCACCAAGGTGAACCTGATGGTCGGCACCGCGGCGCAGGGCGCGGCCATCCCCGGCTGGGGACCCACGTTCAACCCGTATCTGAACGCCCAGACCGCGCCGACCCCAATCACGACCGCGACCCACCTCGCGTTCATCGACCCCGTCAACAACCCGAACGCCTTGCCGGCGGTCCAGTTGTTAAACCTGAGTCCGACGGGCAAATACCTGGTGCTGGGCATCGGGCCGCGCTGCACGCTGGTCGGCAAGACCGTCGCCGAGGCACCGATCATCTTCGGCGACAACCAGGCGCTGAATCCCGAATTCGGCTACGAGCGCTACGCCGCGTTGTACCTCGTTTCGGACGTGGGCAACCCGGCCGCGGTCCCGCCCGTGCAGGCCCGCATCATCCGCCAGGTTCAGCTGTCCGGTGTCATTTCGTTGCAGGACATCGGCATCGGCGGGGCGAACGACCACCTGCAAAGCTGGTACGACCTCGGCCAGGGATCGAATTGACCTCGACCGTCCGTCAGTCAATGAGGGCGACGCTTTTCCGACGCCGTGTCGGAAAGGCGTCCGCCCGCGTGACGGGGAACGCCGCCATGAAAAAACGACCCGGCCTAACTCTGATGGAGTTGCTCGTCGTTATCGTCGTCGTGCTGGTGCTGGCGGGCATTGCGATTCCGCTCTTTAGCGGCGCGTTCCAGATGACCGTGGGCAAGGACGCGAACGGCACTGCGATTACGAAGAGTCCGCAGCAGGTCGCGACCGAGTCCACGATGGAGCGCCTGCGCGACATCATCGCGGGTACGCCGGAGCGGCCCGGCTACTGGACCGACCTGCTCGCCTCCGGGACTGATCCAACACCGACGCCGCTGACCCTCAAGGATCTTTTCGTGGTCAACCCGGCACTGCCCGTGCGGCTTCAACAGTTCGACCCCAACACGCGCCGCGGCTGGCGCGGGCCGTATTTGCTGAGCGCGCCCGGCAAGTACGCGGTGAGTGTGGCCAACGGCTTTACCACGACCTACGGCCAGCCTGGCGAGGCGACCGTGCCGGACGCCTGGGGCCGGCCGATTGTCATTCAGTGGCCGACGGGCGACCCGACGGGGCGTTACGTCCGCCTCGTGTCCGCCGGTGTCAACGGGACGCTCGACACTCCCCTGACGGACCTGCCAGCGACGACGCGCGGCGACGACATCGTGCTCTTTCTGCGACAGGCATTACCATGAAAACGAAGCAGCTGAACCTGGCTCGGCGGCAAGGCGACCTAGTGCCTTGTCAACCGTTGGCTGATGGGTAGGACGGACTTCCTAAGTAGGTGTGCAGAAAGAATTACCCGAGTCCTTCAGGCTGTGCTGTCCCTACACTGGCGAGATCACCCTGGAGGACTCGGTCATGGCCCGAGGAATTCGGCTCCGCGATGCCCAGTTCGACGAACTGGATGAACTC
>JBBRLG010000422.1:0-6687 GCA_038231495.1 Gemmatales bacterium | reverse complement strand
GGTGGTACCCGCTATACACCCCGGGGGCCCTACGGCCCCCGGCTCGCCAGATAGGGAGCGGTTCAGGGAAGGGTGGCCAGCAAAAGGCCCAGCGATTCCGTCGGGGAACACGCGACCGCCGACAGGGCGGCCGGCAACAGCCAGGTGGTGCCCGTCCGCAATTCAGACCCGTCGAGCCGACCGGTGCCATGCAGCACGACCGCCACTTGCAATCGGCCCGCCCCCCCAAGTGTGAACGGCGTTGTCTGGCGGAGGTAATCCAACTCGAAAAAGCGGCAACGCACCAGCGCCTGGCGAACGGAGTCGGTTGCCGATGCCCCACCCGCGCCGCCGGGGTAGCCGATGGCTCGAACGGGCTGCACCGGGCCGCGCGCCCAGTCGATGCACGCCAAAGATTCCTCGACGTGCAGCTTGCGGGATTGGCCGGTGGCGTCACGGCGGTTCCAATCGAACAGGCGGAAAGTCGCATCGCTGGTCTGCTGCACTTCGGCGAACAGGACGCCGCCGCCCACCGCGTGAACCGTGCCCGCGGGCAGGAATAAACAATCGCCGGGCCGCGGCGTGAATTGGTGCAGACAGTCCGCCACCGTCCCGGCGTCGAGCGCGGCCCGCAGTTGCCTTTCGTCCACGCCCGGCAGCAAGCCGGCGTAGATTCGGCTGTCCGGCTCGGCGGCCAGCACGAACCAGGCTTCGGTCTTGCTGCCCTCGCCCGGCCACAGGCGGCGTACGTCGTTTTCATTCGGATGGACTTGCACTGACAGCCAGTCGTTGGCGTCCAGCAGTTTGACCAGCCACGGGAAAGTAATGTGCTCGTCGGCGGCGTTGCCGAGGAGGGCCGCGCGCTCGTCGTGCATGAGGTTTTGCAACGTCCGCCCGGCCCAGGCTCCGTGGCTGACAACGCTGCGGTGGCTCGCGTGATCGCTGATTTCCCAGGCTTCGCCGTAGGGTACCGGGTTGGGCAACGGCCGGTGCAGCACCGCGCCCAGGCGCCGGCCGCCCCACACCATCGGACGCAGATAGGGTTCAAACCGGATGGGGGTTATCAAACCGGACAGCCTCCTCGGCGCAACGTCGCACTCCCCCCCTTACGAAGGGGGGGCTGGGGGGGTGAATTGGATACCCTGACTGAGCACTTTAATCGTGCTCGCCCCCCCCTACCCCCCTTCGTAAGGGGGGGACCTATCTCGCGGTCACGCCGCCGCTTGAGTTGACGCGGTGTCCTTGACGGGAGGGCCCATGACCGAGGCCGTGTACGCCGCGATGACCTCGTCACAGTCGCCCCACATTAGCATCCGGCCGTGGTCCAGCCAGATCGCATAGTTACACATTTTTGCCAACGATTTCAGATCGTGGCTGACCATGACCATCAGGTGCGCACGCGACATCATTTCCATCATGCGGGCGCGTGCCTTGTTTTGGAAGGCCATGTCGCCGACGCTCAGGATTTCGTCTACCAGCAAGATTTCCGGGTCGATGGCGGTCGCAATCGAGAACGCCAGCCGCATCTGCATGCCGGCCGAGTAGTAGCGCACCGGCATGTTGAGGAAATCGCCCAGCTCGCTGAACTCGGCGATGGCGTCCTTCTTGCCCTTGACGCTGCGCGGCGTCTCGCCCTGCAAATAGCTGCGGTAGGCGATGTTCTCCCAACCGGTGCCGTCCATCTCGAAGCCGAGCGCGATGTCGAAGAGGGAACTGACCCGGCCGCCGACCTTGATGCGGCCCGCCGTCGGTTGATAGATGCCGGCCAGGACGCGCAGGAGCGTGCTTTTGCCGGCACCGTTGTGGCCGACGATGCCGAGGCGGTCGCCCTTGCCGATGCGCAAGGTCAGATCCTGGAGGGCTTTCACCTCCATGGGCGGGTTCTTGTTGCCCCGGAACAACTGGCCGATGAAGAAGTCCTTCAACGTATTCCGGCTGGCTTGCTGCACCCGAAAGGTGAGGCCGACCCCGTCCAATTCGATTTGCGCCATGAACCATTCCCTCGAGCATAGGTCCGGAATGCGACCGGGTGAGCGCCGACCGTTTAACCCCCCAACACCGGCGGAGTCTTGGGGTAACGCATTACAGGTGGAAGATCACCTGGCGTTCCTGGCTGCGCAGAGCCACAACCGCCGCGGTGGACGACACGAGGACGATTGCGGCGGCGATCAGGTACGTCGTCGGGTCCGGCACCTCGCAGTCGCAGATCGGTTTGCGCAACAACTCCAAAAACGGGACCATCGGGTTGAAGTACAGGAAGGTGCCGACGCCCCGTTTCAGCAACAGGTCGGGGTAATACATGACCGGCGTCAGGTAGAACATGATCTGCAGCCCGATTTCGGTCAGGTGGTTGGTGTCGCGAAACCGGACGTTGATGACCGCGAACAGGATCGCCAGCGACCAGCCGAACAGCAAGAGCAGCATCAAGGTCGGGATGAGCGTGAACAGCGGCCAGGCGTTTTCGTAACCGCGCATGACGCCGGCCAGCGCGATCACGAGCATCAGGCCCAGCGAGTAATGGAACGCCCCGCCGAGCATGGTGCGCAACGGGTAAATGGCCATTGGCGCGGGGTGCTGGCGGATGTACGATTCGCCGTTAAAGAACGACTGGCAACCGCCCACGGTTACGGTCGAGATGAAGCTCCAGAAGGTCAGGCCGGCCATGAGGTACGGGGCGAATTTTTCGATGGGAGCCTCGAACAAGGCTCCGAACGCGATGCAAATGATGGTAGTCATCGCGATGGGGTGCAGGAGCGACCAACCGATGCCCAGCAGCGAGCCGCGGTAGCGCGAGCGCAGGTCCATCTTCACCAGCGACAGCCAAAAATACCGGCAACCCCAGATGGCCTTGATGTAGGCAACCATGCCGTACCGACCTCCCCTTCCGTGCAGTGGCCGCGACACGGGCGCGGCGAAACGATGTCCAGGCGGTTACGCTCTTAGCATCCCCGGTGGAAAAAATCAACCAGAGGTCCGGCAGCGCTCCGCCCAGGGTGCGCAGCTTGCCCAATCCGGCACCGGGCGTGCGGCGTGTGCCTTGTAGAATCGTCCAGGGGGACGTTGGTGGTTCGGACAATTTTCGTGAAATCAGCGGTATTGCCTTGGCACGACAGTTATGCACAGCCGTAGGCCGCCGACGGACTTGCCAAATGGTGCCGAGTACAGCTCTGTCGATGGATGCTTACCGATGTAAGCCACGCCAATCACATATGGCGAGGGTCACCCCCTACCATACGGTATCGCTTTGTAAATAGTTGACACAACACATTTGCCGATCAGCACTTACGCATCCATAACAGACCACAATCGACCCTCGCCAATCTCGACCCTCGCCAACCTTGCTTACGCCATTACCCTCAGAACTCTCCTTCCACCGAACCAGGTAAAATCAAGCTGTACCGGGGACCGTTTTTGGTCTGGTACGCTCGGGGAGAAAAGGGGAGAAAAGGGGACGGGGGGAGAAAAGGGGACGCGGACAGTTTTCATTCTCGAAGGGGAGAAAAGGGGACGCGGACAGTTTTCGGGAGGGGGAGAAAAGGGGACGGGGAGAAAAGGGGACGCGGACAGTTTTCGTTCTAAACTGTCCGCGTCCCCTTTTCTGGTCCGTCCCCTTTTCTGGTCGCTTTTCTGGTCGTCCCCTTTTCTGGTCCGGGCTTCTTAGTTAGGTTGAAAACCGACAACTCTCCGGCCCCGGCGAGAAAGAGGAGTTGCGGGCGACCCATACACCAGATGCGGTTGAAGTAGCTGAGCCAGTGTTCCTGCCCTAGTTTGGATTCTGCGAAGACGACGACCGGGTTGTTGTTGACGAAGAAGATTTTTTCCGCGCCGAGGTGCCGGCCGAGGGCGAGCCACTCTCCTTTCTCGACCCACGCCGACAACGTGGCCGAGGTCGGGCGTTCGGTCGCTTCAACGAGGTCGCCGTCTGCGAGGTTGAGCCCCACATAGGCGGCGTCGAGAAGATTTCGTGCCGTCTCAGGCGCTGTGGTCATCGGTTGTTCCCTCTTCCCGATTCGCCAGTTCCTGCAAGGTCATACTCACCGCGATAACATCTTGAGGGATAAGAGCCAAAGGTCAATGGGGACATTCAATGTTTCCGATGCAACGCCTTCCGGTCCTCCGTCGCCACTCCGGTCCTTTCCTCCGTCGCTTCTCTTCCGTTTACTTTGGCCCTGCCATCCGCCAGGCGCAGATCGTCGGCGAGCTTTCTCACCCAGCCGAATGGCCCCACTACTTTCAAAGAGTGCAGGCTGTAGTCTTGGCCAAGTCTCGCCGGTGGAAAAAATGGCGTCAATTCTATTATTGATTCCCCCTCAATTCGCATTTCCACCGTCGCGCAGGGCCGCCCATTGCTCCGTCGTATACAACACCTCCCGCGCGTTGCTGCCCTTATATGCGCCGACGATGCCGTCCTCCGCCATGAAGTCCACCAGCCGGGCCGCACGGCCGTAGCCGATGCCCAACACCCGCTGCAATAGCGACACGCTGCCGCGCTGCTCACGGATGATGACTTCCACCGCCTGGCCGTAAAGCGGGTCGCGCTCGCGCAGCTTGTCCAGCAGGCTTTCCGAGCCGTCGTCCTTCGAGAGCGGCAACTGCATCAACTCCGGCGCGTAGCACGGGTCGCCTTCCAGCGTATCGACGATCTGCTGAATCTCGTTTTCGCTGGCATAAGTTCCCTGCGCACGCACCAGGCTGCTCGTGCCGGGCGGCAGGAAAAGCATGTCGCCCTTGCCCAGCAGCTTGTCGGCGCCCATCTCGTCTAGCACCACCCGGCTGTCCGACTTGTTCACCACCTTGAAGCAGATGCGCGCCGGCAGGTTCGACTTGATCAGGCCCGTGATGACGTCCACCGTCGGCTTTTGCGTCGCCAGCACCAGGTGGATGCCCGCCGCCCGCGACTTTTGTGCCAGGCGGATGATGTGGCCTTCCACCTCTTTACGCATCTGCATGATGAGGTCCGCCATCTCGTCCACGAAGATGACGATGTACGGCATCCGCTCCGGGATCAGCTTGCGGTCCTCGTCGTCCTCCGGGGCGACGCGGCGCAGGATTTCCTCGTGCGTCAGGTCGTTGTAGCTGCCGATGTTGCGGACGCGGGCACGGCGGAGCAGGTCGTAACGCTCCTCCATCTTGTCCACCGCCCAGCCCAGGATCGCCTCGGCCTTCTTCATGTCCGAGACGACCGGGTGCATCAAGTGCGGCACCTTCTCGAACATGCTTAGCTCGACTACCTTGGGGTCGATCATCACCATGCGCACCTCGTCGGGCCGGCGCGTCATGAGCATGCTGAGGATGATGGCGTTCATGCACACCGATTTGCCGGTGCCGGTGCTGCCGGCGATGAGCAAGTGCGGCATGTCGGCCAGGTCGTGAACCAGCGGCCGGCCCTCGCTGTCCTTGCCCAGGAACAGCGGTATTTTGCTCTTGGCCAGCTTCGCGCCCGACGCCAGGATTACTTCCTTGAGGCGCACGTCGGCCCGCAATTCGTTGGGGATTTCGATGCCGACGGTGTTGCGGCCGGGGATCGGCGCGACCATGCGCACGCTCGGTGCCTTGAGGTTCAAGGCCACGTCGTCGGCCAGGCGCGTCACCTTGTTGACGCGCAGCCCGGTCTCCAGCGAAATCTCGAACTGCGTCACCACCGGCCCCGTGTTGATGCCGACGACGCGCACGTTCAACCCGAAGTCGGCGAATGTCTTTTCCAGCAACAGGGCGCGGTCGCGCAGCTCCTGGTCTTGCGCGTCCAGCGCGATCGGCTGCGGGTCCTCCAGCAGCGTCAACGGCGGCAACTCGTAGTCGGCGAACCGCTGTCGGTCCCGTTGCTTTTGGGCTGACAGCGACGTGTCAGCGGCGTTGTCCTCGGCGTCCGCCACGTCGTGATGGCGGATCGGAATGGCACGCGGGTCAGCCCCCGTCAGGTCTGCGATCGTTTTGGCGACCGCGGTCTGCCGGGCGACGGCCGGGTCTTCCTTCACCGGTGCCGACGTGAAGCGGGTGGCGCGCTTCCGGAAAACGCGGCGGCACGTTTCGCCCAGTTTGCGGGACACGACCGTGCCCGTCCGCCGGGCCGAGCGCACGAGAAAGCGCAACACCGCGTCGAGCGCGAGGACGAGGCCCAGTAGGCAGACGGCGGCGAGGAGCACGACCTGGGCAGTCGGTGGGACGTGCGTTTCCAGCAGTTGCAGAAGTGCCGCGCCGACCGTGCCGCCCGGCCCGGCCGGGTGCTTGACGCCCCAGACGTCTTGCCCCGCCGCCGCCAGCACCGCGACCGCAGGAACCAGCACCAGGCAGCCGACGACGCGGCGCGCCCAGGCGAAGACGTCGCGCCGTACAACAAACAGCAGGACTAGCACGAGCCAGGCCGCCAGCAAGGCATACGCCCCCGCGCCGAGCGCCTGGAGCAGGGTGGCGGCGACCAGCGCGCCGGAGTGGCCGAGGAGGTTTTTCGGGACCGCATTCGGCGGGAAGACGTTGTGCCCCAGATCGGCGGGGTCGTTGCTGATAACGGCTGCGGCGAGGAGGGCACCGCCCACGAACAAGACGGCGGCGGCCAGGTCCAGACGCCACGGGCGGTTTTCCAGCATGGGGCCTTCTCCACGGGTGTCGGTGCCAGCGCGGCGTTCGAGACGGGGCGTCTCACTTCCCCTTTATCGGCGCGGCGCGGCCGCTGCTTGAGACAAATTTACACCGTCGTAGCCGCAAGCGGCT
>JBBRLG010000421.1:0-6690 GCA_038231495.1 Gemmatales bacterium | reverse complement strand
CGGCGAGTTCCCCACCGTTACCCGTGCGAGCACTTGCAAATCCGACGCGCGCCGGGTTAGCACGACCAGTTCGTTGGCTTCCTCGTCCACGGCCAAAACCTGTTTTTCATCGGGCGTCAGTGTCAAGTCGGCGAGCCTGCGGCCAACCACCGTCTCACCGGTGACGCGGGCTTTGTCCGTGTCGATGACCGAGACGCTGCCACTGCTCTGGTTGGCCACGAACAACCACTTGCCCTTGTCCGCCAAGGCCAGGGCTACCGGGCGGCGCAGGCGCGGCTTCGTCGGTTCCGGCTCCTTGCCGGGAACGCCGGCCAGTGTGCTGTAAGCCATCAACGTACCAATGCATAGCCAACGGAGGTAGCTTTTCATCGCCCTGTCTTATAAGTTGCCAGGCGAGCCGGGAGCGTAAGCGACCGGAGTTCATTCGGAGATACACTCCGGTCGATTCCGCTCCCGGCTCGCCCAAGATTGCGTAATCAGACACCTTCCGATGCGGTTATTGCGCGGTTACTTCTTGACGGCCTCGCGCAGCAGTTCGAGCGCCTTGGCCAACTGCGGGTCGTCCGGCGGCACCTTGGGTGCGTCGGCCGACGGTTCCGGCGACAGCTGCGCACGCTGCCAATCCAGAAGGGCCGGCATTTTGCCGGGGTCCAGGGCAACGAGGTGGTCCGGCTCAACCGGTTGCCAAACCCCCGCGGACGACTTTGCCAAACCCTTCGGCGGCGCCGCCCGCTCCACGCTCGCGGTGCGTAGACTTATAGCACCGAGGTCGTCGGGCAAGCGGGTCATGGTTTCCACGAAGCCGTCGCCGCGGGTGGGCCGGCCGACGACGACGGCCCGGCCGTTGTCCTGGAGGGCCGCCGCGATGAACTCAGCCGCGCCGCGCGTCTGCTCGTTGACCAGCACCACCAGCCGGCAGTCGCGGAATAGACAGTCGCGGTCGGCGCGGTACTCCTTCACGCGATTTTGGGCGTCGTGGACGCGGAACATCAGACCACCGTCGAGCAGTTCGTCCGCCGTCAACGCCGCGGGTTGCACGTCGCTGCCGCCACTGAAACGCAAGTCCAGCACGACGCCCTTCACGCCATCGGCCAACAGCGTCTTTTCCAGCTTGCGCAATTCCGACGGGGTGCTGGGTAAAACATTCTCCAACCGCAGGTAAGCAAACGGTTCGTCGGCTTTCACCTTGTATTGCCAACTCTCTTCCGCAAGGCGTTGGTAGCCGACGACGGTGTCGAACGGGACAGCCGCGCGCGTCATCTTGAGGACGCGCGTCTCCTTGGTGTCGGGTTGGCGGACCGTCATCGTGACGGTGGTGCCCTCCTCGCCGCGGATGCGGTCCACGACCTGGGCGATCGTCTGCCCTTCCATGCTGACCCCATCGACCTCGACGATGATGTCGCCGGGTTTCGCGCCGGCCTTGCGGGCGGGGCCGCGCGCGAAGGGGTTGATGATTTGCGTCAATTTCGCCTGCTGGTTAACGCCGATCTGAATGCCGGTGCCGACGTAGCGGTTGGCCGCCAACTGCTCCATCACCCGCGCATTCGCCGCGGAGACAAGTCCGGGCTTGCCCGGCACGCGCTCCAAAAGGCCTTGCAGGAAAGCGCCCTCCAATTGGCCGGCATCGACCGGCTTGTCACTTGCCGGCTTGGGCCAGTTGTCTTTGAGGAACGAACGGAATTGGTCGTCCGAGGCCAGTCGCGAGACCTGTCGGCTCAGGTCGGCGGGCGGCGTAGCATTGGCCTGGGTGAAGACCGCGCGACACCCGCCCAGGAACATTTCCTGCCGGCTCGGCGGCTCGACGTGCTTGTCCAGCACCAAATCGCCGACCTTCAGGAAGCGGTCCATGCAAACGCCGACCGGGTCTGCCGGGGCCTCCTGCTTTTTGACATCTGGGGGCGACTTCGGGGTTTCCTGGGCCACTGCCGCGGCGCGTGGGGTCGCCGACAGGAGGTACGCCAGTAAACCGGCGGACAGAAGAATGCGACGGGACATGGGTTCCAATCCTCGCGAAGGAAAACGGGCAGCCGTTTCGACTTCTACTGCCGCAGTTTATCGCTTCCAGGAACCGGGTTCAACCCATTTCCACGCCTGCCGCTTGCGGCATTGCATTGGCCCTTGACAGCGACCGCCCGCGCCGGGATAAACGTCAAAGCTTCGCCCTGTCCCCGATGAAAGGCGCAACCCGTATGCCCCGCACCCGCGCGACCCTTTTTGTCTTTATATCCGCTCTGTTTTGGGTGAATAACGTGCAAGCAGACGAAGGCATGTGGCTCCTGAACAACCCGCCGCGCCAACTCCTCAAGGACAAATATCAGTTCGACCTGACCGACGACTTTTTGACGCACGTGCAGTTGGCGTCAGTCCGCTTCAACAACGGCGGCTCCGGCGGCTTTGTCTCGCCCGACGGTTTGATCGTCACTAACCACCATATCGGCGCGGACAGCATCCAAAAGGTCAGCCCGCGCGGCAAAGACTACTTGCAAGACGGCTTTTACGCCCACGGCCACGGCGGCGAGTTGAAATGCCCGGACCTGGAATTGAACGTGCTGCAATCGATCGTAGACGTGACGGAGCGCGTCAACGCCGCAGTCAAGCCGGAGGTGAAGCCCGCCGAGGCGTTTGCCGCGCGGCGGGCGGTCATGGCCGCCATCGAAAAAGAATCGCTCGACGAGACGAAACTCCGGAGCGACGTGGTGACGCTCTACCAGGGCGGGCAGTACCACCTGTATCGCTACAAGAAGTTTACCGACGTGCGGCTCGGCTTCGCCCCGGAGGCCGGCATCGCGGCGTTCGGCGGCGACGTGGACAACTTCGAGTACCCGCGGCACGGCCTCGATATTTGCTTCTTCCGCGCTTACGAGGACGGCAAACCGGCTCACGTCAAGCATTATTTCAAGTGGAACGCGCACGGCCCGCAGGAAAACGGGCTCGTGTTCGTGACCGGCCACCCCGGCACGACGAATCGGCAAGACACGCTGGCCAAGCTGCAACACCGGCGCGACGTGACGCTGCCATACGTGCTCAACCGGGTGCGCAACCAGGAGGCTCTGCTGGAACAGTTCGCGGCCCGCGGCCCGGAGCAGCGGCGCATGGCGCAGAAGGACCTGCACCGCGTCGCCAACGCCCGCAAGGCGTTCGGTGGTCAGTACCAGGGCTTGCTCGACCCGTCGATTCTGGCCCTGAAAGGCGTGCAGGAAAAGAGCCTGCGCGCCAAGATCGCGGCGGACCCGACGAAGCAGAAGGCGTATGGCGATGCCTGGGACCGCATCGCCGCGGCCGAAAAGGCGCTCGCCGGCCTGGAGCGCGACTACTACCTGCTGGAAACCGGCCACGCCTTCGATTCGGAACTGTTCAACATCGCCCGGCACCTTGTGCGCCTGGCCGCGGAGAAGCCGAAAGCGAACGCGGAGCGGCTGCGCGAGTACCGCGAATCGGCACTAGAATCGCTCGAATTCCAGTTATTTTCGCCGGCCCCGGTCTACCCGGAACTGGAGCGCACCCGCCTGGCTGGTTCGCTGACGTTCCTCGTGGAAAACCTCGGCGGCGACCATCCGTTAGTGGTGAAGATCTTCGCGGGCAAGTCACCCGCCGCGCGGGCCGCGGCCCTCGTCGCCGGCACCAAGCTCGCCGACCCGGAGGAGCGCCGGCGTCTGGCCAAGGGCGGCGCGTCGGCAATTGAGCAAGCCGACGACGCGATGATCCAGTTCGCCCGCCAGGTGGACGACGACGGGCGGGCGCTGCGAAAGAGGTACGAAAACCAGGTCGAAGAGGTCGAGCGCCAGGCCAACGCGCAGATTGCGGCGGCCAAGTTTGAAGTCCTCGGCGCGGGCATCGCGCCCGACGCGACGTTCACGCTACGGCTGGCGTTCGGCCAGGTGAAGGGTTACGAGGTGGACGGCGTCGAGTTGCCCTTCCACACGACGTTCGGCAGCGCCTTCGAGCGCGCCGAGAAGCAGGGCCACCGCGAGCCGTTCGTGCTGCCGGAACGGTGGCTCAAGGGTAAGGATAAAATCGATCTGAAAACACCTTTTAACTTCACCTCGACAGCGGACACGATTGGTGGCAACAGCGGCAGCCCCGTCTTGAACCGTGCGGGTGAGTTAGTCGGCATCAACTTCGACCGCAACCGCCACGGTTTGGTGCGCAACTTCGTTTACACAGACGTGCAGGCCCGGCACATCGCAGTCCACTCGCGCGGCGTGCTGGAAGCGCTGCGAAAGTTGTACGACGCCGACGGCCTGGTGAAGGAATTGACGGGCGAGTAGTAAAAGGCAAAAGGTTAAAAGAATTCAAGACGGCCGCAAGCGTGCAGGGTGTTTGCCTTTTGCCTTTTTACTTGTGCCTTTCCCGCGTGGTTAGTTTCCTCCGGAATGAACCCCATGAATGAAACCACGAACCCCGCCCTGCGGTCCTTCGCCCCGGTGGCACCGGACTCGCATTTTCCGATCCAAAATCTCCCCTACGGCGTCTTCCGGCGGCGCGCGGGCGGGCCGGCCCGCGTCGGCGTCGCCATCGGCGAGCAAATCCTCGACCTGACTTTTCTCGAAGAGCACAACCTGCTTCAGGTGCCCGCCCTCGGCAAGTACCGCGTCTTCGACCGCGGCCGGCTGAACCCGTTCATGGCCCGCGGCAAGCACGTCTGGGCCGAGACCCGCGCGTTGATTAGCAAGTTGCTGCGGGCCGACGAGCCGACGCTGCGCGACAACGCGGCGTTGCGCCAACAGGCGCTCGTGCCAATGGGCGAAGTGGACATGCTGCTGCCGGCGGAGATCGGCGACTACACCGATTTTTACTCGTCGCGCGAGCACGCCACCAACGTCGGCACGATGCTGCGCGGTGCCGACAACGCCCTGATGCCGAATTGGTTGCACTTGCCGGTCGCCTATCACGGGCGCGCCAGCTCCGTCGTCGTCAGCGGCACCGACCTGGTGCGACCGCACGGCCAGAGCAAGCCGGAGAAGGCCGACGCCCCCGTTTTCGGACCGAGTCGGTCGCTGGATTTTGAACTGGAAATGGCCGTGTTCGTCGGCCCAGGCAACGAATTGGGGCAGCCGATTCCGGTGGGTGCGGCGACAGACCACCTCTTCGGCCTGGTGCTGCTCAACGACTGGAGCGCCCGCGACCTTCAGGCTTGGGAGTACGTGCCATTGGGGCCGTTTCTCGCCAAGAATTTCCTCACGTCAATAGCGCCGTGGGTGGTGCCTCTGGAGGCGTTAGAGCCGTTCCGCTGCGCCGGCCCGACGCAGGAGCCGACGCCGTTGCCGTATTTGCAAGCGAAGGGGCCGGGCGCGATCGACATTCACCTGGAAGTATTGCTGCAAAGCGCGCAAATGACGCAACCGGCCCGCATCAGTGCGTCGAACTTCCGCGCCCTTTACTGGAGTATGGCCCAGCAACTCGCGCACCACACGGTAAACGGCTGCAACCTCCGTCCCGGCGACCTGCTGGCGTCCGGCACGATCAGCGGCAGCACGCCGGATTCTTATGGCAGCCTGTTGGAGTTGGCGTGGCGTGGCACCCGGCCCTTGAACCTCCCCGACGGCGAGCAGCGGAGTTTCTTGCAGGACGGCGACCGCCTGACGCTGACCGGCTGGTGCCAGGGCGACGGTTATCGCGTCGGCTTCGGCACGGTGACGGGCAAGGTGCTGCCGGCACGGGAGCGAGGGACGGGTCCAACTACGCAGACAATTGGGCAACCATTGTCGGAGGGCACATGACCCCTTTTTTTCTCGCCCTGTTGGTGACGGCGCAGACCGATCAGGCCGATGCTCCGGACTTCACCAAGGAGCTACAGGCCTCCGCGCTGCGGGCCACGGTACGAATCGTCAACGCCGCCAAGGGGTCGGAGGGTAGCGGCGTCGTCGTCAAACAGGACGCGAACTTCGCCTACGTCCTGACCGCCCGGCACGTCATCGACAAGGCCGACAAGGTTGAGGTCCACGTCTACTCCGCCCAATCCTACCCCAAGGCGGCGGCGGTGTACGCGGACGCGGTAATCGTCGCCGACTCCAAGGAACAGGACCTGGCCGTGGTCCGCATCCCCACGCGTGTCAAGTTGCCAGGCGTGCTGCCGTTGTGTCCAGCCGCGAAAGCCCCCGGCGATAAAGACTTCGCAGGGCTGAGCGTCGGCTGCGACAGCGGCAAAGCACCGACTTGCCGAGCGGAAACGGTGAAGGGTCGCAAATTGGTTAAACGGCCGGGCGAGAACGGCGTCGCCAGTTGGGAGGTCGCAACCGCTCCGGCGGCGGGGCGTTCCGGCGGGCCGCTCGTGGACAAGCGCGGCTACGTGCTTGGCATCGCCAGCGGCGCGAACGACGGCCTGGGCTACTATGTCCATCCGGAGGAAATCGAGCGCTTCCTCAAAAAGAATCTGCTTGAAGACCTGGCGGAGGAGGAGAAAAAATAAGGTAACCGTTCACCGCGGTGGTGGGAGTCGGACAGCAATAGACATCCCGTGCTGGGAGTTTTCTGGGTGCGCGGCAGCGCAGGACGCGCGTCACCGTTCGTTTCTGCCGGACTCCCCTTGTTGCCCTTCGGGGCGACGAACACGGAAACGAACTTTTTCGTCCTAAACGTCAGCGGGCTAATGCTTTGAGAAAGTTCGTTTCCGCACCCCCTGGCACACCCCCCCCGGAGTTGACCACCAACGGCACGGTCCTTGGGGCAGGCGGTAGGGCCGTTGGCGCG
>JBBRLG010000420.1:0-6691 GCA_038231495.1 Gemmatales bacterium | reverse complement strand
CTTGGTCAACAGGCCCCACGGCACCAGCCGGCCCTCGACGAGCGACTGGTACATGGCGAACACGTCCGAACCCCACTGCGGCTCGTAGGTGACGAGCGAACCCGGCGCGTGCAGCACGCACGGCGGCACCAGCCAGCCGGTGCCCGGTTGCAGGCGGTACGCCTTGCTGTAGTTGAGGATGCCGTTGTCGCCCTTGTTCCAGTCTTCCAGGCAGCGCACGAGGTCGGCCTTGGTCGTGCCCGGCTCCAGGCCGAAGAAGGTGTACGGGAAGTTGTTGCCGACCGCGTTCAACTGGGGTGGAAAATAATACGATTCCGGCTTACCTTGTTGCCCGACTTTGGCGGCCTGGGCGTTGTTCTGGTGCATGTGGTGCGGGATCGGCCCCAGGTTGTCGAAGAACTTGCTGTAAACCGGCCAGCGTTTGTACTTGTCCCAGATCGGCGCGCCGACGAGTTTCGCCCCCTCGAGACCCACGGCGTCGCGCAAGGTGAAGACCCGCTTCCCACCGAACACGACGTAGCTCAAGCCTTCGTCGGGCGGCGCGCCTTCGTTGGCGGCGACGGTGGTGGACGCGAACCAGCGTTCGTCGATGCCGCCGCGGTGAGCGCCCAGGGCGTACACGTCTTGCGGCGCTAGCTTGATCCGCTTGCCCGGCATCAAGAACGAGCGCGGCACCCAGGTGGGCGCCATGCGCAGCAACCCTTCGCCCGCCTCGAACGCTTGCTTGACGCCGGCGGCGGCGGGGTGAGTTTCGGCAGGCTGGGTCGTCTTGGTTGAAGAGGCTTTTTTTGCCATCGGTTTCGACTCCGTGAAAGGGGGTGTCGGCGTTTCCGCGCTGCCACCAGCCCGCGGAGTGCCAAGCCAGGAGAAACGGCGCGGGAGGTGAACCTTCGGCGCGCGGGGGCCGTCTTACTCAAACGGCCCGCGCCGGTTCGCACGGTAATGAATGGAAATCCGGTGGTAACGACAAGCCCGGCGGCTAGGGAATTTCGCGAAAACCCGCCGCGGACTTGAAAGAAACCGGGGCCGGCGGCGAATCATAAGACGGAGAAACTCGTCTAAGTAAGTGGGGCCGTGTGACTGGCCCGCGCCCCGGAATCGCCATCGCCCGCAGTGAAGGAGATGCCCGTGTTGACGTTACGACCGGAACCGGTCGGCAGTCGCCCGTGTCTGGTGCTCGCCCACGCCGACGAGGATTACGCCCTGCGCGCCTGCGGCTCGTTCCGCCGGCTGGGCTGGGACGTGCATTTCGCCGACAACGGCGTCGAAGCGCGCGGCCTCGCGCGCACGTTGTCGCCGAATCTGGTGATCCTCGACACGCAACTTCCCGACGAGAGCGGCTGGCTGACCTGCGACAAGCTGACGCGCGAAATGCCGCGGGTCAAGGTGTTGCTCCTGGGTTTGCACCCACGGTCGCGGAACCAGAATTTCGCGGCGTTCGTCGGCGCGACGGCGCTCGTTGACCGCCTGGACGGGTTGCTCGGCATTTTGAACGAGTTTGTGGACAAAGCGGTTCCGGTAATCCATTAACTCGCCGTGCCAAGGCGAGCCGGGAGCGTAAGCGACCGGAGTAGTCGCCAATGCAGGATGGGTGCCATGCTTTGGTACTCCAAAGCATGCTTTGGAGTACCAAAGCATGGCACCCCGCGTAAGCGACCGGAGTTTATTCAGGGATAAACTCCGGTCGCTTACGCTCCCGGTTCGCCTTCTCACTTCTCCATCGTAAACCGCACCTTCGCGTTCGCGGTGACGAAATCAATCGTCCCCGCACGCGGGTTGATCTGCAGCGTGTGGTACGTCTCGCCGTTGTTGACGGTCTCCTTGTGATACCGCTTTTTTCCCGTCACCTTGTCCAGCACGACCGTTGCGACGACCATCACGCTGCCGCCGGGGCCGCCGACGCCGCGCTGGGTTGCGGCACTGCACAGCACGACCGGCATCTCGTCGAAGCGGTCCGTGATAATCCGCTGGTAGGGCAAGCGGCTGCCCCAGCGCAGGCTACCCGTTGCCCGGTCGAAGGCGAAGAGCAGGCCGTTGATTGGCAGCGACACGATCTCGCCGCTTGCACTCGGGTTCGGACCATCTTCCACGTTGGAGTTCTGGTCCTTCGGCAACTGGAAGCCGACGTAGAACTGTGTTTTGTCGCGCAAAAGTATCCCCGTCAACGCCTTGTCCATCGCATTGGGATCGATCTTGAGCTGCTGGATTTCGTGGCCCGTCAGCGGGTCGAGCAACTCGACGTGGCCCTTGCTGACGGCGATGCCGATGAAGTCTGGCGTGTTGGAGTCCAGCAGCAGCGAGCCGGTGGGGTAGGTCTTTTTCCAAAGGTCTTTGCCGGCTTGCACGTCGTAGAGGCGCACGATCAACTCCTCGCGCGGCCCTGGTTCCGTCGCCAAGACGTGCCGGCCCACCATGCGCTGTTTGCGGGCGAACGCCTCCACCGCCTCGGGAATCTCGACGGAAACGCCGTCGCTGACGCGGAACGCCCGCACGCCGCGGACGACATTGTCCAGCTGGCGCTCGACCAAGTAAGTGAACTCGTCGTCGCCGAACATGTCGAAATTGCTCGGCACGTCGCTGCGCAGCCAGCGCGTCCGACCCGTCTCCAGGTCCAGCGCCGCCAGGCCGGTGGCGGTCTGCACATAGCAGCCCGTCAGCCCCACCGGACCGACCAGCCCGTAGTGGCCGTTGATCGTGCCGCTGCCGTCGGCGCTGTAAACGTAGACGGCACCGTCCGGCCCCACCGAGATGGCGTTGCGATTGTTTTGCGGCATCCCGTCCAGCAGGTTCAGGCTCCAGCGCACGCGCCGCTCGATCAAGTCCACGCCGACCAGGAACTGGCCGACGCTGAAAATCGCCAGGTGGTCCACGACGCGGTAGTTGACCATTTCCTCACCGGTGTTGATGTACTGGCGGGCCGCAGCAACCGGGAGCGGCAGCGTCCAGCGCTCGACCCCGGTGTCGCGGTCGGCGACGTGCAGCTGGCCGTTGGGCACGTCGAGCAGGAATCGTAAATGGCGACAGGTGGACGGCGGCGGGCTGCGGTGGTCGATCATCTGGGTGGGGTTGCCGAACGGCCCGTATTGGTTGTAGCCGGTCTGCGGCTCGTGCGAGACGACCGCCTTGTTGAGCAGGAAGTTGCCCGTGGTTTCCACCGCCTTCAATTTGGTGCCGTTCCACGCCGGCCGCGGCTCGTGCAGGTGCGTCATGAACCGCTTGTCGGCCGCGAGGTCGGCGAAAGCCTGCGCGCCGGTGCGGCCGTCGGGCAGCACGGCCTTCGGGTAATCCCGGCTCAACTGCCGGTAGCAGTCGGTCGCGTCTTCCAGCAGTCCGTGCCGGGTCAGCAGCCGGGCGCGGGTGTACAGCGCCAGCGCGGCGAACGCGGGCGTGTCGGCCTGCTGTTGGAGTTGGTGTAGCAGTAGTTCGGCGTCCACGGCGTAGCGCGGGTTGGCGTCGAGGACGCGCTGCTCGGCCAGCCGGTACAGGGCGGCGCGGCCCGGCGCGCCCACCGGGCCGGGGATGGCACCGAACAGCGCGCCGAAGCGCTCCAGTGCCGCGAGGTCGTTGCCCGCGGCCAGGGTGCGCCACTCCTTTTCCAACTCGGTTTGCAGCCGGGCGCGTTGCTCGTCGGACGCCTGGCCGACCAGCACGCCGATTTGCGTTTGCACCCAGCGGTCGGGCCGCACCTGGACGGCAGGGTCAAACGGAATCACCATCAACTCGTCGGAGCGCGTGCGCTGGTGCAGGTCGCGGTACGCCTGCACCGCGCCGGCCAGCTTGCCCTGGGAGGCGCGGCCGTGGGCGACGAGGATGTAGTATTGCGTCAGCCGCTTTTGCCGTTCGGCTTCGAGACGCTTGCGCTCGTCCTCCGGCGCGTCGGCCGGGACCGGGACGTTGCACAGGCTCACGTACTCGGCGAGGTATTTTTCGCCGGCGGTGAAGTCGCGGCCGAGCAGCTGCGTCAGCGTGGCGAACAGTTTTTCGCGCACCTTGCCGGCCAGTTCGGCGGGCGGGTTGTTGGCGAGCGCGGCGTGGTAGTCGGCGGCGGCGTTCTGCACGTCGCCGCGGTCCAGCCGCAGCCCGGCGCGTTCGGCCAGGGCCACGGGGTCGCGGCCGTTGGCCTTCAACTTCGCCTGGACGAGGTTCAGGTAGGCGGTCATCTCCGGGTAGGCCGTCAGCGTCAGCGTGTCCTGCGACCACAGCAGGCCGGCGTGAAAGACGAGGTTGCCCGGCTTGAAAGCGGAGTGCGGCGTCAGGTGGGCGGACTCGCGCGGATTGTCGAGGTTCAGTGCCAGCAGGCCGCCCTTTTCCAACGGCAGGTAATAATACTTGCCGGCCGCCACGCCCAGGCCGGAGGGCCGGTCGGTCTGCTGCTGCCAGACCTGGGCGCCGGTGGCCAGGCTGTACAGGCGGCTGCCGTTCTTGCCGACGACCAGCACCTTGCCGTCGCGCACCGCGCCGACGTAGAGGTCTTCTTCCGTGCGCAATACCTTCCACAACAGCGCGCCGGTGCGTAGGTCGAGACAGCGTACCGAATCGCAGTCGGTGGCGGTGAAGACGACGCGACTGCCGGACACGATCGGGGCCGAACCCCTCCACGTCCCGGTTAGCCCTTCGGCGCTGTAAGGGGCCGCTACTCCTCCGCCCAGTCCGCCCAGGTTGGGGTCCGTGGCGGCCGGCGTCTCGCGGTAAGTGTGCGCCCACAGTAGCGTCCGCGACATCGGGTCCAGGCCGAGGATCAGGCCGGAGTTGGTCGGGCAGACGAGTACGCCGTCGTCGTAAGCGAGGTGGACGGCCGTGATGCGGCGGCTCACGTCCATCAGGATTTTCTCGCGCGGCGTGCCGAGGCTCTGCGACCAGAGCACTTCGCCGCGGTCGGCACGCAGGCACACCAGGCGCAATTCCGAGTTGCGTTCCGTCAACACGAAGAGGTTGCTGCCCAGGGGCAACGGCGGGCCGAGGAAGTACGCTTCGGACAACTCGCGCGCGGCCGCCTGCATGCCGCCGGCTTCCCAAACGACGGTACCGGTCGCCAGGTCGAGTGCCCGCAGCTTGTTATGGTAGACCTGGTTTTTGAGGGGTCCGAAATAGCGCTTCTGGCCGTTCTGCTCCATCATGATCTGGTTGGGGTGGGGCGGCAACGGCAGGTCGTCGATGGCGTAGACCTTGCTGCCGTCGCTGCTGAGCGTACCCAGGACCGAGTTCTCGTACAGCGCGGTGCGCAGGTTCGTGTAGCGATGGAAGAACCAGTCCTCCAGCTGCACGTACGGGCCGGATTCGCGGTCGAGGGTGTCGAGGCTGAGCGGGAACGGCGTGCGCCAAACTTCTTTGCCGGTGCGGGCGTCGAGGGCGTGAACGCCGAGGTGGCTGCGGTAGACGACCTTGTCGCCGACGGCGATGGGCACCGCCGCCGGCAGGCTCACGCCGTTGGCCGGGGTCGTCTTTAGCGCATTTTCCAGCCACCCTTTCATCCGCTCCTGCTCGACGGTGCTGAGGCGCACGAGCGGTTCGAGGTAGGGAAAGTCGCCGGCGCCGCCGCCGGAGCGGCTGCGGTCGCGGCGGAACACCAAGGTGTCCTCGGAACTAGCTTTGGCAACGGGCAAGCGCGCGACTTCGGCGGCGAGTTGGTCGGCGGTGAGGCTGCGGCCGCCGACCTTGTAGTTGCCGGTGCCGATGTCGTTGGCGAGCTTCTGCATCGTCTGGCGTTCGAGGGCCGTGTTGCCGGCGAACCGAAAGGCGAGGGCGGCCTTGAACAACAACTCGCGCGACGGCTTGTCTTTGTTCGTGCGCTCCAAAAGCCGCTGGTAGCAGACCACCGCCAGGTCGAACTCGCCGCGGTCCAGCGCGTGCGCGCCGAGCAGTTCGAGCGCCTCGGTGCCGGGCCGGGTGTAGCGATAACGGCGGACGGTTTCCTGGAACAGCTGCGGGTCGCGGCGGGCCTTGGCCTCGTTGAGCATGCGCGCGGCGGGATCGTGATAGGCGAGGGCGTAGGCTTCCAGGCCGGCGGTGGGCAGGCCGCCGATCATGCGGCTGGCTTCTTCGCGGCTGCTGCATGTGCGCGCGGGCGTCTTGGTCGCGGGGTCGGCGGCGACCTGGATGAAACTGTCTTCCTTCAAATCGACGACGGTCTGTAACAGCTTGACGGCCTCGGCCCACAGCTTGGCGTCGATGTACTCCTGGGCGGTCCGGAGGTTTTTCATCGCCTGCCGGTCCACGGGCAGTTGCGCGACGTCGGTCGTACTTGGCGGCGGCGGGCTTGGCGGCCCCCCTTGAATGTCTTTCACCTGAACGGCCTGTCCCGGCGACACGAAGGCGGCGAACGGGGCGACGAGGACGACGGCCAGGCCGACGCGCGCGAGCAGGGTGCGAGGTACACGGGACATCAGCGGTCAACCTCCGAAAGCACGGGTCGCGCCGATTGGCGGCGGGCGATGAACGGCCCCTGTTACGAGCTACCTATTATACTTAGCTTGTCAGGGGGTGGGCGACAGGATTTTGGGGGAAGTTACACAAAAGCGTGGGTGGCTGAAGTTATTACCTCGGCCTGGAAGCACCGCGACCAACGATTCTGCCAATCGTGCTGTTTGGGGAGCACGACGCATACCCGACCAAGCTCCCGATGGCGTTGCCTTTGAGCGACCGGCAGCGGACGCCCTACCCACCCTTGCCAAAGCGCAACAATCTTGGCAAG
>JBBRLG010000419.1:0-6718 GCA_038231495.1 Gemmatales bacterium | reverse complement strand
TCGTCGAGCGCATCCTGACGGTGACGCAAACCCTGCGCTTGCAAAAACGGCCGGCGTTGGAGTTCCTGTATCATTCGTTGGTGGCTCATCGTGGCGGCCTTCAAGCCCCGGCACTACTCGCAGGGCAGTGAACGGTTACGGGGAGGGAAAGGGCCGCAGTTCATATTTTGGGTCGCGCTGCGTCGATCGCTCGCAACCAATCCTATGGCACTCCCAGCGCTGCCTTCAGGCAGTCGTTGACTTGTCGCATCAGGGCGTCCGAGAGCCTACCCAAGATTCGCCGCACGTCTGCCTGCGGGATCGAGTGCAGGCGCTCGCAGCGCACCGACGAGTTGTACAGCAACCCCGAACCGGCACCATCGGGGGTCGAAATGTCGATCAGTAGCTGGGTGGCCTCACCCGCCCGCGACGTGTTGCTGGTGATGGCGGCGATGATGGTCTCGTTCAGCCGCGCGTTGTTGTGGTCCGATTGAACCACCAACGCCGGACGAACCGTGCCACCCGGGCCACCGACGTTCGCAACGTACGTCAAAATTACGTCGCCACGGTTTACGGGCATCGCTTGGCTCGCTCTTCATCGTAGCGGTCGTACGCCTCCATGCCCGGCTCCTGCCAGCCGTTCTCTTTGGCGGACCGAGCGAGTGCCTCGCGCAACTGCTCCGCCGTCCAGTCCGAGTCGTCGTAAAGCAAGTAGCGGACGCGCTCATAAACGTCTTTTGGCAGGACGATATAAGGCCGGGACGTTGCGGCGTCGGTGACATCGACAGCGTGGCCGCACTCCAGTTCCCGGCGCTGGTCTTCGGTCAGTTCGATCATGGCTCACTCCTTTTTCCCATCCTATGCGACCTGCCTGCCTTCAAACAAGCCAAGGCTGGGGACGAAGCGCAGCGGCCGTACCTGTCCGAAGACGAACTGATTTTCGCTTCCCCAGCCGAGCTTTTTTGCGAGTCGGTTATCCCTCTCCGCCTTTCTCAACCAATCGCGCGTCGTTCGCTTCATGCAGCACTTTCCCCTTGGTGACGATCTCCGTCAAGAACGAGTCGCCTTCTTCAAGCCGCCACTTCATGTTCTTGGGGGTCCGAACAAGGAGGTCCAAAGGAAACGGCGCGTCAATCAACCGATCGATTCGACATGCCTGATCAATCTGGTTGCGGGCCGGCATGACGACGAGGATGTCCACGTCGCTGTCGGCGTGCGGCGTGCCGTAGGCGTAAGAACCGAACAAGATTATTTTCTCGGGGTGGAAGTGCTCGGCCACCGCACGCGCGAAACCGCGGATCACCCGCATCGGAATGTTCGCCCCGCGATACCAGCGTGCCGGTTTCGTTTCGCCGTTGCTCGGGCGTTTGTTGGCCATGCCTCTATTAAACGCGGCGGCCTCGCCGTGGTCAACGCTGCCTTATTCCCCGTTGGGGCGCGCTACGTTCCGTGTGACAAGAATCTACCGTGATTGTCACCCACGATTTTGGCGTCCACCGGCGGCGAGCGGCACGCACTGACACCGCCGCACCGTTAGCAAACGGTGTTTCGACGTGCCGTTGAGCGACCCGGAAGTTGCCCTGATTCCGGTCGAACAGCGGAACGCGGACGCCGACCGGGCGGATTGGGCGGGTTTGAGCCGCGTTTTGCCGGTGGCGGGATCGTTTTGCGGCATGGTTCAAACTCGGGTGGCAAAGGAAGCAACCGTCCTTCAAGGTCGTGGCGCCAGGGTGCCAAGGGGATCGAATGCGTTAAGTCTTTGCCCGGCCATAAGTTCCACCTTGGGAAATTCGTTCGGGGGGGTGTGTGGGTGGGCGAATGAAACGAATTCCACCTGTTGCCTCGTGCTTGCGGCTTTTGATCCATGCCCGTTTTGCCGTCTCCCCGCAAAGCCGCAAGCGGCGGACCGTTGCTATTCCCCATCTCGCATGCGCCCCCTATAATACGAGGGAAATGACTCTCACCCCAGGGGGTTTTTTCATGCTGGATCGCATCGCCTATCAAGGCATCACCTTCGACGACGTGCTCCTCGAACCCGGTTACAGCGACGTTTTGCCCCGTCAGGTAGACGTCCGCACCCAGCTGACCCGCAACATCGCCCTCAACCTGCCCATCGTGTCGTCGCCGATGGACACCGTCACCGAAAGCGACCTCGCCATCGCGCTCGCCCAGGAAGGCGGCATCGGCATCATTCACAAAAACCTCACCGTCGCCGACCAGACGCGCGAGGTCGATAAGGTCAAGCGCAGCGAAAATGGCATCATCGTCGATCCCATCACGCTGCCGCCCGACGAGAGCGTCGGCACCGCCCGCCGCATCATGGAGCAAAACAAGATCAGCGGCGTGCCGATCACGGTCAACGGCTTTCTGAAAGGCATTTTGACGCGCCGCGACTTGCGTTTCCTGAAAGACAACAATCAGCGGGTGGCCGAGGTGATGACGCACCACAACCTCGTGACCGCCGCGGAACATACGACGCTTGAAGCGGCTGAGCGGATTCTAACGGAAAATAAGGTCGAGAAGCTTCTGCTGGTTGACGATAATTACAAACTGAGAGGGTTGATTACCATCAAGGACATCGACAAGCTCACGAACTTCCCCAATGCTTGCAAGGACGCCCGCGGCCGGTTGCGCGTCGGCGCGGCGGTGGGGGTACACGAGTACGAGCGCGTCGAGTCGTTGATCCGTGCCGGGGTGGACGTGGTCGTCGTCGATTCGGCGCACGGCCACTCGTCCAACGTCATCCAGACGGTGGCGGAGATCAAGCGCCGCCACAAGATCGACGTGATTGCCGGCAACGTGGCGACCGCCGCGGGGGCGCGGGCCCTGATGGAAGCGGGCGCCGACGCGATCAAGGTCGGCATCGGGCCGGGTTCCATCTGCACCACGCGCGTCATCTCCGGCGTCGGGGTGCCGCAGATCACCGCCATCGAGCAGGCCGCCAAGGGTTTGGGCGACAGCGGCGTGCCGATCATCGCGGACGGCGGGATTCGCTACTCCGGCGACATCGTCAAGGCGCTGGCGGCCGGTGCCCACAACGTAATGCTCGGCAGCCTGTTGGCCGGGCTGTCGGAAAGCCCGGGCCAGCTCATCATCTACAAGGGGCGCAGCTTCAAGACGTACCGCGGCATGGGGTCGATCGGGGCGATGATGGCCGGCTCGAAGGACCGGTATCGGCAAGAGAGCGGCAGCGGCCGCGACAAGCTGGTGCCCGAAGGCGTCGAAGGTCGTGTGCCTTACAAGGGGCCGCTGGCCTCGTTCATCTATCAATTGATCGGTGGACTGCGGGCCGGGATGGGCTATTGCGGCACTCGGAATATCGAGGAACTGCGCACCCGCACGCGCTTCATCAAAGTGAGCGCGGCGACGGTGCAGGAGAGCCATCCGCATGACATCGCCATTACGCAGGAAGCGCCCAACTACAGCTCGCGGGCGGACTATCCCGATAACATGGAAGGCGACTAAGTACGCCTGGCCGCTGGCCGCGCTAGCGGCCCTGCTTCTGGGCAGCGTCGCGTCGGCTCAACAAACCACGGCCCTCCGGCCGCTGCCGGCTCAATGGTCGCCGCTGGCCCCGGTCCCGCTGTTGTCCTCGGGCCTGACGGCCGACGACGGCGGAGCGATCCAACAGACCGCGATGCAACGGTCGGTGTCCGCCCCGCCCGTGGACACGACGGCGGGCAAATACGCGGACATCCTGCAACTGCCCGGCCCGGACCGCGTGTTCGGCGTCCTGGAATCGGCGGAGTCGTTCAAACTGCGCCTGATCAACAAGGAGAAGGCGAGCGCGCAAAGCGAGCGGCTCGAATTTCCGGCGGAGCCGGTGTTGGCGAAGGGTCGTTTCGCGGGCCGGACGTGGCCGGAATCGCACACCCTGGCCGAGCCGAACTACGTCTGCCACAAGCGGCTGTATTTCGAGCAGAAGAACTTCGAGCGTTACGGTTGGGACCTCGGCCCGGTGACGCCGTTGGTAAGTGCGGGAACGTTCTACAAGGACGTGGCGTTCTTCCCGTACCACTGGGGCACGGACCTGTTCCGCAACTACGAGTGCAGCGCGGGCTACTGCATGCCGGGCGACCCGGTGCCGCTGCTGCTGTACCCGCCGGAACTGAGCGCGACCGGCCTCCTCGCCGAGGCGGCGGTCGTCGGCGGGTTAATTGTGATCTTCCCGTGAGGTTGGCTGCGGGTTTGTTTGAAACACGGGCGAGCGGCGGACTATCGTCCGCCGCTCGCCTTAGACTTCTATCCGCCACCGGTCGGGGCGGGCTGCTTTACTTCCAAATAAGGAACATCCACACGAGCAACGCCGCGAAAATCAAGACGGCCCCGACGACGGCGTACCAGGCGGGATGAAACGGGTGTCGCTTCCCACCGGCTTCGCGCTCGTGTGCCTTGTGTTCCTTTTTCTCGTGCTCCCGTTCCTTCTCGTGCTGCTCGTGATGCCGCTCTTGATGGTCCACGGCTTTGCCCCTTTCAGATGGTTGGTATTGCGCGACGGTCCTCAGCCGCCGATTGTAACAGAGGCCGGGCCTCCAAATCGCGGCTCTGCGACCGCAATTCGCATAAAACAACCCAACGCCTTCCATTCCCGCGACCACGAGACCGCGACCAATGAAACTCTGCAAAGTGCAAACCAAAGCCGGCGCGACCGGCGTCGGCGTCCTCGGCGACGACGGCGTGCAGCTGTTGCACGCCGCTGCGGGCAAGTCCCCAACGCTGAGTGACATCCTCCACGGCACCGACCCGGCGGCCACCGTCCGCACACTGCTCGACACGAAGCAAGCAGCCATTCCGCTGGCCGACGTGCGCCTGCTTGCCCCCATCGATCACCAGGAAGTTTGGGCGGCCGGCGTCACCTACAAGCGCAGCCGCGAAGCCCGCGAGCGCGAGTCGGCGGGCGCGGCCTCGTTTTACGAAAAGGTCTACACCGCCGAGCGGCCCGAATTGTTCCTCAAGGCGACGGCCCGGCGCGTCGTCGGCCCGGACGCCAACGTTCGCATCCGCAAGGACGGCAAATGGAACGTGCCTGAACCCGAGGTCGCGCTGGTCGTGTCGCCGCAGCTGAAGATCGTCGGCTACACCATCGGCAACGACATGAGTTCGCGCGACATCGAGGGCGAAAATCCGCTCTATTTGCCCCAGGCAAAGGTCTACGACGGCGCGTGTGCGCTCGGTCCGGTTATCCTACTGGCCGAGGCGTTGCCGCCCTTGGAGCAGGTGACGATTGAACTGCTGATCTCGCGCGGCGGCCAGACGGTGTTTGACGGCCAGACGACGCTCGGTCAAATGGCACGGTCGTTCGCGGACCTGGTATCGTGGTTGAGCCGCGAGATTTCGTTCCCCGACGGCGTCATCCTGCTGACCGGCACTGGCGTCGTGCCGCCGGACCAGTTCACCCTGGCGAGCGGCGACAAGATCACGATTGAGGTGGCCGGCATCGGCCGGCTGTGCAACACGGTGGAATAATTTCGGCCGCTTGCGGCTTTGCCTGTTAGTTGCAAAGCCGCAAGCGGCACCTTAGAATGGCTAACGGCCTACCGCGATGGACTTACCCTCGAACGAGACGCGCTTTCCATGAAAACCCCCGCCGGAAATGAAGCCGAAGTCGTCCGCGACCTCGCCTCGGCTTACGAGAAAATGACGAGCCAGATCGGCAAGGTCATCGTCGGCCAGAACGATGTCGTCGAACAACTCCTCATGGCCCTGTTCAGCCGCGGGCACTGCCTGCTCGTCGGCGTGCCCGGCTTGGCCAAAACGCTGCTCGTCAGCACCGTGTCCAAAATCCTGCACCTGTCGTTCAAGCGCGTGCAGTTCACGCCGGACCTCATGCCCGCCGACATCACCGGCACCGACATCCTTCAGGACGATCCCGAAACGGGCCGGCGCAAGTTCATCTTCCTGCCCGGCCCGATCTTCGCCAACATGGTCCTCGCCGACGAGATCAACCGCACGCCGCCCAAGACGCAGGCCGCACTCCTCGAAGCGATGCAGGAACACCACATCACTGCCGGCGGCCAGACGTATCACTTGCCGGAACCGTTTTTCGTGCTGGCCACGCAGAACCCCATTGAGCAAGAAGGGACGTACCCGCTGCCCGAAGCCCAGCTCGACCGTTTCATGTTCAACATCCAGGTCGGCTACCCCAACCGGGTCGAAGAGATCGAGATCATGAAGCGCACCACGAGTCAGTACCGCGCCGAGCTGCAGGCGATGCTGACCGGCGAGCAGATTTTGAAGTTGCAAGAGATCGTCCGCCAGGTCGTCGTCGCGGATCACGTTTTCGATTACGTCGCCGACCTGGTGCGCTCGACGCGGCCCAAGGAGCCGGGCATTCCGAAGTTTGTGACGGAGCTAGTGGCGTGGGGCGCGGGGCCGCGGGCCTGCCAGTACCTCATCCTCGGCGGCAAGGCGCGGGCGTTGTTGAAAGGTCGGCTGCACGTCACGACCGACGACATTCGGGCCGTGGCGTACCCGGTGTTGCGGCACCGATTGGTAACGACGTTTAACGCCGACGCCGAGGGCATCACGACGGACGATATTATCAAGAAGCTGATCGCCGCCATCCCGCTGCCGCAGGAAGAGGCCGCGGCCAAGGTCAAGCGGGCGTGAAGAAAAGAAGGCAAAAGTAAAAAGGCAAAAGGGAAACGGTAACCGTTCACCGTCATCAACTTCTCCCCCCCTTACGAAGGGGGGGCAGGGGGGGTGAAGAGCGCCAGTGGTTGGTCGGGGCGCGCGCTCC
>JBBRLG010000418.1:0-6723 GCA_038231495.1 Gemmatales bacterium | reverse complement strand
GCTTCGCGCTGCGGACGCGCCGCCTTCGCGATCTCATTTTTTCCGAACGCTCTAAGCGACTGGAGTCTGTCTTCGGAGATAGACTCCGGTCGCTGACGCTCCCGGCTCGCCTCATTGAAGTTAGCCGCGACTCATTCTACCGCTTAATCGTGCGTGCCGGCTGGTATTCGACTGTCGCGGCCTTGCGGAACTCCTCGGCCGTGACCTTGCCCGCGCCGGCGAGATCGAGCAGCTTCTTCGGTGCCGAAATCACCAGCTTCGCAGGCAGTTCCACCGACGCGGACCCCTCGACCGCCTTGGCCGCCGGCTTCTCGGTCGGCTTCACCTTCTGGAGGTACGCCTCAAAGATCTTTTGCGTCCTGCGCAACTCGTCGGTTTTTTCCAGAACGACGTAGACCTGCAAGAGTTTGGCGGCCGTAAGCCTAATGTCGTGGTCCAGCTGTTTGTCGATCTCCGGCAGCCCGGCCAGGTCGAGGCCGGTGAGGCGCAGCAACTTCGCGGCATCCAAGTATAGCTTGAGCGCGTCCTCGAACGACGTCGCGGCCTGCTCGTTCTTCCCCTGCTTCAGGTGCAGATCGCCGAGGAGGGCCGCTTTCTGCGCGTCCTTCTTGAGGCCGTTGATTTGGTCCGTGCCGTCGTTTGCAGCCAGCTCTCCGAGTGCCTGAACGGCTTTGATATAGAAGACCGTGTCGTTGCCACCCCTCGTTACCGTTCCCGTGTCACTGCCCACGCTCGACGTACTGGCTCCCTTCGGGGTATCAAACGGGTTGGTGTGGCATTGCGTGCAGGACTGGGTTCGTAGCGGCGTCAGCGTCAGCACGACGGTGATCTGCTCGTTCTCCCCCAGCTGCGCGAAGTGGCTGCCGTTCTCCGCAAGCACCTTGAGCACGGCGTCGGCGAGGCTCTCTTGGGGCGCGGCCGGTTTTGCCGGCTCGACCTTCTCGCCGCGCAATTCCTTTCGCGTCCGTTCCCATTCCGTCAGCGGTTTCGCCGCGGGTTTCTTCGGATCGTTGGCCACTGCCGTCCCCAACGGCACGGTCGCCGTGTAGACGACGCCGTGACCTTTGAGATACACGCCCTGGGGGCCGTGCAATTCCGGCGACAGGGCGTGGGCGTCCGACAAGTGATGGACGCCGGAAGCCAGTTGTTTGCCGGTTCTCGGATCCTAGATGTGCGCCTGCTGACTCTGAATCACCGCCCCCGATTTGTCCAACGTGTACAACACACTGTCCCCACCAACAACGGTGATCAAGTCGGCGAAAGTGTTCCCAAGGGCGCGATTCGGGGCAATGAGATCATGGGCAATGAACAGGTCGAGCCGCCCGTCGGCATCGAAGTCGACCATCGCCGTACCCATGTTGGTCACCTTGGGGGGGAACACAAAGTTTCCCGCCGTAAACCTAGTTTGTCCGGTGGTCAGCGCACGGGCGAGCAAGCGGCGCATGATCTCGATGTCCTCGGCCTGCGCGTCGGCGGCGCTGGTAGTCTTGGGCGGTTGATTCACCGCCGGTCGGGTTTGTTGAGGCGCCTCCTGGGCCGATGCGGCTGCACAGGTGAGGCCGCCGAGTAGGGCAGTCAAAAGAAACACGCGGGATTTCATGGCTGTTTTCCTTTCCTGGTTTCGGGGAACTGAACGGCGTACAACGCGGCAACGTCGCGCTCCGTCGCGAGCCGCCACTGGCGCGCTTGCTCGCGCTGGTCGGTCAATTGCGTTCGCAGCATTTCCAGGTCGCGGCTGCGGCGCACGTCGCGGCGGTCGGCGTCGTCGGCCAACCGCTGCACGAGATCGCCGAGCAGGCGCAATTGCTCTTCGACATCCGGTGCCGGCACGCTGACGAACTGTGTCCGCTCCGCTTCGGGCGGAACAGGAGTCGGCAACGGTGCCGGTGGCAGCACGGGCGGCGGCGCTCCCCAGCGCACGGCGAACTGATGGGCCTCGACGCGAATTTCGAGGCTCGGCAGCAGGGCAACTAGGACCAGCCCCGCGGCGAGTGCGGCCAGGGCCATCGTCGCGCGCCGCCAGCGCCGGGAGCGGCGGTCTTGGGCCTGGGCAGCGGCGCGGTACAGGCGCGGCAAATCCACCTGGGCCGTCGCCGGCGGCACCGCGTCGAGCGCGTGCCGTACGTCTTTCAAGGCGTCGAATTCCCGACGGCACGCGCCGCAAAGGTTCAGATGCGCCGCAACCGATGAGGCGGCGTCCGGCGCGAGTTCGCCGTAAAGCAGGTCCGGCAGCTGTTCGCGTATTTGGGGGCAGTTCATGCTTGTCTCTCCTCGGGGGCGAGTCCCTGTTGTTCCAGGCGCACGCGCAGCCGGGCGAGCGCCGCGGTGAAGCGCGACTTGAGCGTGCTGGCCGGCGTCCCGGTCAGCCGTGCGATTTCCTCGAATGACAGACCTTCGTAGTGGCGCAGGGTTAGCACGTCGCGCAACGGGTTTGGCAATTCCGCGACCGCCTCGGCGACGGCGTCGGCCGTTTCGCGGCGGCACACGGTCTCGTCGGGACCGCCGTCGCCCGGCAGGTCGCGGTCGGCGACCCGCTTCGGCTCGCGGCGCGCGCGGCGGCCGGCGTCGCGGGCGGTGTTGAGGACGATGCGATACAGCCAGGTGGTGAACGCACCCTCCTCGCGGTAGCGCGGCCCGGCCTGGTAGACGCGGAGAAACACATCCTGACACAGATCGGCGGCGACGCCCGGCCCCGCCAGTCGTCCGAGCAGGCCGGCGACGCGCCGTTGCCAGCGGCGCACCAGCCCCTCGAAGGCGTCGGCGTCGCCCTCTTGCCAGCGGCGCATAAGCTCGGCGTCCGACGGCTGCATGATTCTCCTTCCCGCTTCCTTGAGAATAAACGTAAGCGGCCGCGGAATCGACGAACGGAAAAAGGATTGCGCTTGAGCGAGGCAACCGAATTAGTAGGCCGTCCAGATGGAACGGGAGACAAACGGGGGCAGGGCCACCCTGGGGAGGACGGCCGTGCCCCCGTTCCCTGAAGCAACTACACGATCCCCCTATCCGGCCGGGCGAGCGACCCGGTCCAGGTTCGGTGGACGATAAGCAATCGCGTCACGAAGCCGGCCAGCGGCACCTGGACCGACGCGGCCTACCTTGGCACGGACGCCACCGGGAACGTCGGCGACCGCCCGCTCGGCCACGCCTCCTGCACGGGGACGCTCCTGTCGGGCCAGTTCCTTCAAGCCAAAGGCGGCGACCGGGGGGACGAACACGTCGTCCGGCCAGGGGAAGGTGAAGCCCTCGTGGATGAGCTGCTGCCGTACGACCCTTGCCATGCCAATGCGCTATGGCAGGGGTCGCCTTCCTGGCGACGCCAAGTGCGATATTGGGGTTTTCTTAAGCCTTTATTGCTAAAAAAGTTACTCCACTTCTCGCCCTCGATATCGATCCTCGCCAATGTCCACCCTTGCCAAGAAAATGCCGACCCTTGCCAACGGAAAACCGACGCCTTGGACCGGTCGTGCTCCCGGCCTGAGTGCCAAACCCGTTGCTGCGCATGGAAGTCAATCGGGACCGTCGCCAACGTGCAACCGTCTCGCAGCGCTCCTGAAATGGACCCCGGCCAACGGTCGTTCAACCGCACGTCAAATCGCCGTTTGCTAACGGTGCGGGGGTGTCATTGCGTGCCGCTGGCTGTCCGCTGATGCCAAATTGGTTGGCGACAATCACGGTAGATTCTTGTCCGTGGAAACCGCCGCATTCGACAGACAACGCCGCCAATTGACATTTCGCCGATGAGAGACACCGGCAACCGAATGGGCCGGCACCTGTTCGGTCTTGGATCAACAACCGCGCCACGTCCCGACTCAACGTTTTCTTCACCCGTTAGAACCGGAGTTCAACGTCCTCGCGCGGCGGGCGCTCCGTCTTGAGTGCCCGAATGTGAGTGAACTTCCACTTGTCTTCGATGGCGACAACCTCGAATCCAAACGCTTCCAGGGTTTTGGCGAACTCATCCCGGTTGCTGAGGCGTGAAGTCGCTTCGATGACGTGTAGTTGCCCGTCGAGTTTGAGGGTACGGTGTGCTTCGCGGATGTAATCCGCGAAGTTCGCGCCCATGAGGGACAGTGAGAAGATTGCCACGTCAAGCGTGTTGTCGTCCAACGGGACGTGGGTCATGTCGCAGGCAATCACGTTCTCGTGTACCGTCACGTGGTCGAAGCTGTAGACGGTGTGCCGGTCGGAAACGGCCTCCGCGAGCTTGGCTTCACCGCAGCCGAAATCGCCGAGGGTGTAGCCGCTTCGCTGCTGGCACCAGCGGATCATCTCTTCGTAGGGGACAACGGCCCATTCCTTCCGGGCTTCGCCGTACAGGGTGTGGTACTGCGCCCATTCCTCCGGGTTCGCCTGGAGACGTGCGCGCGTGGTGTCGCTCCGGCTCTGATTCCAGTTGCGGTTCATCGCCGAGAAGTCGCCGTAGCGTCGCACCCGCCGCTTCACGTCCTTCGGGTCCGTATCCGGTAGTGGAACCACGATCCGGGGACGGCTCACGACCTGGACCTCGCCCGTTTCCAGGCGTTCCAGCCAGGCAAGCACATCCTGGTAAGCCTGGGCCGGTGAGCGCAGGTATCCCTCCGGCACCACGCCATCGACCGCGGCGCTGCTGCTGGGAGATGATCCGTTGTTCCCATGTTCGTGGCGTCTGCCCTGCGAGAACCTTTGCACTTGCAAGTCGGCCACGCGGCTCGCGGATCTTCCCGATGCGCCGCCGGCCACATTCACGGCATTTCCAGCACCACCTTCAAACATGCCTCGATTTGCCGCAGGGCCGCGTCCGACAGGACGCCGACCATTCGCAGGATGAGTGTCTGATCGCGCGTGAGAATGTCCTTGCAGGAAGCGTAGCAAACCTTGCTCAATCCCGATGCCGTCTCCACGGCCGGGTCGAGGAGAACTTCGGTGCCGGGGATGGCGTAGGCGGCACCCTGGATTTTGACGTAAATCGTGTCATCGATCAGGCCGTTGAGGAAGTCGGCCTGCACGACGACGGCAGGGCGCGGCTTCGTACCCGTGAGGTCCGTGAAAGGCCAGTCCACCTCGACGACATCGCCTCGGTTCATACGTCTTTCCGAATAAGGTTCTCGTCCGGGTCCCAGCCGCGGTTGTACGGCTTTATTATGCCGCAGACCAGGTTGTAGACCTCTTGCTTGATGAGGCGGTACACCTGCCCTGTCCGTGGATCGACCGCGGCAGCGGGTTGCGTCTCCGTGTCGAGGGCCTGCAATTGGTCGTCTCTCAGTTCGATCATGGTTGCCTCCTTTGCCAGAGCTTACCAAAAAGCAAACGGCCGTTCCATCCCTCGGTCGTTGCCGACTGCTTCTCTTGGCAATCCGCACAGAGAACACGATTTTCGGTCAAGGGGTCAATGCCGGGCCAGGTGGGTGGCTCGCGCCGAACTTCGTTGCCTTCGCTTGACGCCCGCCGGAGTCGTACTTCGCTTTGGAACTCACAAGGGAAAATACTTGACGATATCCTTGCACTCGTCCGGAGCCAGGCAGTACACGGCGAGAAGGACCTCGTCGATGGCCTGGCCGATCGGCATCTCGTCGCTGACCAGAAAGACTCCCGGCATTCGCTGGCCGGCCGCTACGCGAGAATAAGCGAAAGCTGGAATCGTTCGGCGATCGTGGGTAAGGAGAACGCGGTCTTGCGTGGCGGCCCACTCGAGAAGCACCGGATCCGGCGCTGCCGCCAGGCCTTCGTTCCGAACATGGAGGAAGTCCAGGCCTGGATCGCGGCGGGTCAAACCGTCCAGGATGTGCCCGTTGAAGTTTTGATCGACCAGCAGCCGGATCACAGGTTTAGGCCTTTCACCTTGGCGCGGGCCAGCAGTTCCTCCTTATTGGGGCCACGCGGCTGCGACGCCTCGATTTTGCGACGAACGGCCTCAGCTTCTTCGTCGCATTTTTGCAGGTACTCGTCGATTGGTGCCGGATGCGCGAGATAATAAGCGAGGACCGCGAAGACGTCGCCCAGCGCCAGGCTCTCGTACATCCGAACGATCTCCTGGGGCGAAGCGCCGCGCTGGTAAGCGCGAATGACCAGTTCCAGCAAGACACGGCTCTGGCCGACGCGCAGCACCCCCGCCGGCTCTTCCTGCAATGGCACCGCTAATGTGAGTGGCTTCTGTTCCAGAACGGTCATGCTATTTCCTTTCCAATCATGTGTACTCTTGCGTCATCTGCCATTACGGCGACCCTTGTGCCACATGCTGGCGCGCTGAGTATAGCTTGCCAAAATCGCTTGTGCTACCGTTACACTACCGGGTAAGGAGTCGAGGTTGTGGGATCGGCCGACCCTTAGAGGCCTAGCGCCGCTCTTCTGGACCGCCACGTGCGCTATTGCCGTCCAGCGGCGCGTACTTCGCCAGGACGGCCTTTGCCGAGCGTAAGCCGTCTACCGCGGCGCTGACGATGCCGCCGGCGTAGCCCGCACCTTCGCCGACCGGGTACAAACCGTCCAGGCCCGGCGTCTCGCGGTTGGCGTCGTCGCGCACGATTCGCACCGGGGCGCTGCCGCGCGATTCCGGACCGACCAACGTGCCCTCGGGAATGAAACGGCCGTTCCAACGCCGGTCCATGATCGGCAATCCGTGCCGGAGCGCTTCGACGATCAGCGGCGGCACCAGGTCCGCCACCCGCGCCGAAATACCTCTACGAGGATAGCTGTTGTCCGGTATGCCGGTCGTCGTGCGGTCCGCCAGGAAGTCCGCCACGCGCT
>JBBRLG010000417.1:0-6766 GCA_038231495.1 Gemmatales bacterium | reverse complement strand
TCCCCGTCTTCACCGCTCCCTCAGTTGGGTGTTGTTTTGTTTGTTCTGGCGCGCGGGGGGCCTATGCCCCGGGTGGGCTTTTCCGGGATCCCCGCCGGTCGCTTAGGCACCGGGCTCGCCACAATTACGTTAGCGCACCGGCGCCGCCTCGCCGAGTTCCTTGTAATCGACGATCACCTTCTCGTCCTTGCCCGGCAGCGTCAGGTCGTCGGCCCACTTCTTCAACTCGGAAACGCGCGGCACCTTCTTTTGCGGACTGTCCTTGTACAGGACTAATTCGATCCGCTTGAGCGGCGGTTCGCGGCGGACGCGCTGCAAGAGATACTGCTCCACTTCCTTCAACGTCTTGAGGTCCGCCGGCCCGTCGTCGTCCACGCGGTAGCAGCGGTCCGAGTCAAACGACTTCACGCGACCCGCCTTGACCATTTCCTGAAGCGGATCGTCACCCAGCACTTGCACGCGCACCACGCTGCTTTTGTCCACCGGCACCGGTGAGCCGTCCTTGGACTTGTCGTCGGCCTTGCCATCTTTGGGTGTCGTGACCGCCGGCGTGGTGTCGCGCGGGCTGTCCTTGCCGCCGCCGTCTTTGCCATTGCCGCCGCCGCCCAGGCCGCCGAAAAGCGAGCCGCCCTGGCCGAAGACCAGCAGGTACACCAGCCAGCCGAAGGCGACGCCGCCGAGAATGCGCAAAGTCCACACGACCCATTGCGGCACCGTCTGGCCGGTGTAGCCGCGCACGATCGTCTGCGTCAGAAAACCGGTAACGAACGCGCCAACCGCGCCGCCGCCGACGATGGCCAGGTAGCGAACAATGTCGTCCATTGACAGCATGGCGATAGGCAGTGTTGCGAATGTCATGGCCGGGAACCTCCGTCGGCGACCTCGCCGGGTATGTCGAAACCGAGCGCCACGCCCTCGAACCAGCGCTGATACTTGTCGTACTCCTCGACCGTCGGGTGCGAGCTTTTCAAGTCGCGCGGGTAAAGGATGAGGTAGTACAACTCGCGCTGGCCGACGCCGCGCTCGCGCCGGTCGCGGTCGATCAGCGCCGACGCCGCGGCCTGGTCGCGGATTTCGATGCGGTCGGGGTCGGTGAAATAAAGCTTGCCGGTCTTGCCGTCGATCTCCAGAACGCGCACCGACAGCCGGTCCTTGATCGACTTGCCGAGCAGCTTGCGCAGTTTTTCCAGCTCCTCTTGCAACGCGCGCGTGTCGCCGCCCTGCAAGCGAATTTGCGCCAACTGGTCTTTGAGTTGTTGCAACTCGGCCGCTGTCGTGGCGTTATCGCCGGTGGTGGACGTGTCCGCGATTTGCACGATCGGCATGAGCAAAAAGACGCAGAAAAGCAGCGTCAATACGTCGATGAGCGGGATGAAGAACCGCGTCACACTCCGCTTGGGCAGTTCGATCATGGGCTCTTCCTCCGCGGCAGGCTAGAGGGGTGTGGTCGAGGTCGGCACGCCGGGGGTCGTCTCGCGGAACGGCTTGTCCGTCGCCGGAGCGACGGGTGCGGCCGCTTCGCCGCCAAGGGAGCGGATCAAATCGCGGCCGATGAGGACGATCCAGGTCGGCAGGATGTTGAAGAGGGCCATGAACAGGCCGCTGCCGGTCGCGGTGATCGCGGGAGCGTACAGTTGGATGATCTTCTCGGGTGCCGTCGGCCCGGTGATGCCGCTGAAGGTCTGCAAAATGCCGGCGACGGTGCCGAGGAGGCCGAGCAACGGAAACCACTCAGCCGCCTGGGCGAGGTTGGTCAGCCACTTGTCGGGCCGTTCGTCAAAGCCCGTGGCGCGCCACTGCAGCGCGACCCAGCTCAGGAGGATTTGCACGAAAAACAGCACGGCCCCAAGCGCCAGGATAAGGCCGTCGAGCAGGGTCAGGTGCGAAAGGTAGAAGTCGCGCGCGCCCGGCGGCAGGCAGAACACCACGAGGGCGCCGGCCAGGACGGGGACCAGGCAGAAGATGAGGGGCAAAACCCTCTGGATCAGGGTGCGGCGCAAGGGTAGTTTACTCCGATACGATCGTTGGTCAGCCCGGATCGCGCTTCGGCGGCGTGGGCAACTGTTCCGGCTCGCCGCCGCCGTTCTTGGTGCTGGGCACCGTAGTCGCCGGCACGGTGGGCGTACAGCCGACGCCGCAGCCCAACAACACGGCACCCAGGACGAGGCCAACCGTCCAACCGCACCAGGCCGCATACGATTTCATGGCAGCTACTCCTCGTCACCGATCCCTCAGAAAATCGGGCAGCGCCTGCGGCCGTCCGTCGCGGTCTACGCACGCCAGGGTCGAAGTCGCCTCGGCCAGCAGCCGGCCTTCGCAGAACACTTCGTAACGGTGATCGATCCGCACCGCGGTCGTGCGCTCCACGGTCGTGCGTACCGTCAGCAAATCATCATACCGCGCCGGGCTGCGATACCGGACTTCAAATTTCGTCAAGACGAGCAAGTAGCCGCCGTCTTCCAAATCCTTGTACGTGTGGCCCAGCGCCCGTAACAATTCGGTGCGGGCCTGCTCGAAGTACACGAGGTAGTTCGCATGGTGCAATAACCCCATGCGGTCCGTCTCGGCGTAGCGCACGCGAATGGTGATGTCGCCCGTCGTCATGACTTGGCCGTCCGTCCTCAGCGAATCTTGCCCGCCCGGCTAAAGGGGTAATACACCAGCATCGCCCGGCCCAACAGCAGGCGCTCCGGCACGCAACCCCAGGAGCGCCCGTCCGAACTCTCGGGGCTGTTGTCGCCGAGACACAGGTAGTGGCCGGGCTGGACGTAGATCGTTTTGACGTGGGCGTCATCGAACCGGTTCATTTTGGTCCACGTCGCGGGGTCGCCGTCGCCGAAGTCGTAGTCGGGCCGGCTGGGGTCGTTGGTGTAGTAAGTGTCGCGCGACAGCTTCATCTTCCGCACCTTGACCGCGCCGCCCTACACGCCGACGCTCGCCGGCTCCAGGTCGTTCTCGACCGTCGGGCCGCTGGCGAAATTGAATTTTTCGGGCGAGTACGAAACGCCGTCCTCGCCGAACGGCAGCGCGTTGTCCACCCAAACCGTCAACTTCTCGTCCACGTCGGCGAAGCGCACCTTGTAGGTGCGGCCCTTGACGTTCAGGGCCGTTTTCGCGGTGCCGAGCTTCTCTTCCTTGCCGCCGTGCAATTGATAAAGGTCGCAGTCGCCGGTCGCCAGGTTCCAGCGGGCCTCGAAGCGGTCGTGACTCTTCGACAATTGCAGGACGAACTGCCCCTCCGGCTTGTCGAGCGCGACCTCACATTCCAGCAGCAGGTCGCTCCCCCAGTTCTGCGGCGGCGACCCGCGGTGGGGGTTCGGGCCCTCTTTCGTTTGAAACGTGTTGTAACCCGTGAAGTCGGTTATCAACGTCTTACCCATGCGGGAGTCGCGGAGCAGGTGGCTGTAGCGGAGCCAATTCATCTCGGCCGCGCCGCCGGGGTTGACGAAGCCGTTGGCGTTGTCCGGCTCCCAGCCCTTGCCTTCCCAGCGCTTGATGCCAGGCAGGTCGGTCGCCGGGTGGTCGTTGTCGTAGACCACGCGCGCCATCGCCAGCATCGTGTCCGGCGGCTTGCGGACGATCGTGAACTTGCCTTCCTTGAACTTGTCGCGGGCCTCGTTGACGTGCTGGTATTGCACCTGCCAAAGGCGCGCCATCAACTCGGGGTCGTGTTGCGCCCGCTCGTAGTCGTCGTAATGAGGACTCAACTCCGGACTAAGGACATAAATTTTGCCGTGCCAAATGCCAATCGTCTCGCGCTGCTTGCCGATCAAGCGCTTGATGTAGTTGAGCGGCACATGGCCCTTTTGCGGCCCGGTCGCCGGCCAGCTACTTTCGCCGGGGTACTTGAAGACCACCACTTCCAGACGTTCGGGACGGTCCACCAGTTCGTAAAAGTATTTGCCGACGAGGACGCGGTCGCCTGAACCCCACCCGGGGTTGTCCCAGCTGCGGTTGGACCTTGCCTCTTCCGCGAAATTGATGTCGTAACGGCAATTGGGGCAAGTGCAGGCAACGATCGGTGCCGGAAAATTGTCGGACGGATCGACTTCCTGGCTGACGTTGACCGGGAAGACGTAACTGCACTTGGGGCAGGTGATGACCTTCTGGTAGCCGTAAAGCGTTTCCGCCATCGACCCGGTGGGGATGACGAACGCCTCGGCGACGAACGATTTCAACAGCAGGACGAGGACGACGACGAAGACCACAGTCTCGATGACTTCGCGGATGCTGTCGGTGGGCACTTGCTGTTGCTGCGGGGCTATTGCGGTCCTGGGTTTGACGAACGGACTGGGGATAAACAGGCGGGCCACGGCGACGACGACGCCCGCGAGGATGGCGGCCATAGCCGCGGCCGACTGCACGCGGTAGCCCGCCAGGAAATGCAACCCGGCGGCCAGAACGAGGAACGCGGCGAGGAAAATAGCGACGTGGAGCGCAATCGATTTCAGTATGGGCACGACTGGCGAGGCCTCCGCGGGTTCGCTGGCATTCACGGCCACCTGATGCACGCCGTTTAGTTCCGGATGAGCGGCTGCCGGCGCGGGTTGCGTGGCGACGTGCTCCCCGGACGATGGCGGGGTGGGGGGGAAGGTGTTTCATTCGCCATACGGCACCTCGATTCGGGAACACTCGCCACGCGGAAGGGCGTCGGTCTTGCTCATTGGATAGTAAACGAAAAACGCGGTTTGCAACAAGTCCCGGTCGGGGCTGTTGCCTCACTGATCCGACTCCAACACCGCCAAAAACGCCTCCTGCGGAATTTCCACTTGCCCGACCTGCTTCATGCGCTTCTTGCCCGCGGCCTGCTTGGCCCAGAGCTTGCGTTTGCGCGTGATGTCGCCGCCGTAGCACTTGGCCGTCACGTTTTTCTTCATCGCGGCAATGCTCTCACGCGCGATGATGCGGGTGCCGATCGCCGCTTGCAACACGACCTCAAACAGGTGGCGGTCGATCTCCTCGCGCATTTTTTTGAGCAGCCGGCGACCGCGGCGGTCGGCGGTCACGCGGTGGACGATTGTGGACAATGCGTCCACACGCTTGCCGGCGACCAGCACGTCCAGACGCACCAGGTCCGCGGGGCGGTAGCCGATGAAATCGTAATCCATCGTGCCGTAGCCGTGCGTCACGGATTTCAGCTTGTCGTATAGGTCGTAGATGATTTCCGCCAGCGGCATCTCGTAGACGAGGATGGCGCGTGTGGGACTTAAGTACTCGGTGCGGACGTAAGCCCCACGGCGGTCGGTACACATGCCCATGAGGGCACCGATGTTCTCGGCGGGCAACAGGAAGTTGATGCGCACGAACGGCTCGCGGAACTCCTCGATCTGCCCGGCGTCCGGCACCTTTTGCGGGTTGTCGATCTCGATCGTCTCGCCCCTGCGCGTCAAGATTTCATAGGTGACGTTGGGCGCAGTTTGCACCAGGTCCAGTTCGCTGTCGCGCTCGAGCCGCTGCTGGATGATCTCGCGGTGCAACATGCCCAAAAAGCCGCAGCGGAAGCCGAAGCCCAAACCTTCGCTGACCTCCGGCTGGTAGGTGAAGCTGGAATCGTTCAGCTGCAACTTTTGCAGCGCCTCGCGCAGGTTCTCGAAGTCATTGTTCTGGGTGGGGTACAGGCCGCTGAAGACCATCGGCTTCGGTTCTTTATAGCCGGGCAACGGCGTCGCGGTGGGGTTGCCGGCGTCGGTAACGGTGTCGCCGATGTGAACGTCCGACAGCTTGCGAATCTGGGCCATGAAGAAACCGACCTGGCCCGGTCCCAGCGCCGTGCAGGGCGTCGGCGCGGGCCGGACCTGGCCGATCTCGATGACCTCGTGTTCCGTCCCTTCGCGCATCAGGCGAATCTTCTGCCCGCGGCGCAGCTCGCCTTCCTTGACGCGGATGTAAACGACGACGCCCTTGAAGGTGTCGAAATGGCTGTTGTAAACGAGAGCCTTGAGGGGTGCATTCGCGTCGAAGGACGGCGGTGGGATGCGGTCGATGATCGCGCCAAGCACGTCTTCGATGCCGATACCGGTCTTGCCGCTGGCGCGGATCACGTCTTCGGGCACGATGCCGAGGGCCGATTGCATTTCGGCCATGACCTCGACCGGCCGCGCGATGGGCAGGTCGATCTTGTTCAACACCGGCACGATGACGAGGTCGCTTTCCATCGCCAAGTAAGCGTTGGCGACGGTCTGGGCCTGCACGCCCTGGAAGGCATCGACCAGCAGGATCACGCCCTCGCAGGCGGCGAGGCTGCGTGAGACTTCGTAATTGAAATCGACGTGGCCGGGCGTGTCGATGAGGTTAAGTTCGTACTTCTGGCCCTTGTATTCGTGGTAGATCGTGACGGGGTGCATCTGGATGGTGATGCCGCGTTCGCGTTCGAGGTCCATGTCGTCGAGGACCTGGTTGCGGAAGTCGCGCTTGCTAATCGCCCCGGTTTTGAGGAGGAATTGGTCGGCCAGGGTGCTTTTGCCGTGATCGATGTGGGCGATGATCGAGAAATTGCGAATCAGCTTCGGGTCGGTCATGGCGATCGTCCACTCTCCTGCGCAACCGCGGTAAATTCTCGTGTGTCTACCGCGCCAGAATAGCAGTTTTCGCCGCGACCGGATTGGTGGGTCGCCGGTTTGCCGCTTGCGGCGGGTGTGCTTTGAGAAAGTAGGTGAGAAATAGCGGCCGGTTTGGTACGGTGGGTTGGTCACGGGAAATTGCTCCCGTGGGTTTGAGTCACGCTGGACCTAACGCCAGGAAGGTTCCGCTGTTAAACGATGCCGCT
>JBBRLG010000416.1:0-6768 GCA_038231495.1 Gemmatales bacterium | reverse complement strand
GGCTCATGCGGAAAGGTATACCGGTCTCACCGGGCATCGCTGTGGCCCGCGCGTATTGCGTGGAGCACCCCCTGTCGTGGGACGAACCCCACCACCTGGACCCCGCCGCCCTCTCCGGCGAAATCACCCGCTTTGAAGAAGCCTGCAACGCCGCCGTCCGCGAGCTGGACGACACCATCGCCCGCGTCTCGCAGGAGATCGGCGACGACGAGGCGGCCATCTTCCGCTCGCACCGCCTGCTGCTGCGCGACAACACCCTGATTAACAAGGTCAAAAACGGCATCCGCGAGCGCGGCGTCGATGCCGCCACCGCCCTACACCACGTCCTCGACGAGTACAACGCCCTCAACCAGCAGATCACCGACCCCTATTTGCAAGAGCGCATGGCCGACCTGCGCGACGTGATGGCCCGCCTCCTGGGCCAGCTGGCGCGCGATGTCATTTGCCCGACCTTCGCCGGCGACGAGCCGGTCATCCTGGTCGCGCCCGAAATTCTGCCGTCGCAAGCACTCAATTTCGACCGCCGCTTCGTCGCCGGCATCCTCACCGAAAAGGGCGGCACCACCAGCCACGCCGCCATCCTCGCCCGCGCGCTCGGCATCCCTGCCGTCTCCGGCATCCGCGGCCTGCTCCGGGACGTTCACACCGGCCAGCTAATCGCACTGGACGGTCGCGAGGGCCACGTCTACCTCAGTCCCGGCCCGGAGGTCGAGGCGGCCTACCGCAAATTGGAGCGCGAGTACGTCGATCTGTCGGCCAAGCTGATTGAGAACCGCGACCTGGAACCGGTGACGCCCGACGGCCAGCGGGTCGAACTGCTGGCCAACGTCAACAATGCCGGCGATGCCGCCATGGCGACGAAGGTCGGCGCGTCCGGCGTCGGCCTGTACCGCACCGAGTACCTGTTCCTGACGCACCCGTCGGTGCCCACCGAGGACGAGCAGGTCGAGGCGTACCAGGCCATCATCGAGGCCGCACCCAACCGCACCGTAACGATCCGCACGTTGGACCTCGGCGGCGACAAGCACGTGCCGTACTTCAGCCACCACAACGAGCCGAACCCGTTCATGGGTTTCCGCAGCATTCGCCTCAGCACGGCTTACCCGGAGTTCTTCCAGACGCAGTTGCGCGCCATCCTCCGCGCCGGGGCGCACGGGAAGGTGAGCCTCCTCTTCCCGATGATCAGCACGCTGGAAGAAGTGGTCCGTCTCAAGCGCGCGGTGGCGAGAGCTAGGCAAGACTTGCGGCAACAGGGCGTGGTCCAGGCCGAGGAGTTGCCGGTCGGCATCATGCTGGAGGTGCCGGCGGCGGCGCTGTGCATCAAGCGCATCCTGAAAGAAGTCGATTTCGTCAGCATCGGCTCGAACGACCTGACGCAATACCTGATGGCCGCCGACCGCGACAACCCGAAAGTCGCGCACCTGTGCGAACCGTTCGGCCCCGCGTTGATGCACGTCCTGGCGCACGTCATCCGCGCCTGCGTGGCCCAGAACAAGCCGGTGACGCTGTGCGGCGAGATGGCGGGGCGGCCGCGCTGCTTCCTGCCGCTGTTCGGCATGGGCCTGCGCCGGCTGAGCATGAGCCCCGCGTTCGTGCCGTCGATCAAGGACCTGGTACGGCACACGCCGAGCGACTTCGCGCGCAAGGTGGCTCGCGGCGTCCTGCACTTGCACACTTCCAAGGGCATCCGCAAGTACCTTATGCGCAAAATCCAGGAAATCTGGCCCAACGTCAACGTCCTGGACATGCGTAAATAATTGCGACAAGCCGATAATTCGCCGTTTATTTTTCTTGTCTTTCCCATTTCACGCGGCAATAATCCAGCCGTTGGCAACGCAATCCGTATAACATCAGGGTGTCGCTGATCGCGGCGCAGCCGAGTACGGGCTTGCTTTTGCATTTGCCGCGGCTGGGACAACCTGGCCGGCACTAAATAGGGGTACACGCCCCGTTCCGTCGGGAAACTCCCCGCCGCGGAACACCAAGGGACGTATTGATTGTGGTCGGGGATCTCGCCGGTTTTTGTTTGGGAGATTTTTCATGCGTACGTTTCTGCGTCTCACGTTTGCCCTCGCGTTGACCGTGGCGCTGGCCGCGCCCGCGCTGGCCCAACGGCAGCCCGGTGGCGCCGGTCAGGGCCAGGGTGGCATTGGCCAACTGCTCACCAACGAAAGCGTCCAGAAGGAATTGAAAGTCGAAAAAGAGCAGGCCGACAAGCTCAAGGATGCCGTCACCAAGGTGACGGACGCCCACAAAGACGAAATGGCCAAGCTGCGCGACCTCCAGGGCGAAGAGCGCCGCACGAAGACCCAGGAAATGACCAAGATGGTTTCCGCAGAAACCCTCAAGGCAGTCGGCGACATCCTGAAGCCGGAGCAGCTCAAGCGGCTCAAGCAAATTGAGTTGCAGCAGGCCGGCGCGCAGGCCTACTCGCGACCCGACGTCGTGAAGACCCTGGGCATCAAGGACGAGCAGAAGGACAAGATCAAGGGCATCGCGGACGACACGCAGAAGCAGGTGGCCGACGTGCGCGGCGGCACCGGCACCGCTGCGGAAAAAGGCGAAATGCAGACCAAGATTCGCAAGGAAGCGGCGGAGAAGGTCACCGCCGTCCTGACCGACGACCAGAAGAAGATGTGGAAGGAAATGACCGGCGAACCGTTCACGATCGTTCGCACCCGTCCGAACCCGAACCCGTAATTGCAGCGGGACCGAGTTTGCGAGCACGGCCCGCGATTGGAAGCGCATCTGACGCTTCCAGTCGCGGGCCGGTTCGCTTAAACGCACTCTTACCCCTCTCCAAGCTCCACAATCCGAACCCCGCCCGCCGGCACGACGATCTCCAGCACGGTGCCTTTGCCCCGCGGCTGCGGACTCAGTTTCTCGTCCGGAAACAGCCAATCCGCGGCGCTCTTCACCGGCATCGCGGTGCGGATGCTCACGGTCCGATTCTCGCGGTAGTCCGTCGGCGTGATGCCCTGCTGCGGTTTCGCCTGGCCTGCCGGGTTCAAGAGCGTAACCAGCCAGCCGGTCGCCGTGCGGTTTACCAGCCACTCGACTTCGCCGCGAACCTCCACCGGCATCACGCCGCGCGTCAGGTGGGCAAGCAAGTGGCCCAGCACCGGGTGCGCGGCGCGGTCGATGCCCAGGCCACGGGGCACCGACAGGTAGATCAACCGCCCCTTGCCCTGGTCGAACGCCGCGCAAAATGCCTTGCCGTCCGGCGTCGTTGCCAACGTACGCCCGCCGGTAATTGGCCGGTAGCGAAAGCGCTGCGACGGCTGCTCTTTTTCGTCTTTCAGCCAGCGGTATCCCGTCGCCTCCGCCTCCGCGCCGGCTGCCGGCAGGTTCAACGCCTTGACACCCGCGCCCGTCAAGTGCGTGTCCGCCACGACCAACGTGCCGCCATTTTTGACATATTCCGCCAGCCGCGCCCCCTCGGCCGTCGTCAACTCGATGTCGCCGGTGGCCACGACGACCGGGTAGGTGTCGAGCGTTCGCCATTTCTTCACGTCGGGGTAGGCGTAAACCACGTCGAACACGTCGCCGAAAACGCCCGGTAAATAGACTTCGTTGGTCGCCGTGATCGGCCGGGTGCTCGCCGGGCCGATGGGAAAGTAGGCGGTCCAAAAATAGGCTTCGAGCATCGCTTCGTGGTCGCCGTGACGGAACTTGTCGGGGTTCTTGTGGTGATCGTTGAAGGCGTTGGGCCAGAAGGGTGCCGGCTCCCAGCCGTGGGCGTAGTCCACTAGAAAGGCGACCGGCGTGTAGGGGTGGCCGCGGTCGGGGTGCTTCGCGGTCACGCGCAGGAAGCGGTCCACCAGTTGCCCCTTGGGCGAAAGTTGGACTTCCTTCACTCCCGCCGCGGTGGTACCGCCCGGCTTCCAAAACTCGTCGAAACCCTGCTCGTGATAGAACAGCGACGACCCGGCCATGTATTGATACCAGACGTCCATCTTGTACCACGTCATGCCGGCACCGGAGTAGACGGAGTAGTAGTTGTCGAGGATGTTGCGTGGGCCGCTGAAGCTGGAGCCGACGCTGAAGATGGTCGAGGCGTCGCCGAAATTGCACGAGCGGTACGTCGCCGTCAGCCCCGCGTGTTGCCGGGCCGCCCCGCGCAGGAACGCCCAGCGCATCCCCAGCAGCGACGACGACATCGCCGACGATTCGTAGCCGACCGTCCGCGCCCCCCAATCGTACGCCAACGGCGTGAAGGCGATGTTGCCGACCGACGGGCACGGGATCACGTCGGCATAGGCGTTTTGGTCGAGGTCTTTGCCGTAGATTTGCTTGTACTTCGCGGCGTTCGCGTCCAGGCTCAGCCTCGTAAACGCCTCGGCGAGTTGCCGGCGTGTCGTCGCCGGGGCCGTCGCCTCCTGCATCTTCTTGGCGTCCACGTCGAAATAGCCGAGGCTTTCGCCGGCAATCGAGCCGACGTAACGGCCTCGATACTTCTGAAATTGAGCCTGCCCCTTGTCGCCGACGGTTTTCGGACCGGCATAATTCATCATCATGGCCCAATCGCGATCCGGATTGTCGTCGAGCCACTTCGCGAACTTCTTGCCGGGTTCGAGCAGCTCGCCGGTCTTGGGGTCGGTCGCAAAGATCGCGGCCCCCGCGCCGTGAAACGTCGGCACGATACGCGGGTCGGAGAAGATCGGCACGTCCTTTTTGCCGCCGTACTTCTTCTCGAACTCGGTGCGGGTGTCCTCGTCGTTGACGTTGTAAGGGAACAACACGCGCTGCGGGTTGTCGGTTAGCCAGTTCGCCGGCTTGTCGGGACTAACATTCCAGAGGTAGCGAAAACCCTTGTCCTTGAAAGTGTGCAGCTTCCAGGCGTCCGGCAGCTTGAAGTCGGGCCGGTTGCGCGCCAGCGGTTCGAGGTCGTCGGCAATGCCCTTGTGGTAGGCGTGCAACACGTCCCAGGCATAATTCCGCGGTCGCTCCTTGACGAAGGGCCGGTAGGCCGCGTCGGTCGTGAGCACGATAACGTCCACCTGGCGCGGCACGGCGTCTTTGGTCGTGGTCATCAGGCTGAGTTTGGCGGCACCCTTCTTGAGGGTGGTTTCCTGCTGGCCCCAACCGAATGCCCAGCCCCAGTAGAGCTTCATTTCGTTGTCTTCCTCGACGACCGGCGTCGCGCCGAACTTGCCGGTCCAGGCCGCAGCGCCTTCCTGTTCGATGCGGATCTGAAAACGCTCTGTCTGCTCGCGCCAGTCGGCGTAGCGCACCCAGACGAAATACTTGCCGTCGGCGGGGACTTCGAGGGTCTTGGTGGCAACGGCCTTGTCGTCGTCGGCCCCGACGGCGACGGACAAAAAGCCGCTCTCCCCGCCCTGGTTCCACTCGGCGGCCCAACCGGGTCCGGACAGACCCCAGTGGCCGTTGGTCTTCTTCATCTCCGGCTTGCCCAACGGCCAGCAATAGCCCTGGATGCCGTCGAGGTGTTCGGCTTCGAGCCAGATGGTCTCGTCCCCGGCGAACGAGGTTGCCGCGAGGAACAAGGGCAGCGACAGAGTGAAGGTACAACGAAGTACGGGAAAGTATGACATGACCGGCTCCAGGAATCGAGGTTCGTGGTGGGATGATAAACAGATGTGCCGGCCCACAATGTCCTGGAGCCGCAAAAGGCGAGCGTCGGTGCGTGAGCACGTCGTGTAGCGTTCCACGTCGGGCTTACGCACCGACGCTCGCCATTGGGTTAGTGGCTCTTACCTACTTCGCCGCCTTGAAATGAAACGCAGGTTTGCCGGTCACGTCGCTGCTGGTACACGACGGGCACCAAAACTTCTCGACGTGCTCGACGACGAGGTCGGTGCCGGCAAAGTGGCTGACCTTGGGCGGCTTTTCCGGGTTGTACATCGCGTCCGTCAGGTCGCGCACCAAGGCGACGTTCTTACCGAGGCGCACCAGCTGCCGGATGCCAAACGGCCGGCCCAGCACGCACATGTTCAGGTGAACGCCGCAGAGCAGTACGTTGTCGATGCCGCGCGCTTGCAACAGGTTCCACACCTCCTGGCCGTTGTCGGTGAGCGCGTCGCCCTCGACGATTTCGATGGCCGGGGTCTGGCGCGTCCACGCCTCGCGGATCTTGCACTTCACGGCGCAGTCGCAGCCCATGTCCTCGTCGTCAATCGGCAGCGCCGCCTCGCGTTTCGGGTCGGGCCAGCACCACGCCGTCCCCCAACGCTCGGCGGTTGCCAGCGGCACCGGCGTCTTGGCGAACGGCGCGTCCTGGGCGAGCTTACGCGGCGGCGTGTCCTTGTAAAACGCGGTGACACTGCTCGGCGCGTGGATGACGAACACGCCGCGGGCGCGGGCCGATTTTACCGTGTCATTGAGCGGCCCGGCCAACTCGCCCACCCGGCCCGCGGCGGACTTACACCAATGATCGTCCCACATATCGCAAATGATGATGGCGGTTTTCTTCGGATCCCAGTCGGCTTTCTTCTCGACGACGGCATAGCGGTCTCGATCGCCCTTGACGCGCGACCGCAGGTCCAGTTTCAGGGGTTCCTTGTCGCCGGCCGCAGCCAGAAACGGCCGCACCAGGAACAGGCCAAGAACCGCACCGACGGTGACGATCAACAGCAAGCGCACGTTCATGGCGGCTCCTTTTTTGGAGACAAGAAAGGAGACAAGAAAAGAGGACAGGCCCAATAGTGTTCGGCTCGATTTTTGCTATGCTCTGGGTGGTACACCGGTGCCCCATGCCCTGCTGCTGCACCGGTGCCCTACACCCACGCACTGCTGTTACACCCGTGC
>JBBRLG010000415.1:0-6792 GCA_038231495.1 Gemmatales bacterium | reverse complement strand
CCCCGATCCCCGATCCGCCACCCGACGTCCGACGGAGTGCCAATGGACGCCAACACCTTTCTCGAAATGATCGCCAAGGCGAAGGTTCAGCCGGTCTACGTCTTGCACGGCGAGGAAGCGTTCCTCAAGCGCCAAGTCCTGGTGGGCTTGCGCAAGCTGGTCCTCGGCCCCGGCGATGACGGCTTCGGCGTTTGCACCTTTGCCGGCGACCGGACGAGCTGGTCACTGGTCCATGCCGAGTTGACGACGCTGCCGTTTTTGGCCCCGCGCCGCCTGGTGGTCGTCGAAAACGCCGACCCGTTTGTGACGGCGGACCGCGCGCGGTTGGAACTCTACGTCGCCGCACCCGCGGCGACCGGCGTGCTGGTGCTGGACATGAAAACCTGGCAGGCCAACACGCGCCTGGCCAAGCAAGTGCCGGACGCCGCGGCCCTGTCCTGCAAGCCGCCCGCGACGCACAAGCTACCGGAGTGGTGCGTAACCCATTGTCGGGCGCAACACGGCAAGGACTTGCCGGTCGCGGCGGCCCGGCTGCTCGTGGACCTGGTCGGCCCCGACATGGGGCTGCTCGACCAGGAACTGTCCAAGCTCGCGATTTACGTCGGCGACGGCAAGCGGATCGACAGCGGCGTGGTGGACCTGCTCATCGGCAACAGCCGGGCGGAGAACGCCTGGAAAATCTTCGACCTGATCGGCAACGGCCAGGCCGGCGAGGCGTTGACCTTTTTGGCGCGCCTGTTCGACCAGGGCGAGGAGCCGATGCGCCTGCTCGGCGCGTTCAGTATGCAACTGCGGCGCATGGCCCAGGTGGCCCGGCTGCACGCGCAGGGCGAGTCAATGGAAGCCGCGCAGGAGCAAGCCGGCGTGCCGCCGTTCGTGCGCCGGAACATGGAACAGCACCTGCGCAAGTTGGGTACGCGTCGCCTGAACGCGCTGTACGACTGGTTGCTCGAAACCGACCTCGCGATGAAATCGACGGGGCACTTGCCGCAGCGGCTGCTGATGGAGCGGTTGGTGGTACGGCTGGCGCGGTAGCTCCGACTTCATTCCACGACCGAGTCCTCTTCAATCACCCGCACCGAGTGCGCGGCGTGCGGGGTGTGGGCGGCAGGAGTGGCGGCTTTGCCTGGGAAGGCGTAGCCGCCGATCAGGCGATGGAAGAGCATGAGAATAAACGCGCCGGCGACCGCCACGCCGAAACCGACGAGACTCAAGGGCGTGACGCGGTAACCCTCCCAGAAGTAGGCGAGCAGGGCCGAGCCGATCACCGCGCCGCCGACGCCCACCAGCACGGTCGTGATGACGCCCGCCCGATCCTTGCCGGGCATCAGGGTGCGGGCGACGAGGCCGACGATGGTGCCGAAGCCCGTCCAGAGGTACACCTCGTGGGTCCAGACGTCGAAGAGTTCCCCCAGGTTGATGTCTTGCACAGGCGGCACTCCCGGTGGCAGGTAGGGTACGGATTTTGGGCGCAATAACTTTATCGTCCGGGCGCGGCCGAGGACTTGAAGAAATGGGGCGGCTGAGGTGGGACCAGGGAAGTACGGCGTGCGTCCAGACTCTTGGCGAGCGGGGAGCGTAAGCGACCGGAGTGCGTTGCAGCGCTAGACTCCGGTCGGATTTTGGCGCGCCGGGAGCGTAAGCGACCGGAGTCTATCGCTGAGACAGACTCCGGTCGCTTACGCTCCCGGCTCGCCTTGGGTTTTGCAACGACTTATTACTTACCCGCGCCGGCGAAGCGCTTGCCGACCGCGTCCCAGTTGACGACCTTCCACCAGGCGTCAACGTAATCGGGCCGCTTGTTCTGGTAACGCAGGTAATAGGCGTGTTCCCACACGTCCACGCCCAGGATCGGCGTCTGACCCTTCATCAGCGGGCTGTCCTGGTTCGCCGAACTGATGATCTCCAGCTTGCCGCCGTGGGACACCAGCCACGACCAGCCGCTGCCGAATTGGCCGAGCGCCTTTTCCTTGATCTTGGCCTTCAGGCCCGCAACGTCGGTGAACGTGGACTTGATCGCCTCGGCCAGCGGGCCGGTCGGGTCGCCGCCGCCCTTGGGCGACATGATCTCCCAGAACAGCGAGTGGTTGGCGTGGCCGCCGCCGTTGTTGATGACCTTCTGGCGGATCGCTTCGGGCACGCTGCTGATGTCGCGCATTAGCTGGTCGATCGGCTTGTTCAGCAGGTCCGGGTGGCCTTCGAGCGCGGCGTTGAGGTTGTCCACGTAGGTCTTGTGGTGCTTGCCGTGGTGAATTTCCATCGTGGTCTTGTCGATGGCGGCTTCCAGCGCGTCGGCCGGATACGGCAGCGGGGGCAGGGTGAACGGCATGATGCTCCTCCTCAAGTGAATGAAGTCTCTCCCAGATCAGTTCTACGGTTTAATTTATCCCGTGCCCCAATCCCGGCAACATCCGTGCCGCTTGCGGCTTTGCCGATTGTCGCGCTCAGCCGCAAGCGTCATAATACCCCACGCCCAACCATCCACCCCGGAGCAACCGACCGTGGCCTTCGACATCGAACAACCTGCCAGCTTTTACCTGGGGCGCGAGTACGACCTCGCCAAGCACGAAATCGAGCCGGACAAGTACGTCCTGTACGACGCCCGCGACCTGACCACGCACGGCGTCGTCGTCGGCATGACCGGCTCCGGCAAGACCGGCCTGTGCATTACCCTCCTCGAAGAAGCCGCCATCGACGGCATTCCCTCCGTCTGCATCGACCCCAAGGGCGATCTTACAAATCTACTTCTACACTTCCCCGACCTCAACCCCAAGGACTTCGAGCACTGGCTCAACGAGGAGGACGCCCAGCAAAAGGGCATCTCCAAGGAGGCATACGCCCAGGAGCTATCGGAGCGCTGGCGCAAGGGGTTGGAAGATTCGGGCCAGTCGCCGGACCGCATCGCGAAGCTCAAGGCCGCGGCGGACTGGCGCATCTACACGCCCGGCAGCGAGACGGGTTTGCCGCTGTCGATCCTCGGCTCGTTCGCCGCGCCGAAGGGCAAGGTGCCGCGCGAGGCGTTGACGCAGAAGATCGACGCCACCGCCACGGCGCTGCTCGGCCTGACTGGCATCGCCAGCGACCCGGTGCAGTCGCGCGAACACATCTTGATCGCGCAACTCTTACTAAACAGCTGGACGGCAGGCAAAGACCTCGACCTCGCCGGCCTGATTATGCAGATTCAGAACCCGCCGATCCGCACCGTCGGCGCGTATAACCTGGAAACGTTTTTCCCCGCCAAGGAGCGCCTCAAGTTCGCCTCGACGCTGAACAACGTCCTGGCCGCGCCGAGCTTTTCGACGTGGACGACCGGCGAACCGCTCGACCTGTCGGCGATGCTTTATCGCAACGGCAAGCCGCAACAACTCATCTTCTACATCGCCCACCTCGACGACACGCAGCGCATGTTCTTCACGACGCTGCTGCTCGAAGAGATGCTCAGCTGGACGCGCAAACAGTCCGGCACGAGCAACCTGCGTGCCCTGCTGTATTTCGACGAAGTATTCGGCTACCTGCCGCCGCACCCGGCCAACCCACCGAGCAAGGGACCGTTGCTAACGCTGCTCAAACAGGCCCGCGCGTTCGGCGTCGGCGTCCTGCTGGCGACACAGAATCCGGTCGATCTCGATTACAAAGCGCTGTCGAACGCGGGGACGTGGTTCATCGGCAAATTGCAGACGGACCGCGACAAGGCCCGGCTGCTGGAAGGTCTCGAAAGCGTGGCGGCGGAGCACGGCACCCTGAACAATCGTGCCTACCTGGACCGCGTGATCTCGTCGCTCGGCAACCGCCTGTTCGTCCTGCACAACGTCCACAAACCGGCCCCGGTGCTGTTTCAGAGCCGGTGGGCGTTGTCGTTCCTGCGCGGCCCGCTGACGCGCGACCAGGTGTCCGAACTGATGGAGCCGTTCAAGGAGCAAACGCCGGTCGCGGTGCAGGCGATCCTGATTTGCCCCTGGTGCCAGACCGAACTCGGCGCGACCATGCCGGAGAAGTGCCCGAACCCGAAGTGCGGCCGCAACCCGAAGGCCAACGCCCCCGCCCGTCCCGAAGACCCGGCAACCAGCGCCACTCCGCCGCGCGCCGCCGCGCCGACGGCCCAGCGCGTCGCCGAGGTCGTCCCACCGCCGACGCTGGGAGAAAGTGTCAGCCACATGGCACCGGTGTTGCCGGCGGAGGTGACGCAATTCTACCTGCCGCCGCTGCCCGCGAAGGCGGTCGTGCCGGGGACCGAGATCGAGTACCAGCCGTACGTCCTGGGCTTCGCGGAGGTTGTCTTCCTCGTGGACAAGCGTAAGGGCCAGGAATACCGCGACGCGATCCACTTGCTGGCGCGCCCCGGCGCGACGGGCGTTCCCTTGGCCTGGGAATCCGCCGAGACGGTCGGTGTGCAACTGGCCGACAACGCACTACCCGGCGCGCGTTGGGCGAACATCCCCGACTCGCTCGACACCGGCCGCAAGCTGCGAGCGTTGGAGAAAGCCTTCGCCGACCACCTTTACAGCACACGCAAACTGTCGCTGTTTGAGAACCGCACGTTGAAGCTGGTAAGCGAACCCGGCGAAACGGCCGACGCCTTCCAGACGCGCTGCCGGGCCAGTGCCTCCCAGGAAGCGAAGCAGGCCTCGGAAATGGAGAAGGTGAAGTTCACCCCGAAGTTTGAGGCGCTGGATGCCACGGTGCCGAACGTGGCCGGCATGCACGGCAAGTCCGGCGGTTCGCTGCTCGACTGGGTCGGTTCGTTCGTTTCCAGCAAGGGAGGTTCGGACCCGAAGGAAGCCCGGCAAGAGGAGAAGTTGCGCAAGCTCACGGGTGACTACCTGGCGAAGTGTGCCGAGATCGAAGAGAAATGGCGTCGCGTCGGCGAAGAGGCGACGGCGATCCAGTTGAAGCCGCGCAAGGCGGACGTGCGCCTGACGCACTTCGGTCTGGCGTGGGTGCCGTACTGGGTGCGCAACGGGGCGAATGGAAACGTGGAGCGGGTTGCGGCTTATCGATGAAAAAGATGCGGCGACGCGGATCAAGACCGGGGGTTACGGGGAAAATCGACGTGGGGTGTCTTTTATTCTTGACCGCGTTTGGCCGAAGGGCGTAGAATTGCGAATTGTTCCGTAATATGGTTACTGACGCCGGTGAGATGCTGACCGGTGCCTGTCCTAGACAGTCCTGGGCCGGCCTGTCTAATCACCGGTTCGGCGACGGAATCGGGCGACCAGAAACGGTCTGCGTCCCTTTTTCATTCTCCCTTTTTCATTCTCTCCTTTTTCCTTACCAGAGGGAAAAAACTGAATTGGGCGTCCCTATTGCTACGAAAAGAAGCCAGCGGAGACAGAAACAATGAAGATCATGAAGCTTGACGTTGAAGGATTCCGATCGCTCCGATCGCAAACGTGGATTCCAGGTGATTTGAACGTGTTGATTGGTCCCAATGCCAGCGGAAAGTCTAATGTACTGCGCGTCCTGGAAATGTTAAGCGTTGCGTCGCGCGGAGGATTGGGCAAACTCGTTCAGCAAGAGGGAGGAATGGAGCCCTTGCTATGGGACGGGCAAGTCGATCAAGTCAAGCTAAGTGTCAAGACAACTCCCGCGGAACCCAACCGTGACAGCGTTCGCGATGCCCTGACTTACCAACTGGCGCTGTCTCGATTAGGACGAACTAGTGCCTACCGAATCGAATTTGAACTGCTTGGGAATTACTACCGCGTCGATCAAGGCTCCTCTCAACAGCCGTTTAAGTTAATGGAAAGAATTGCTAGTCGCGGAGTGCTGTTCGACGAGAGCGAACACTCTCTTGTCGCACCCGAGGCGTCCATCCCTGACGATGAGACTTTGCTATCACTCCTCAGCGGGCCATTTATCCAAAACCGCCATTTAACGACTTATCAGAAGGAGCTTTCCAGCTGGAAGATTTATCAGGGCTTCCAGACTCACCGCGAAGCCCCAATCCGTTCGCCACAAGTAACGCGGGCCGAGAATCAGGTTAGTTCCGACGGGCAAAACCTGGTGTCGGTTTTGCACAGTCTGTACACCGGAAGTCGCGAGTTCAAGAATGAACTTAACTCTGCGATGAAAGCAGCCTTCGGCGATGATTTCGAGGAACTTGTTTTCCCCCCGGCCGCCGATCAACGCATCCAGCTCCGGATCCGCTGGAAAAGCCTCCAGCGCGAGCAGTCGGCCGCCGATCTCTCTGACGGCACCTTGCGATTCCTGTTTCTATTGGCGGTGCTGGCGAATCCATCACCGCCGCCATTGATTGCCATCGACGAGCCAGAGATGGGCTTGCATCCCTCCATGTTGCCAATCGTGGCGGAATACGCTCGCGACGCCTCCAATCGCTCCCAGGTCATTCTAACGACGCATTCACCGGAATTGCTCGACTCTTTTGGTAAGGAGCCGCCAACCACGACAGTTGTCGAACGGCACGACGGCGAGACGAAACTGCGGGTAGTTTCTGGTGACGAGCTTGCTTACTGGCTGAAGCAGTACACGCTGGGAGAACTGTTTCGATCAAAAGAGCTGGAGGCCATGCAATGAAGTTCGTGCTTCTAGTGGAAGGTCAGACCGAAAAGGACTCGGCGGCTGCCTTCATCAAGCGTTGGCTCGATCCTCGGCTAAAACAGCCAGTAGGTATTCAGGTTGCTTCATTCAACGGGTATTACCTCGGCATGTAATCTGCTCACTTGATTCTGGTGAATCCGTTCCCGTTCGCCCCGGCTAGCGCCGTCGTGGTATTCGCCCCCGTGGCGGCGAGAGGGTCCTGTCATGGCGATCACCCTACCGGATGCCCGCCTG
>JBBRLG010000414.1:0-6816 GCA_038231495.1 Gemmatales bacterium | reverse complement strand
AGCCGATGCCGGCGTGGACCGGGAAGGCGCTCGCCTCGCCGCCGGTCAGGCTCTTATTGCGCGCGCGAGAATGTTCCATGACGGCGGCAGATACCCGGCCGCCTGGAACGGGTCAAGACCAGCTTTGGCGAGCCGGGAGCGGAAGCGACCGGAGTCTATCGCTGCGATAGACTCCGGTCGCTTCCGCTCCCGGCTCGCCTTGCGGTTCGCGTCAGGCGGCTTCGAGCCGTTCGCGGAGCTTGCTCAGCGCCTCGCCCTCGATCTGGCGGACGCGCTCGCGCGTCAGGCCGAGGCGCTCGCCGATCTCCTTGAGCGTTTTCGGCTCCTCGTCGTCCAGGCCGAAGCGCATGCGCAGCACCGCCGCCTCGCGCTGGCCCATTTGTCCCAGCAAGTCCATGACGTGCCGCAGGTCGTCGGCCTCGTCCATTTGCACGCCCGGCGTCTTGGTGTTGCCGTCCGTCAGCATCTCGTCCAGCGACCAGCCGTCGTCGATCTGGTCGGCCTGCGGGGCCGCGGTGTGGACCCGGATCGCCTTTTTGATGTTGGCCAGCTTCCGCTCCGACAGGTTGAGGCTCTTGGCCACTTCCGCCTGGGTCGGCGTCCGCCCCAATTCGTCCTGCAGCTTGGCGGTGGCCCTCCGCCACTCGGCCAGCAGCTCGACCATGTACGCCGGCACGCGGACCGTTTTGCCGGTGTTCACCTGCGCCCGCTTGATCGACTGCTTGATCCAGTAGCTGGCGTAGGTACTGAAGCGCGTGTTCATCGACGGGTCAAAACCCTCGACCGCCCGCAAGAGGCCGAGGTTGCCCTCGGCGATGAGGTCTTGCAGGCCCAGCCCCTTGCCGGCAAAGCCGCGGGCGATGTTGACGACGAGGCGCAGGTTGGCGCGGACCATGTGGTCGCGGGCCGCCGTGTCGCCGTCCTCGATCCGGTAAGCGAGGGTGCGCTCTTCTTCCGCGGTGAGCAACGGCGTCGCATTGATCTCGTGCAGATAGGTTTCGATGGGGGACTGCGCGGGGCGATCCGCGCGGCTGAGAAGCCGTGGCATGGGGAAGTCCTGCTAGGGGTAAGTTCGGGGTGTGTGGCCGTTCGTTAGCCGGCTCGCCGACGCCACCGCTGCCCGGCCGTTACGTCCGGGGCGGAATGGGCATCTGCATTAGGATAGGACAGGAATTGGACCGAGGCAAATGCGACGGGGGAAAGAACTGGCCGATTGCCAAAAATAAGCGTTCAGGATTCCGCGTGCGTCCCGCGCCGGATCGTCCAGCCGGCACGCTCGCCATTCCGCCACGGTTGGACGTGTTGGTATAATACGCCTGTCCGGTTTGAAAGGACTGCCAGGTGCCCCGCGTGTCGGGAATGTTACCTCGGCGCGGGGCAACTTGACACAAGCCCGACGCGCAAGCGAGGGGCAGATCCTCGCTTGCGCGTCGGGCTTGTGTCATTCGAAGCTGGGGGAATAAGGAGTCTGCCGTCATGACCGCCGCCGCCAGACCGTCGCCGACCGGCACCAACGGCGCGCCGCCGGAAGCCGTCGAACGCCGCCCGGTGACCGTACCGGATTTCTTGTCGGCACGGGCGCGCGGCCAACGGCTCGCCCTGCTGACGTGCTACGACTATACGATGGCCCGCCTGCTGGACGCGGCCGGCGTGGACAGCCTGCTGGTCGGCGATACGCTCGGCATGGTGGTGCAGGGCCAACCCGACACCCTGGCCGTCACGCTCGACGAGATGATCTACCACACGCGCCTGGTGGCCCGCGGCGCGACGCGCAGCCTGATCGTTACCGACATGCCGTTCATGAGTTTTCAAGTCAGCCCGGAGCAGGCGCTGACAAACGCGGGCCGCATCGTGAAAGAAGGCGGGGCGCACGCCGTGAAGCTCGAAGGCGGTGTCCGCAGCGCGTCGGCGATCAAAGCGATCGTGTCGGCCGACATTCCGCTGATGGGCCACATCGGCTTGACGCCGCAGTCGGTGCGCCGTTTCGGCGGCTTCAAAGTGCAGCGCGACGCCGACCACCTGCTGGAGGACGCGCTGGCGGTGCAGGAGGCCGGCGCGTTCGCGGTCGTGATCGAGTGCGTCCCCGCCGACCTGGCGCGGCGCATCACGGAAGCGTTGACGATCCCGACCATCGGCATCGGCGCGGGTCCGGGTTGCGACGGCCAGGTGCTGGTGACGCACGACATGTTAGGGTTGTTCGACGAGTTGCGGCCAAGGTTTGTGAAGCAGTACGCCGAGTTGGGCCAGGAAATGCGGCGGGCGGCGGAGGAGTATTGCCGGGAGGTGCGCGGGGGTAGCTTTCCGACAGCGGAACATAGCTTTCGCTGAGATCCGCCGCTTGCGGCTTTGCGGTTTTCGCGCAAAGCCGCAAGCGGCAAAACCCCTTTACACCTTCCCCGCCTCCGGCACCACGAAGCCCTTACGATACGCGCGCGTCAGCAGCGCGTCGGCTTCCTTGTCGCCGACGAACTTCTCCGCCTTCGAGTCGATCGTCAGCTTGCGGCCCAGCCGATAACTCGCGTCGTCCAGCTTCACGCTGTTGTCCTTCAGGTGTTCGGCCATGCGCTCCAGCGTCGCCGCCGCCTCCTTGTCGTCGCCCAGCGCCTTCGTCTGCTTGTTGAACGGCTGCTGCGTGCCCAGGCGGTAGCTGATGTTGCCCAGGTGGCACAACGCGCTCGACAGGTGGCCTTCCTGAATGTCGGCGTTCAAGTCTTCCTTCTTGCCGCTCCGCACCGCCTTGACGAAGTTGCCGAAATGGTCGTCGCCGCCCTTGAAATCTTTGATCACTTCGCCGTCCGGCGTGAAGGCGATGCCCTGGCTGTAGCTCGGACAGACCATGACGCCCTTCGTGCCGTAGAAAACGTTGCCGACGAAGTTGTCGCCCTTCTTGCCCTTGCCCTTGTAAGCCGGCGGGTAGGGCGAGTCGGACGCCAGGCCGCGCACCTCGAAGATCAACTCGCAATCGCCGAAATCGTAGACGCAAATCTGCGTGTTCGCGGTTTCGCCGTCGTCCACGTAGCCGAAGCGGCCGCCGAGGCTGACGACCGACTTGGGCAGTTCGTTCTTATTCAGGCCCCAGCGCGCCTTGTCCATCTCGTGAATGCCCTGGTTGCCCAGGTCGCCGTTGCCGTAGTCCCACGTCCAGTGCCAGTCGTAGTGCAGCTTCTTGCGCGTCAGCGGCTTCTTCGGGGCCGGACCGCACCACAGGTCGTAATCGATCGACTTCGGAATCGGCTGCTCGCCGTCGGCCTTGCCGATGCTGCCGCGGCGCTTGTAGCACAGGCCGCGCGCCAACTTGATGTCGCCCAGCTTGCCGGTGTGCAGGAACTCCATCGCGTCGCGCATGCCGGTGCTGCTGCGGCTCTGGGTGCCGGTCTGGCAAATTTTGTTGTACTTGCGGGCCGCGTCCACAATCCGCCGGCCCTCGCTGATGTTGTGGCTCACCGGCTTTTCGACGTAAACGTGCTTGCCGTTTTGCAGCGCCCAGATGGCGGCCAGGGCGTGCCAGTGGTTCGGCGTCGCGATGGTGATGACGTCAATGTCCTTGTCTTCGACGACCTTGCGCAGGTCTTGCACGTACTTGGGCGCCTTGCCCTGGCGGTCCTCGACCTTCTTCATCGCGTTGCCGATGACGGCCTCGTCGCAGTCGCAGATGGTGGTGACGAGGCAATTGTGTTTGTTGGCCAGGCCGTCAACGTGCGCCATGCCGCGGCCGTTGACGCCGATGATCGCGACGCGCAGCGTATCGCCGGTGCCGCCGTCCTTTTCTTTTTCTTTTTTCGCCGTGGGTTCGGCGGCACGGAGCGCGCCGGCCCCGGCCATCGCGGCGGCCAGAAACGTCGAATCCTTCAGAAAATCACGCCGGTTCAAAGTGTCCATGAAAAAATCTCCCTTGCATGGAATTGGAATAAGAAGGTGGAACCGGGTTACTGTACCCGGCAAGTCGGGGGTGGGTCTTGCCGCTTGCGGCGTTGCGGGTCCACCGCTTGCGGCTGAGCGCTGTCGAGCGCTCAGCCGCAAGCGGCAATCACCGACACCCGACCGCATTTCTACTGGCCGCCCATGTAAATCGCGCGCAGGGGGATCGGCTTGATCTTTTCTTCCATGATGGCCTTGGCTTGAATGGCCTGGCCGGGAACGAGCGGATCGACCCAGGCGTAGGGGAACTTTTCGACGTCCACCTTCCGCGGCTCGTGGGGGACGCGCTCGTCCAAAACTTGATCGACATAAAGCTTGATCGTTTTGATCGTGGGCAGGTCGCCGCCGAGGAGCTTGCTGCCGGCCAATTTCGTGCCCTTGATCTCCCAGTCGCGCGTAAACTTCAACGCCTTGACCGGGTGAGCCTTGGCGTCGGCGTCGCCGAGCAATTTGTAAGTGGGCATCACCGACTGGAGCCAGGACAGCGTTTGCGTCTTGGCGGCCGCGTCTTGCTCGCCGTACACGTACAACATCGGCACCTTGTACGTGGTCTCCAATTCGTCGAGGTACTTCTTGTGGGGGAGCGGCATACCTTCCACATGGGCGGTCGGCGTCAGCCAGACGGCGCAGGCGATGTCCTTGCCCTCCGGCTCGTCGTAGTCGGGGGCGCGGTTCGGCTTGAGTCCGACCTGGCGGCGCAGGCGGTACTGGGAGAACAGCCACATCTCGCCGATGGCCGCGCCCTGGCCGGAGCCGATGACGATGAGGTTCGCGGAGTTGATCTTCCCGGTGTCCTTTTCCGGAGGGGCCGCCGTTTTGCGATCCAGGAACGCCTTGGCACCGCTCACGTCGTCAATCAGGTGGGGGTAGTAGGCCGCGGGGAAGGTTTTCGCGTCGATGGTGGTGGGCGGGGCCTTGATGTTGAAGCCGGTGGACGGCGCGGCCAGGCGGTTGTGGCTGGTGGACCAGAAGACGTCGGGGCCGATGTTCTTGCTTTCGCCGTGGCCGCGGAAGTCGAAGCTGAGGACGGCAAAGCCGTCGTCGTTCAGGGACACGGCCAACGTGTCCAGGTCGTCCACGTGGCTGTCGCCGCCGGTCTTTTTGGAGAAGTCGTGCAGGAGCAGCACACACGCGTCTTTCTTGCCCTCCTTCGGGGCCGCGTAGTACGACCCCACCAGGTCCACGCCGTCGGAGCTTTTGAACGTGACGCGCTTGCCTCGTTCGTCAGGTTTGGGGTCGGCGGACCGCGCGGGGACGGCGGTCGCGAACAGCAGCGCCAGCCCGATGCCGAGGGCCGCGAGTGGGCGTGCGGGGGTGTTTCCAAATTGCATTCGTCATTACCTCCGGAGCGATGTGCGCACCAGTCTCATCCTCCCCTGATCTTAAATCCCCGGACGGCTGGGGTCAAGCGCGCAATTGCCGGGAACAAAAAACGACCCGGCGCGGCCAGGCCCTGAGGACGGCGGGCCGGCCCGCGCCGGGTGGCCGCGTGGGGTTCCCAGGCCCCGCGCGACGGCCTCGACTTCGCGGTCTCCGAGTGATCTCTCTTGTTCGGCAAACGTCGAACCATCACTTGCCGCCAAGTCGCGGCCGGGAAGGGCGGGCTTTGCGGCCCGTCTTTCGGGAGTCGCCCTCGAGCAGGAGGGCCGGACCGGTGGTACGCGTGGAAGTCCTCGACCGGTCCCGACTCGGACGGACACCGACATCACGGGTTTCGCATTGCCACCGCCTTTCCGTCACGGCCGTCTGCCGGCAGGTCCCCCGGCCGCCGGGGGACCGCGTGCCCACCGGGGCGGGCCGTTGATCCACCCTGATTATGCCGCGCCGGCGGCGTCTTGCCAGTAAACCTCCCGCGCGGTTCGCCGGCGGCGGGCGCGTGCAGATAAACTCTGCCGGGTGTAAGGGACGTGCCGCGGAGCGTTTGGGGCCGTGGCACGGAGTTGAACGCCGTGCCAAAAAAAATGGCCGCGGGTGCGGGTTTGATAATGCGGCCTGGCGCAGCTGCGCGGGCGGCTTTGCGTGTTACGGAGTTCCGCACGAATCCAGTGAAAGCAGGCGAGCGGGGTCGCGTCAGCGCCCCGAGTGCGCCCGAAACGGATCGCGCGCTGTGCGCGGGTCTCCCGCGCTGTGCGCGGGTCTCCCGACCCCGCACCCGGTGGGACCGGAGGTCTCTCCACAGCTACGCAGTAGCGTTGCCCATAGTCATCCCAATCCGGGCTGCAAAAAGGGGACGCAACTGCAAAAAGGGGACGCAGCCAATACTGTTCGGCTCATCTGTTGCTGGGGCATCATCAAAGGGGACGGGCATCACCAAAGGGGACGGGCACGTTTTTTTCCTTTGTTTTGTGATTTCTTCAATAGAAAACGTGCCCGTCCCCTTTGATCATTCTTTGATCATTCTCTCCTCCGCCGTCAGCCCGTACAAATCGTACACCAGCCGGTCGATTTGCCAATCCGACTCTCGGATAGGCGCCGGAGCGCGCTACCTGTTCATTCGCGCAATTGGTCGTTCGACCGGCGCGGACACGATATTCACGAGCCGCCCTCGACGGTACTGCGAACTCTTTGCCTGCCGCCAGCCTGGGAAGCGGGCGACGACGATTGGCATGTCGTATTGGACCCAGAAGTCATAGAGATCCGGATCGACCGTCTTCTGGAAAAAGACGAAACAAGGACCTAGATGACCATTTCCCAAGTTCCCCGCCTAAGTCGATCGGTCTTGACAAAGCGGGGAACTTTGGTCATGCTGGCAAGCCGTCGCTGGCTGATTTCACTCTTCGTGCAAGGATGCATGCCATGCCGCTGCCCCGCACTGTGGTGGTCTCAGACGAGGTCCGGCTACGTCTCAAGACCCTCATCCGCGCCGGTTCTTCACCCCAAGCCTTGGTCTTCCGCTGT
>JBBRLG010000413.1:0-6836 GCA_038231495.1 Gemmatales bacterium | reverse complement strand
TTGCGGCTACGGCGACCACCGCACGGTCCCGAACGAGTTGCCACACCCGTAGGGCAGAGCAGCGGCAATTGCCACCAAGGCATTCCCAACCGTTGGCAGGCCGGTTACACTGAAAAGGGCTTGCCGGATGAGCCGGCGTTTTGGAGGCGTCGTCATGGTTGAAGTAAATGAGTTCCGCAGAAACCAGAGTCGGATCACGCGGGCGGAACTGGAAAAGTACAACGGTCAATACGTCGCCTGGAGTCCGGACGGTACGCATATCATGGCAGCCGATTCCGACCCTTTGCGGCTGGACGCCCGCCTTTGTGCTGCCGGCGGCGACCCTGGCGAAATCCTTGTGAGCCGGATCGCTTTTCCCGAAGAACCATCCTGGAGTGGGTGGTCCCTGCCCGAGGACGCCACCGAATCATGATCATTCGGTACATGCCCTGCGTGGTACGCACCCCCATTCCGGCCCTTGGCGGCGCCACCATTATGCCGCGTCCCCTGCTGGCCGTTCGCATCACCGGACCTGCCGGCTCCCGTTTGCGCGACGGTTTGCTCGATACGGGGGCGGATGAGACAATCTTAGACCCTTCGGTGGCTCCGCTAATCGGTGTGGATCTGAATCAGGCCGCCCGGCGCGAAATCAATCTCGTCGGCCGCGGTCGGATCCATTGTCACTACGCCCCGGTCCAACTACGGATTACGGATGGCGGCACTGAAACGTATGAATGGGACACCGTGGTCGGTTTCGCGCCGTTTCCTCTGCTTCGAGGCCTTCTGGGATTTGCCGGCTTCTTGCAGTTTTTCGACGCCACCTTTCGCGGAGCCGATCAAGACGTATCGCTTCTACCAAACGCCTTATTCCCCGGACGACGAATCTAATCGCGCACCAATCTAGGCGTCTAAAAATTAAACCACCGGTAATTTCCACCGCAAAGACTCAGCCGGTGCAGGGACTTCGCACCGGCTTTCTTGCGGTTCATGCGCCCCCACCTGCTCCGTCGTCCGTACCGTGCCGAATAGGGTAAACGACGCCGCTTCGTCGATCCGCACCGCGACCGTGCGGCCAATCAACCGTTCGTTGCCCTCGAACACCACGATGTGGTCGGTCATCGTCCGGCCGGTCAGTTGTTTCGGGCCGCTGCTGGCGTGCTTGAGCGCCGTCTTGCTCAGGCCTTCTACCAGCACTTCGACCGTGTCGCCGACGCGGCCGCGGTGGTCGGCGAGGCTGACCGCGTTTTGCAGCGCCAGCAGGTCGTTGTTGCGCCGCTTTTTGACCTCCTCCGGCACGTCGTCGGGAAACAGGTCGTCGGCCTTCGTGCCGGGGCGGGCACTGTATTTGAAGATGAAGCTGTTCTTGAAATTCGCCTCGCGCACCAGGTCGCACGTCTGGGCGAACGACGCTTCCGTCTCGCCGCAGAAGCCGACGATGAAGTCGCTGCTGATGGCGACGCCCGGCACGCGCGCGCGGCAGCGGTGCAGCATGTCGCGGTAGTATTCGACCGTGTACAGGCGCTTCATGCGCTTCAGCACGTCGTTGCAGCCCGATTGCGCCGGGACGTGCAGGTATTTGCAGACTTTCGGCAGGTCGCGCACGGCGTCGAGCAAGTCGTCGTCCATGTCGCGCGGGAAGTTTGTGATGAATTTGATCCGTTCGATACCGCCAATGGCGTGAATGCGCGTCAGCAGATCGGAAAGGCGTTCGCGGCGGCCGTCGCCTTGCGTGTAGGCGTAGCTGTTGACCGTTTGACCGAGCAGCGTGACTTCCTTGCAGCCCTCGGCGGCGAGTTGGCGCACCTCGGCAACAACATGTTCGGGCGGGCGGCTCTGCTCCGGGCCGCGGACGCTCGGCACGATGCAGTAGGTGCAAAACTTGTCGCAGCCGATCATGATGCGGACGTACGCCTGAAACGCCGTCGGCCTCATCGACGGGTCGCGCATCGGGTCGTAGCTCTCGAAGCTGCGCTCGACCTCGACGCGCGACGCCTCCTTGCGGTCGAGGCTCAGCGCCAGTTGCGGTTTGCCGCTGCGCCGCACTTCTTCGATCAATTCCGGCAACTGTGCGAGTTGGCCGGTGCCGCAAACGATGTCAACGTAGGGGGCGCGGCGCAAGACGGTTTCCTGGTCCTTTTGCGCCATGCAGCCGAGTACGCCGATGACCGTTTCGGGGTGCTGCTTCTTGTGGCCGCGCAGGCGGCCGAGCGCGCTGTATATCTTGTCCTCGGCGTGCTGGCGGACGCTGCACGTGTTGAAGAAGATCACGTCGGCGTCGGTCGGCTCGTGCGTCAGTTCGTAGCCCTGCCGCCGTAGCGCCCCGACGACGAGTTCGCTGTCCAGCACGTTCATCTGGCAGCCGACCGTTTCGATGTAGAGTTTTTTCGTCATGACCTGGGTCGCCGACCTTGTTGGGATCATTGTTTGTTGTTACCGCCGGAGCGTTTGCGCAACCGGGCAATTTCGGCCTCCAACTCGCGCACGCGTTCCTCCGCTCGCTGCCGCTCCTTTTCCGCCCGCCGCCGCGCACGCTCAGCTTTTAGGCGCTTTTTTTCGGAGGCCGTGAATGCCGCTTCGGCCTCATTCGGCCGAATGTAGCGGCGGCCGGTCTTCGCGTTCAGGACGCGCAACTGCCCGTCCTCGTCGAACACGACGCGGAAGCCCAAGGCGCTCGTCAGGCCGCCGTCCGCGTCTTGTTCATCTTTCCAGGTGAGATCCGGCTGAAGGCGCTTCAACAGAAGGCGTTGGGGCATAAACCGGCCGACCGGATCGAGCAGGACATACTCTGCCGCGCCAATCAGCGCATAAATGGCCACCTTTTCCCGCAGATCGACTTCCTCGGCCGTCCGCTCGGAAAGCGCCTCCGCGACAAGCACCGGCGGGGGACCGTCGGAATCGATGTGATATGAGCTAATGTCTTCCGGCAGCGGTTCGTTCGGCGTCACAACCATCACATCCGGGGACACGAAAATGCGAGGGAAACGCGGTTGATAGTGGAGATTAAGGTTGGAAAACACCTGATATTGCGGTTGGGAAATGAGGTGCGCGGTCACGCAATAGCGCAGGATGTGTTCTGCCAGCGCGTGTAAGTTGGATTCGCCCATGTCGATCTCCGGATCGTCCTCGTGCAGGATCGGCATTGACTGAAATAACGCGACCTGTGCAGCAATTTGGGGATCGAGAGTTGACAAAAGTTTTTGGTTCACGAGTCATTCTCCCTTGCGCAACCGCGCCCAATAACCGCCGTCGCCCGGCTTTCCGGGCACTGCCTCTGCCTCGGCTTCCAACTCCAGCACGTCCGCCGCTTGTCGGACGATGGCCTGGTTCTCTTCTGGCTCGATGCTGCACGTTGAGTAAATGACCGTGCCGCCGGGCTTCACGTAGCGGGCGGCCTGCCCAAGCAGTTGCGCTTGCAGGACGACGAGGCGGCGTAGGTCGGTAGGCTGTAGCCGCCAGCGTACCTCCGGCCGGCGTCCCAAGACGCCGGTGTTGCTGCACGGCACGTCCACCAGCACGGCGTCGAACGAGTTTTCCGGCTCGCCGACGCCCTTGTTGCCGGACCAGCGGCGCGTCTCAATAATCGTGTGGCCCAGCCGCCGGGCGAGCAACTGTACCAGGCGCAGGCGGTTCTCGATCAGATCGTAGGCGACGATGCGCCCCTGATTACCCATCAATTCGGCCAGGTGCGTCGTTTTGCCGCCCGGCGCGGAACATAGGTCGAGAACGCTCATACCCGGCGTCGGGGCCAGCGCGGACGCCACGCTCATCGACGCCTCGTCCTGCACGACGAACCAGCCCTCGTCGTAGCCGGGCACTTCGCGGATCGGCACCGCTTCGATGACGCGAACCGCTTGCGGGTGGATACCCGGCTCCGCGTGCAGCCCGGCGGCGCAGCACGCTTGCACCAGTTTGTCCCGATCCGTGCGGAGGACGTTGCAACGCAACGTCAGCGGTGCCTGGCCCGCGAACCAGAAGCCGAGTCGCCGGCACTCGTCGGCGTCGTACCGTGCCGACCAGCGCTCGGCGAGCCAGTTGGGCAGACCGAAGCCGGCAGCCAAGTATTGTACGGGATGGGTCGCCGGGTCCGGAAGCGCAGGTCGAGCCAGCCGCCGGTATTCGCCCTTCTCCAGTGGCAGCGCGTCCGCTCCCGGCACCGTGGTCCGCAGGTCGGTGACAACCGCGGCCAGGGCGCGCAACACGCCGTTGAGGAAGCCCTTGGCCAGCGGTCGCCCGAAGGCGTTGGCCAGCTCGACCGTCTCGTTGAGCGCGGCGTGAACGGGGATGTTCTTCATGAGGGCCAGCTGGTACGCCCCCAGGTAAAGGCAGTCCCACAGCCACGGCTCGACCTTCGCCTGGGGCCGCGAAACGTGCGGCGCCAACAACGAGTGCAAGGTGCCGCGGCGGCGCAGCACGCCGTAGGCCAGTTGCGTCGTGAGCCGGCGGTCGGCCGGGTTGAGGGGGATGATGTTCAGCTGCTGGTCGAGGATTTCTTGCAGGAAGGCGTCGTGCCGCCGGCACAGGCCCAACACCTGAAGGGCCAGGGTGCGGGCGTTGTGTTGTTTGCCGTTGAAAGCCGGGTACGCGGGGTTCATGCCTGCTCCGGTCCGAGCCGGTCGCCCGCTTGCGGCTTACGGCCGCGCAAATACTCCGCCGCGGTCATGCGCCGCTTGCCGGCCGGTTGCAACGCTTCGATTTCGACGACCTGGCCGTCACCGGCGACCACGCGCAACCGGCTCAGGTCCGCCTGAACTAGCACCTGGCCCGGTGTGCCTGCTTCGCCCGGAAGCGGCAGCCGCGCGGCCGCCTTGAACACGAGCAAACGGACGGGCAGCTGACCGTTCCGATGCCAGTAGCTATAGGCGGTCGGCCACGGCTGCATCGCCCGGACGTGGTTGCAGACCTGCACGCCGCTCCGGGTCCAGTCGATCGCGCCGTGTTCCTTGGTAAGTTTCGGCGCTTTGGTGACGAGGGCAAGGTCTTGCTTGCAACCTTCGACGCCGCCCGCCGCGAGTTGGCCGATCACCTGGACCGCCAGGCGTGCCCCGATTTGTGCCAGGCGAGCCTCGGCTTCGCCGGCCGTCTCGGCGGGTGCAAATTCCAGCGCTTCCTGGGCCAGCATGTCGCCGGCGTCGAGGCCGGTCGTCATGCGAATGATCGTGACGCCGGTGGTCGTTTCGCCGTGGTAAATGGCCCAAGCGATGGGGGCTGCCCCGCGGTATTTCGGCAACAGTGACGCATGGACGTTGATGCCCCCAAGCGCCGGCACGGCGAGTACGTCGCGCGACAGGATGTGCCCGTACGCCGCGACGACGAGAAGGTCCGGTTGCAGAGCCGTCAACGCCGCGACGCCTTCGGGCGTGTTGATTTTTTCGGGCTGAAGGACCGGCAACCCGTGTTCGAGGGAAATCGTCTTCATGCCGCGACCGGTCTGGCGCGTCGAGCCGCTTTCGTTGCCTACAGCGCGGTCGGGTTGCGTTACCAGGCCGACGACCGGGTGCAAACCTTGCAAGAGAGCCTCAAACGTCGGCTCGGCGAACAGCCCGGTGCCCATCATAACGAGTCGCATCAGTCTCACTTTCAGCGGCATTACGCCTGGCCGGCGAGGCCGTCGAGTTCATCCTTGATTTGCGCGTCCGTGCCGATTTCGCCCTTCTCGCGGGCCTTTTTGTAGTCGCGCTCGAACTGCTTTAGCGCCGATCGGCTCGATAGCTTGGCGATGGTGCCCATCTTGTCGATGAACAAAATGCCGTGCAGGTGGTCGATTTCGTGCTGCCACGCGCGCGACGCCAGGTCGCTCGCCGTGATCTCGACCGCCTCGCCCTTGAGGTTGTACGCCAGCACCTTGATCGACTTGGCCCGGCGGACCTTCTGGTACAGTTCGGGAAAGCTCAGGCAACCCTCTTCGCCTTCGACGCTGCCCTTGCGTTCGAGGATCACCGGGTTGATAAAGACGCCCGCGTTTTCCGGCAACGCCTTGTCGCTCTCGACGCCGTTGAGCACGTCCATGTTCAGAATGAGGAGCTGGTACGGCAACGCGACCTGGTTGGCGGCGAGTCCCAGGCCTTTCGCCTCGAACATGAGATCGAGCATGCCGCCGACCGCCAGGTGAACCTTTTTGTCGATGGCCGTCAGGGGTTTCGATTCGTAGCGCAACGCGGGGTGCGGGAATTTCACGATCTTCATGTCAACTCGTCTCGACGGCTCCACGGGCCTGATTTTTGGCTTCCTTCGGTATTATATCGGACGATTGCCGCTTGCGGCTTTGCAGTGCATTTGCAAAGCCGCAAGCGGCAAATCCTCCTCTCGGCGCGGCTGCCTCCGGTTACTTGTCCTTGGTTTCCGACTTGTCCGAAAGCTGGTCTTTCCACAGCCAGCGCAGCGAATCGGGCAGGATCGCGCCGCCGTGCTTGCCGTTGTGGCCGCCGTCGCCGTACTCGAACTTGTAGTCGTACTTCATGAACGCCAGCGCCTTCGCCATTTGTTGGTTCGCCAGCGGCCAGTTGCCGTGTTCGTTGTCCAGGTCGCCGGAACCGTCCTGCAAAAAGACGCGGATCGCCTTCTTCTTCGTCTTGCGGATCTTGCCGGGGTAGATGTCGCCACCGCGGATGTTGGTGAAGCTGCCGACGTGCGACAACACCTTACTGAATAGGTCCGGCCGTTCCCATGCCGCCGTGAACGCGCAAATGCCGCCGGAGCTGATGCCGCCGATGGCCCGGCCCGCGGCGTCCTCGCGCAGCTTGTAGTTCTTCGCCACTTCCGGCAGGATTTCTTTTTCGAGGAAGCGGACGTACTGGTCCGACAGCGTGTCATACTCGAAACTGCGGTTCGGCCCCGGCTTCTGGTCTTTGTCCGTCGCC
>JBBRLG010000412.1:0-6851 GCA_038231495.1 Gemmatales bacterium | reverse complement strand
GGTCCTGCACGGCCGCCTGTTAGAATGCCACCCGGACACCGGCGCGGGCGTCGTCGGCTTTCGCGTGCCCCGGTGGGCCAACATCATCGACATGGCCCGCCGGGTGAGTCGGGCGGTCGGCCTCGGCTACCTGGGCATCGACATCGTCATTGACGGCCGCGACGGGCCCGTGCTCCTGGAGGCCAACGCCCGGCCCGGCCTGGCGATCCAGCTGGCCAACGGCGCGGGACTGCGCCTGCGCTTCGAGCAGATCGACCGCACCCTGACCCAGCAGACCCCCGGTGAACCATGACCTACCGCTCCGGCATCCCCTTCGTCCTTCCCGCACTCCTGGCCGCCGTGGTGGGCCTGGTTTACCGGCCCGCCCCGGAACAGAGTCCGGCCGCCGCCGCCGCGAACGAGGTGGCGCAGGGGGAGCGCGTCGTGTACGTGGGCGGCGGCCTGGGCGAAGAGGAATTACTGACCTTCACCGCCACGCTGGCCGCGGGCGGCCATACCGGCGTGGTGCTGCTCGATTCACCCCAGGCCGGTCCTTCCTTCAAGGCGTTCCTGGAAACCTTCAAGCCCGAGCAGGTCGTCCCCGTCGGCTCGTTTCCGGAGGGCATCCCCGACCTGGAGCGGCGGCTGGGCGTGAAGACCAGCCCCGCGCTGGAGTGGAAGCGCGGGCCACCCGAAGCGTTGTGGAAAGCCCTTTTCCCAAAGGCCGAGCGCGTCGTCGTCTGTCCCGCGAAGTCGCGCGGCCTGTTGCTCCACGCCGCTTGCTTGGCCGGCGCGTTGCGCGCGCCGCTCGTGGTGACGCGCGGCGCGGCGGGGGAGGCGGACGACGTGAAACGTCGCCTGGTGGCGTGGGGGGCCAAAGAAGTCTTTGTCGCCGGGGACGCGGCGCAGCTGGAGTTGGCCCCGCCCGACGTTCGCCGGGTGCCGCTGGCCGACGAGGCGGCGGTCGCGAAGGCATACCTGCAAGCGCAACGCAAGCAAGGGCCGATTCACAACCTGGTGGTGGCCAACCCGTCCGACCTCGCCGAGGGCAGGGGCGGCCTCTCGACGCTGGCGCCGTGGATCGCCCTCCAACGGCGGGCAGCGCTGCTGCTCACCAACGACGCGGGCGACAATGTCGCCGAGGTGGTCGGCGCCGCGCTCAAGGACGCCGATCTGCGTGGGGCCGACGCGCTGCTCCTGGTCGCCAACCTGCGGGCGATCCCCATGAGCGCGCGCGCCAACCCGGCCGCCGGCAAGGACGAGCGCATTCAGATGGAGCCGCTGACGCCGGAGGGCGACGACCCGTTCACGTTCGCCACGGGCCGGCTGTTCCACGAGGACCGCGGCGTGGTCCTGCTGATGCTGGCCCGGCCGCGGCTGTTGCCGGCCGAGCGCACCGCGCTGAAGGCCCTGGTCGCGAGCAACCCCGGCGGCAGCCTGCCACTCCTGGAGACGTTTTCCCGCAACACCGCCAAGGAACTGCGCAACGCCGGCTACCAGACCACGGCCCTTTTCGACGCCGACGTGAACAAGGAAGACCTGCGCCGCCTCTTGCCCGAACAGACCCTCTTCCTGTGGGAGGGTCACTACAAGACGCTGGTAGAGAAGTACGAGTTCCCGGCCTGGGACGAGCCGTTGCGACCGTCGCTGGTTTTCCTGCAAAGCTGCCTGGCCCTCAACGAGAAGGAGTCGCAGCCGCTCCTGCGCCGCGGGGCGGTCGCCGTCGTCGGCTCCGCGACCCGCAACTACTCCGGCTCCGGCGGGGCGTTCAGCCTGGCGTACTTTGACGCGCTGCTCTACGACGGCCAGTCGCTCGGCGGCGCGCTGCGGCACGCTAAAAATTTCCTCTTGTGCTACGCCCGGCTGAAGGAGAAGCGGCTGGCGGACGCACGGCTGGGCGGGGCGAACCTGCGTTCGGCGTGGGCGTTCACGCTCTGGGGCGACCCGACGCTCACGTTTCCGCGGCCCGAAGTGCCGGCGGACGCCCTCGCGCCGATCCGCCACGAGGTCAAGGGCGACACGATCGTCGTCGCGCTGCCGGAGATGGCGTACGAGAAGGTGTCGGTCGGCCGTTTCCAGGCGCAAATGCGTCCCAACGCCCGCCTCGCCGGGTTGCTGCGGAAGGACGTGGGCGAGGAGACGGAAACGCTGGTGCCGTTCGTCTTCGCTGAAGTTGCGCTGCCGAAAGGCCCGGCGGACAAGACGCCGCGGCTGCGGAGCAAGCTGTCGGACAAGAACTGGGTCTTTTGCTGGGACGCCCGCCGCCGCTGCGGCTACCTCCTGATCACGCCGCGCGCGCAGGACCAGAAGGAACTGCGCTTCAAGGTCGAGTGGGAGGATTAGCGGTTACTCGTGGGGTTCCGTTTCCATGAAATAAACCAGCGAGCCTGCAGCGCGAAGCAAGGGCGAGCGCACGGCGACTCGTGTTTGGTCAAATGGAAATCCGGCGGGAGAAGGCTTTGCACAAAAATAGCGCCCGTACAGGTGCGCAAGTGGCGTTTTTCTCCCACAGTTGCTTCCCACTTTAGGGGTCAAAATGGCCTCCTTTGTGGGAAGGAGCCGACTTTATGTGCAAAGCCCCAGGCACGGCGGCGCTTGACCCTGCGCGCTGCGGAACCCCGGCTCCCTCTTGACCCACTCACGCCGCCGTCCTAACCTTGGGGAACCCCACTGGCCCTGCGTGCAGCGGTCGTCGGCTGCGGCCCAGCAACAGATGAGCCGAACTGTATTGGACGCAGCTCGTTGATTTGCTAGCGGGCTGCCGCCAGGTCGTCAACGGAATTCGAGCTGCGTCCCCTTTCTGCTTCCCTCCCCTTTCTGCCTCCCCCCTTTTTGCCTCCCCCCTTTTTGCCTCCTCCACCAGACGTGGCCCCCTGGCTCCTGCCAAGGGGCTTTTCAATTTATGTCGAATCTTGGCCAAAGAGCCAGGCGTTTTTTGCTTCTTGATTGCTGGCCGCCTCTCGAAGGGGTATTCTCACTGATTATGCATGAAGTCACTCAAATCCTGTCCGCCATTGAAAAGGGCGATCCAAACGCTGCCGGCCAACTCTTGCCACTCGTCTATGAGGAGTTGCGCAAGCTGGCGGCCCACAAGCTTATCCAGGAGAAACCGGGGCAGACGTTTCAGGCCACAGCCCTGGTCCACGAAGCCTATCTGCGGCTCGTGGAGGTGGACGGGGCGCAGCAATGGGACTCGCGCGGGCACTTCTTCGCGGCCGCGGCCGAGGCCATGCGCCGGATCCTGGTCGATCGCGCCCGCGAAAAGGGACGCGAAAAACGGGGGGGCAAGTTCAAAAAGCTCGACATCGATGCCATCGACCTGGCCACCACCGTTACGCCGGACCAACTCCTGGCAGTCGATGAGGCGTTGGCAAAATTGGCCGTCAACGATGCCCTTGCCGCGAAAATCGTTGAGTTGCGCTATTTCGCGGGTTTGACCGTGGACGAAGCCGGGAAGGCCCTAGGCATTTCCACGGCTACCGCTTACCGGCACTGGAATTACGCCCGCGTCTGGTTGTACAACGAACTGCAAGGAACTTCTGAACCCTAGCCGGGCCAGCTTTCCTTTCTCTTTTTTTTTCCCCGTCGTGAGAAAAACAGCAGGCAAATACCGCATTGGTAGAGAACGGGGTCCGGGTGCCGCGGGGAGCAAGTTCTATGAGCGATCAATCCGAGCGGGTCAAGGCGGTTTTTCTCGAGGCGATCGAGAAACACGCGCCCGAGCAGTGGCCTGCCTTTCTGGAGCAAGCCTGCGCCGGCGACGCGGCGCTTCGAGCCGGGGTCGAACAATTATTGCGCGCCCGCTCCGAACTGGGGTCTTTTCACGAGCCGCCCCGGCCCGCCCCGCTCGCGACGGTCGATGATCCGGTCAGCGAACGCCCCGGCACGGTGATCGGCCCGTACAAGCTGATCCAGGAGGTCGGCGCCGGCGGCATGGGGACCGTCTGGATGGCCCAGCAGAAGGAGCCGGTCAAGCGGCTGGTCGCGCTCAAGGTCATCAAGCCCGGTATGGATTCGCGCCAGGTGATCGCCCGCTTCGAGGCCGAGCGGCAGGCCCTGGCCCTGATGGACCATCCGAACATCGCCCGCGTGTTCGACGCCGGCACGACCAGCGCCGGGCGGCCGTATTTCGTCATGGAACTGGTCAAGGGCGTGCCGCTCACGAAATATTGCGACGAGCGCCGGCTCACGCCGAAGGAGCGCCTGGAGTTGTTCATCCCGGTGTGCCAGGCGATCCAGCACGCGCATCAGAAGGGGATCATCCACCGGGACATCAAGCCTTCCAACGTGCTGGTTGCCGTTTATGACGGCAAACCCGTGCCCAAGGTCATCGACTTCGGGGTGGCCAAGGCGACCGGGCAGCAATTGACCGAGCACACGCTCGTCACCAGCTTCGGCGCCGTGGTCGGAACCCTGGAGTACATGAGTCCGGAGCAGGCCGAGCTGAACCAGCTCGACATCGACACGCGCAGTGACATCTACAGCCTCGGCGTGCTGCTGTACGAGTTGCTGACCGGCTCGACCCCCCTGGGCAAGAAACGCCTGAAAGAAGCGGCGATGCTGGAGGTGCTGCGGCTCATCCGCGAGGAGGAGTCGCCCAAGCCGAGCACGCGGCTGAGTACGACCGAGGGGCTTCCCTCCATCGCGGCCAACCGGGGTCTGGAGCCAAAGAAGCTGAGCGGCCTGGTGCGCGGCGAACTGGACTGGATCGTCATGAAGGCGCTGGAGAAGGACCGCAACCGCCGCTACGAGACGGCCAACGGCTTCGCGCTGGACGTGCAGCGCTACCTGGCGGACGAGACGGTGCAGGCCTGCCCGCCGTCGGCCGGCTACCGGCTACGCAAGTTTGCGCGTAAGTATCGGAAACTACTACGGATCGCCGGGGTATTTGTGCTGTTCCTGGCGCTGGCAGCGGCTGTGAGTACGTGGCAGGCGGTGCGCGCCACCCTCGCGGAGCGGCAGGCATTGGTAGAGCGCGACCGGGCCGCGGCCAGTTTCCGGATGGCGCGGGATGCCGTCGATCAATTGCTCACGCAGGTGAGCCAGAGCCCGAAGCTGAAGACCCACGCCATGGAGAAGTTCCGCAAGGAACTGCTCCAGAACGCGAAAGGGTTTTATGAGCGGTTCATCCGCGAGCAGTTTGACGCACCCGGTGTGCGCTATGACCTCGGCCTGGCCCACCGTCGCTTGGCGGAGATCCACCGTGAGCTGGGCGACTACGCCGCCGCGGAGGAGTCTGCGACGAAAGCGGTCGCGCTGCTTCGCGATTTGGCGCATGCGCAACCTGACGTGGCGGAGTACCGGCGTGATCTGGCGGCCAGTTACGCCACGCTCGGCCTTGTCTACTGGGACACCGCGCGCTGGGACGAGGCCGAGGCGGCCTATCAGCAAGCGCTGGACATCCAGGAAAACCAAGCCGGCGCTTACCCGGAAGCGGCAGAGTATCGGTACGCGCTGGCAAAAACCTATAGCGCATCCGGGCTGACGCACTATCGTGCGGAGCGCCCGGAAAGGGCGGCGAAGCGTTACCAGCAAGCCGTGGACATCTTGAGCAAGTTGATCCTGAACTATCCGCTGGTAGCCGAGTATCAGTCGTTGATGGCGGCGACGCAGATGAATAGGGGCCAGTTGTACCTCACCCAAGGTCGGTATGACGAGGCGGAAACGGCCCTGAAGGACGCGGGAAGGATCTATGGAAGGTTTGTAAGTGGGCCGGATGTCCTCCCCGAGTACCAGCAGTCCCAGGCCCGTAGTTACGCCATATTGGGTCACGTCTACCGCGACAGGGTTGAATCCGAAAAGGCGGAGGCAATCCAGCAGCAGGCCCTACAGATCTTAGAGAAGTTGGCCCAAGAGCATCCCGACGTACAGGAATATGCCTACGACGTGGGCCGTTGCTATTACGAATTGGCCGAGACCGCGGATCGCGGAGGGCGGCCGGACGCCGCGCTGGTTAGGTATGACAAGGCCATTGACATCATGGAGGGGGCTGTGGGCAAAGGCTATTTAGCGGCCCGACCCCAACTCGTGGGCGCCCGGATCAATCGGGCCGGCGCGCTGGCCGGACGGGGCGACCACGCACGGGCGACCGACGAAGCGGAGGCTGTGGCCCGGCAGGGGAACCTGCATTCCGTGAACCTTTACGACCTGGCCTGCGTCTTCTCCCGATCCTCGGCCGCCGCCGACCACGATACCAAACTTTCGCCCGCGGATCGGACCCGTCTGAAAGCGCGCTATGCCGACCGGGCCATGGACTTTCTTCGTCAGGCGGTCGCCCAGGGATGGAATAACCCGCGCGTCATGGAAAAAGATCCGGACATCCATCCGCTGCGAGCGCGGCCAGACTTCCGGAAGATGTTCCCCGACCTGGAGGGGAAAACCAAAGAGTAATCCCTTCCCTGACCAGCAACAGACGGTCGGTGAGGTCTCGCCCTGAAGGACAAGGGCCAGCCGGAAGGTTTCGCAAAATCCCAGCCCGTTCAAATTTTCTTTCCTATTTTTTCCCTGACGTGAGAAAAACGGCAGGCAAATACCGCATTGGTAGATAACGGAGCCAGAGGGCCGCGGGCGACGGTGGAGGTATCGCCCGCCGAGCACGTCCCTCACCGGCCCGCCCACCACTCCGGCGCACGGTCTGCGCGCCGAGATCAGTGGCGTTACCCTCGTATCGCAGACCCGTTCTTCAAAGGAGAAACAGCATGTCGTTCTTTTCCTGGCTGCGAAACCGGAAGCCATCCTCTACCGCTGAACGGAGTCGCACGCATTCGTCCTCGCACAAGCGGGCCTCCTTCCGCCCCCAACTCGAAGCCCTCGAGGCCCGCGACATGCCCAGCTTCGTCCCATCAGTCACTTCTCCCGTCGGGGCGGGGCCG
>JBBRLG010000411.1:0-6882 GCA_038231495.1 Gemmatales bacterium | reverse complement strand
GCCCTGACGGAGTACTTCAATCGTTCTTAACCCCCCCCTACCCCCCCTTCGTAAGGGGGGGAGAAGATGATGCCGGTGAACGGTTACGGTGTAAAATGGCGCGTGAAGCATTCATTGATAACCTGCGCTTAGCCTCTCGTTTGCTTGTTCCACCAACGGTTAGTAGTGGACACGGTGGAAAAACAGACGCCCGTCTCAGTTCTACACTCCACTCCGCAGACCTTTGGCTCACTCCAAAATCCGTAGCGGGTTTTGCCCCTACTGATTTTCGAGACTGGGCGAAGGAAGAGCGCGAGATGCTGTCAACAGAGGTCGCTGCATTTCTCGCTGACGCAAAGCAAGTCCCCCCGAATAAACCCGCAACGAGAACGCAAAGTAAACAGGCCCGGAAGCACTTGGAAGCTGTCATCAAAGTCGTCCGTGACCGAATCCTTCACGAATGGCTGGAAGCGCAGAAAAATATGATGGCGGAAGCAACGACGGCGGCAAAGACAAAGGGCTGGTACGTTGACAAAGACGAGAAAGAAATCCTTGAGACCTTGCTCGGCGCTTACAACGCACCCCGGCTTCGCATCAAGACACAAAATAACGAAGTCGTCCTCGACCCAATTGCTCGTTTTGGCAGCGGGCGACAAGGTGTTGTTGATTTTGTGGTAATGCCCACTTACGAGACCGCATACCTTATCACGTTCAAAGACGGGTGTTGGCAGATCGTTTCCCGGCACGGCACGTTCAACAGCCGACCATTTACCCAGGCAACGCTCGTCAACACCATCACTAAACTACCCCACCCCTAATGCGCCGTCTCGATTGCCACGACCGGATCAAGCGGGTAAAGAGCAGTTATGAGACTGCTTTTAATACGGTGACTGTCTTTATAGGAATTGTGGAAGAGCAGCCGGATTATTTGTACAATAACGATCTCGATTTGTCCGAGATGCGGGCTTTGGCCAAAGAACTCCATGACATTTACTTCGTTCGCATGTTCGCTTGTTTTGAATCCTGCATTCGGCATTACTGGTGGACAAGAGTCCGGGAGACGAAACCGGCAACGGAGCAACTCTTGAACTCTATGGCACACAAAGTTGGCGTTCCTCAAGATATGCTCGACACCGTTCATGAGATTCGAGACTTCCGCAATAACTTAATTCACGAAGATCATCGTGCCAATAAAAGATTCACCATCGACGAGGCCAGCGGCCCCTTGAACACCTACCTCGCTCGCTTGCCGCTGGAATGGTGAATTGCCGGGATTCACGTCCGTTTTGCGTCTTTCTTGGTGCCGAGCAGCGCCCGGACAAACTGTCTCAAAATAGTTGAAGCCTTTTCCGCGCCTCTCGGCAGTATGTGACGAGTTGTCCCCCACAAGGTCCCCGTGACATGGCGAGCACCAAGGAACATCCCATACTCCGTTTTATCCGCCGGATCACCGTCCCGGCCGATGCCGCCGACGGCTCGGACGGGCAGCTGTTGGCCCGCTTCGTTGCCGGCCGCGACGAGACGGCGTTCGCGGCGCTGGTGCGGCGACACGGCCCGATGGTGTTCGGCGTTTGCAACCGCGTCCTGGGCGCTAGCGCGGATGCCGAGGACGCCTTTCAGGCCACCTTTCTGGTGCTGGCCCGGCGGGCCGCCGCCGTCCGCGACCCGGCGACCCTGGGCAACTGGCTGTACGGCGTCGCCTACCGCACGGCACTGAAGGTACGCTCCGACGCAGCCGTTCGGCGGGCGCGAGAAAGTCGGGTGAGGACCGTGGACGTAGCGGACCCCTCGGACGAGGTTACGCGCCGCGACTTGCGGCAAGTATTGGACGACGAGTTGAGCCGGCTGCCGGACAAGTACCGGGTGGCCGTGGTGCTCTGCTACCTGGAAGGCCAAACGCAGGAGGACGCCGCCTTGCTGCTCGGCTGTCCCCGCAAGACGGTGACGACGCGGTTGGCACGGGCGTGCGAACGGCTGCGCGGCCGGTTGACCCGCCGGGGGCTGGCACTGTCCGGCAGCGCCCTGGGCGTGTTGCTCCCCGGCGTCGCGGCGACCGCGGCTCCGGCCGCGCTGATGACGGTAACGGTTAATGCCGCGGTGTTGTTCGCGGCGGACGAAACGGCGGTCGCCGGAGCGGTTTCGGCGCGCGTCCTGTCTCTCGCAAAAGGGGTATTGAAAACCATGTTTGTAGCCAAATTGAAGACGGCGGCCGTGGTGCTGTTGGCGGTGGTCGGGAGCGTTGTAGCGGCCAGCGGTTTCGCTTATCAGGCGCTGGCTGCCGACAAGCCCGGGGCCGATGGCGGGGCCGCGGTCAAGCCCGATGAAAAGTCGAAAGAAGCCGAAGCGCTCAAGGAGCTGGAAGGCGACTGGAAGGTGGTCGAATTATCGGCGGACGGCCGGATAGCCACGGCCGAGGACGTCAAGGGAATGAGTTGGAAATTCAAAGGCATGCAACTGCTGGCGACCGACCCCGACGACAATGTCGCTAAAAAGGCCGATGTCAAGCTTGACCCGACGAAGGATCCCCGGCACTTTGACTTCACCGCTCTTGAAGGAACCCAGAAAGGGAAAACGGCCCAGGGCATCTACAAACTGGAGAAGGGCCGGTTGACCGTTTGTCTGCGCGACGAAAAGGGTGCCAAGAAAGGCCGCCCAACCGAGTTCTCGGCGGAGAACGGGAGTGACCAGGGGCTTATCGTGCTGGAACGAGTCAAACCCGGGGCCGCGGTCAAACCCGATGACAAGTCGAAAGAAGCCGAAGCGCTCAAGGAACTGGAAGGCGACTGGAATGTGGTCGAGTTAGCGGCGGACGGTCGGAAGTTCACGGCCGAGGACGTCAAGGGCATGAATTGGAAGTTCAATGGCACGCAACTGCAGACGACCAGACCCGGCGACAAGGCCGCCCACAAGGCTGACATCAAGCTCGACCCGGCGAAGGACCCCCGGCACTTGGATGTCACCGCTCTGGACGGAGACGAAAAAGGAAAAATGGCGCTGGGCATCTACAAACTGGAGAAGGGGCGGTTGACCGCTTGTATACGGGACGAAAGTGGTGCCAAGAAAGGCCGACCGACCGAGTTCTCCGCGGAGAAAGGCAGCGACCAGGCGCTGATCGTGCTGGAACAGGTCAAATAGCCTTTTCGGATAACGGTTCTCAGCGCAAGGCGAGCCGGGAGCGTAAGCGACCGGAGTAGTGAACACTCCCCCCCTTACGAAGGGGGGCAGGGGGGGTGGAATGAGCGCCATGACCGTGTGCAGCAACCCGTCTTAACCCCCCCCTGCCCCCCCTTCGTAAGGGGGGGAATGTTCACTACTCCGGTCGCTTACGCTCCCGGCGCGCCTGAATTTGCAGCAACTCAACCTCTCGTTCTTACACCTTTGCCGGCTGTGCTTCCGTGCCGGGCAATCCGTTTGGTAAACTTGCGGTAGCTGCGTTGGCCCGAACGCCGATAGGCGGGTATGTAGTAGCATCTCGCGCGCAATCCCCGATACCGAGGCGATGATGTCGATTGAACCCGTCCACAACAGTTATGACGAGTTGCCCTACGTCAGCAACCCGTTCGTGCAGACGCACCCCGACAACCTGGCCACCCTCGCCACCCTGTTCGGCCTCACGCCGCCGCCCGTTGACAATTGCCGCGTGCTGGAACTCGGCTGCGCTGCCGGCGGCAACATCATTCCGATGGGTGTCAGTCTGCCCGGCAGCACCTGCGTCGGCATCGACTACTCCGCCAAGCAGGTCGCCGACGGGCAAAAGACCCTCACCGCCTTGGGCGTCAAGAACGTCAAGCTGCTGCACCTGAGCATCCTCGACGTGACGCCGGAGCTGGGTGAGTTCGACTACATCCTCTGTCACGGCGTTTACTCGTGGGTGCCGGAGCCGGTGCAGGACAAAATCCTCGCCATCTGCACCGAAAACCTGGCGCGCGACGGCGTGGCGTTTATCAGTTACAACACCTTTCCCGGCTGGCACATGCGCGGCACCATCCGCGACATGATGGGCTACCACGACAGCCGTTATCGCAACGCCGCGCCGCTGGAGCGCGTCGGCCAGGCGCGGGCATTGCTCGACTTCCTCGCCAAGTCAGTGCAGGGCGAGCAGACGCCGTACAGCATGTTGCTGAAGCAGGAGCTGGAGACGCTGCAAAAGCACAACGACTCGTACCTATTTCACGAACACCTCGAAGACAACAACGACCCGCTCTACTTCTACGAATTTTACGAGCGGATAACGGCCAAGAAGCTGCGCTACATCGGCGAGGCGGACTTCCGTTCCATGCTGTCGGTGACGTTCCCGCCGGAAGTGCAGGAAGTGCTTAGCCGGCTGGCACCGAACCTGATCCAGATGGAGCAGTATCTCGACTTCTTGCGCAACCGCACCTTCCGGCAATCGCTCATCGGCCACGAGCACGTCCGGCCCAACTACAACCTGCACCCCCGGCAAATGGAGATGTTCCACATCGCGTCGCCGCTCAAGCCGGCGTCGGCGAACCCGGTGATTTTGACCACGGCACCGGAGGACTTCAAGGGACCGAACGAAATCAGCCTGACGTCCGGCGACCCGATCGTGAAAGCGGCGCTGGTGTACCTGGCGAAGATCTGGCCGCGGTCGATCCCGTTCCCCGCGTTGCGGGTCGAGGCGCGGAAGCTGCTCGGCCTGGCGACCCCTGGCGACCCGGCGGAGGTCGAAGCCGACACGCTGATCCTGGGCAAAGCGCTGTTGACCGGCTACGCCAGTGCGGGCATCTCGATCGTGGAGTTGTCGCTGCGACCGCGGCCGTTCGTGACGACGGTGGCCGACCGGCCGCTGGCGAGTGCGTTGGCGCGCGTGCAGTGCGTCAACAGCCAGCAGGTGACGAACCTGGCGCATCAGCCGGTGGCGCTGACCGAATTTGACCGGCAACTGTTGCCGTACCTGGACGGCGCGCACAACCGCTCGACTCTGTTGAAGATCATGCTGGAGCGCTATAAACAAGGGTTTTTGACGGTCGCGCAGGACGGCAAGCCCGTGACGGAAGAGCACCGGGCGCGGCCGATCCTGGCGCAGACGCTCGACCTGCAACTGCCCCGCCTGGCCGCCGCCGGGCTGCTGGTGGCATGACGTTTCTCAGAAGATTAACCACAGAGACACAGAGAAGAAAATTCAAAATCTCAAATCCGAAATCCGAAATGAAGTGCAATTGTTTCGGATTTCGGATTTCGGATTTTGGATTAAGGATCGGTGATGGATTACTACAACCGCGTCAACCCGGACCTGTTGCGCCTGATGCCCTTCGATGCGCGCGTCGTTGTCGAGGTGGGCTGCGGCGCGGGCGCGCTGGGCGAACAGTACAAGCGCCTCAACCCCCAGTGCCATTACCTCGGCATCGACCTGCACGCCGAGGCCGCGGAAATCGCCCGGAAGCGCCTCGACCGCGTCGTCGTCGGCGACGTGGAACAGCTGGACATCGACGCGCTCGACCTGCAACCGGGCAGCGTCGATTGCCTGGTTTACGGCGACGTGCTGGAACACCTCAAAGACCCGTGGGCGCTCCTCAAACGCCAGGCGGCGTGGCTGAAGCCCGGCGGCGAGGCGATCGCCTGCATCCCCAACGTGCAACACTGGATGGTCCTTCTGAGCCTGCTGCAAGGGCATTGGGAATACCAGGACGAAGGGCTGTTCGACCGCACCCACTTGCGCTATTTCACGCTTAACAGTATGCAGTCGCTATTCACGCAGGCGGGCTTACAGATCTTCGACGTGGAGCCGCGGCCGGTCGTGCAAGCGCCGTTCGAGGAGTTTCAAAAACTCATGGCGCCGGTTGCCCAGGCGCTGAACCAGAACCCGCAACAGTTCGCCTTTCAGACCGCGGCACTCCAGTACGTCGTCCGCGCGTTGCGGCCCGGTCCGAATCTGATCCGCCGGCTGTTGATCCAAACCGTCGTCGAGGACCCGGCCGGCAGCGCTCGCGCCCGCATACTCGAACCCGACGCCTTCAACGCCACGATCCCCGGCGTCCGCTCGCGCGTCAGCGTGCAGCAGGCCGAAATCTTCGACGCGACCGGCGAGGAGAAGGTCTTCATCTTCCAGCGGGCGCACCTGGTCCCCGACAAGCAGATGCCGTTCTTGAAGCAGCTGGTGAAGTCCGATTACCTCATCGTCGCCGAGATCGACGACGACCCGCTGCACTGGCCGCACTACCGGGCAACGAACTTTTTCGACCTGAATTGTTGTCATTGCATCCAGACGGCGACGGAACCGCTGGCCGAGTACCTGCGCACGTTCAACCCCAACGTCGCCGTGTTCCCGAACCAGCTGGCATTCCTGCCGCCGCCGCGCGAGTACGCCGACGGTCCGGTAACGCTCTTCTTCGGGGCGCTCAACCGCGAGGGTGATTGGCCGTCGATCGTGCCGGCGCTGAACCAGGTGCTGACGGCGTACAAGGGCCGCGTGCAGGTGCGGGTGGTGCACGACAAGAAGTTTTTCGACGCCCTGCAAACCGACGCCAAGGAGTTCGAGCCGACCTGTGCGTTCGAGCGCTACAACGAGTTGCTGGCCGCGTGCGACGTCGGCCTGTTGCCGCTCAGTCCGACGCGGTTCAACGGCATGAAGTCCGATTTGAAGTTTCTCGAATGTGCGGGCCGCGGCGTGGTCGTGCTGGCGAGTCCGACGGTTTACGAAAACACCGTCGTCGAGGGCGAAACCGGCTTCCTGTACCGCACCCCGGAGGAGTTCGGGACGAAGCTACGCAGGCTGATCGACGACGCGCCATTGCGCCACCGGGTTGCCGCGCAGGCGTACGAGTATGTGAAAGCGCAGCGGTTGTTGTCGCAGCACTATCGGCAGCGGCGCGACTGGTACTTCAAGATGCGCGACCGGATGCCGGCGCTGACGAAGGAGCTGCGGCGGCGGGTGCCGGAGTT
>JBBRLG010000410.1:0-6891 GCA_038231495.1 Gemmatales bacterium | reverse complement strand
GGCTGGCTGATCGGTTCGGGGGCGGTGGAATCGGCGTGCAAGACGGTGGTCTGCCAGCGTCTCAAACAAGCCGGCATGCGCTGGCGGCCCTACGGCACCGATGCCATGTGCCACCTGCGTGCCCTCTTCAAAAGCGAGCCAAGCCAATGGCAGGCCTTTTGGCGCCGCCAGATCAACGAACCCAAGGCCAACCTAAACACTTGTTCCACCAACTGAAGAAACGCTCACACCCTTTTGTGTCTTCATCGTAGGCCCCCATGCTTGAACGGGTTAACGAAACCCGCTCGAATTCCACAAGGAATTCGAGCGGGTCCCAGGAGCAGTTGCTTTGGCGAAAGGGTTACTTCTGCTTCACCCGAAGATAGAGCTGAAACGTGTTAGGCAGGGGAATCTTGTTCTCAATCCGCTGCCAGCGGGGCGGCCAGCCGTCAAAGAATTCGTGGACGGTGCGTTCCCAGTGTGAATAAGTTGCGAAGCCGCCTTGGATCTCGACGTTGCCCAAGTCGATGGACTCGCCGTTGAGAAGTTTATTCAGCACGTCGAGGCCGATCTCCTTGCCAAAGTCCTTGGCAATGGCCTTGGCCAAGTCAACTGCATAGGTGCCACCAGTCCCCGAGGCGAGGGCCGCCGTCAACTTGAGGTACTCGACGTGGTCGAAGTGCTTGCCCCAGTACACCTTGCCGCCGCGGTCCTCAACGGCGCGGCGTTGGCTGTCCATGTTGTGGTCCGCGCGGGCAATACTACCCGCGAAGCACATCCCGGCGACCAGAGCCAGGAAAAGCGGATGCATTTTCAACTTCGCGAACAATTCGTTGCGGAACATGGGTGCTCCTCCTTAGAAAAGGCACTCCAATCGGGAACCGACCGGAAGGTCAGTTCACCGGCCCCGGGCGCGCCAGGCCGGGGCTCGAAAAGGAAGGAAACCATTGACAACGTTCTCGGATTCGAGCGGTTTTGCCGGTCGGGAGCCGGTTAACCAACCGACTTCTCGGACTCGGCTATGCACCGGGGCTTGGATCAAGGGCCACGAATTTTCCTGGCGGCACGCGCGCGGCCCCGATATGCTCATCAAGTGGCATCCCGAGTCGGCGTGCCCGCGAAATCATCTTGCCACAACTTGGCTTCTGAGTTGCGGCTTCGGGGCCTCTACCTATTACCATCGTTCGGACCGCGTTTTATGCAGAGGTTTTCCCAAAGATTTGTGTTTTTTCTCCTGGTGTACAACTCGACCACTGAAAGGCGGCATCCAGATGAGCACCGAACCCAAGCCAATCGTCGGGCAAACGCCAGCTTCACCGACCGCGCTTAATCTCGACGACCCCAAAGTTTTGGAAAGTCATCTTAAGCTCCTTGTCCCGATCGCTCTTCAGATGCTTAAAGACGGCTTTGGCCTGAAGGTTCTTCGTGTCCGCGACGAGGCAGAGGCATATGCCGCTCTCTGGTCGGCACATACTTCCTACCTCAGGCACGGTTTTGCAGATGCCAAAACCCCAGAGGAACTGGCCGCTGAATTGCTCCGCATCGCCAAAAATCGCGCCCAGCGCCGCTTGGGACAGGAGAAGCACATGAATCAAGAAACGGGGGCCGGAACAGTGGCTGGTCCGGACGGATCACCCATTTCCCGTGACTATGAAGACAAATCAATTGGTCCGGATCAGATAGTCGAACAGAAGGAGTTGCTAACCAACTTGTGGGAGGTTATCGACGAGATAAAGGAGAAGCTGGGCGCGTCGTCGCCCCGTCGCAAGATCGTGGAACTTTACTTGGAAGACATGAAAGAGATCCAGGACGTGATCGCGAAGAAGGTAGGGGTCCACCAATCGACAGTTGCCCGCACTATCAATTGGTTCCACGACCAAATCAGAACACTGCATCAAGAAACAGATGCAGTCTGAAATGGTAGCATGCCAAGGCTGTCGTGTAATTTGGAGTTTCCCAGGATGTCCTCGATCCGAACGCGCGTACAATCGCTCACTCGTGAAGAGCGTGACGATTACGAAAGGATTATTGATTCGTTCGAGGTTCGATGGCGCGACCATCCTGCTGCCGGCCCCGACATCGCTGCATACCTACCGTCCGCCGGACCACTGCGGACACCAGTGTTGGTGGAGTTGGTGAAGAGTGACATGGAAACGCGCAAAGCAGGCCCTGAGCCAGTTTGTGTAGAGGATTATCTGAGGCGGTTTCCGGCATTCGCTAACGATGACGATGCTCTAGCGGAGGTCCTTGCCTGGAAACACCAGTTAAGCAATCCGGAGGGTAAGGAAAGTGTCCCAAGCGTCGCTGGGCGCAGTGCGGTTCAACAGGAAATTGGCAGGGGCGGCATCGGCGTCGTCTTACATGCACATGACCCGCACCTTGACCGCAAGTTAGCTGTCAAAATCTTGCAATCGAAACACGGCAGTGACCCGGCACATGTCCGCCGGTTCATGGCTGAATCACGGATTCTCAGTCGGCTCCAGCACCCCGGAGTCGTGCCGGTGTACGACTCCGGCACTCTGGCTGACGGGCGGCCCTATTTCACCATGCGGTTTGTAGGTGGGCCCACTTTCGCCGCTTTGCTGGCGAAGGGTAAGGAGTGCCACGGGAATCAGCAACGGTTCCTGACGATCTTCGAGCAGATTTGCCAGACAATGGCCTACGTCCACCGTCAAGGAATCATCCACCGGGATCTAACGCCTGATAACGTCATGGTAGGGGCGTTCGACGAGGTACAAGTCATGGACTGGGGCCTCGCGAAAATACTACAACCAAATACTGCGTCCAATGCGCCCACCACGCAGGAATTCCAGGACGGCCTGACACCAGGGCCGGTCGAGTTGGACTTGCCGATTGAAGAGTCAGGAACTGGGAGAGTTGGGAAAGTGCCATATATGCCGCCGGAGCAAGCGAGTGGCGAGGCTAGGGATGTCGACGCGCGGGCCGACGTGTTCAGCTTGGGCGGCATCCTTTGCCATCTGCTGACTGGATGCCCTCCTTACTGGAATTGCAGTAGAGCTGTCGCCCTGGACAAAGCGAAGAGAGGCGACTTAGCGGAGGCTCTGGGCAGGTTAGAAAAATGCGTCGCCCATGCAGACTTGGTGACACTTTGCCGTGATTGCTTGGAAACCCGGCGTGAGGGGCGACCAAGGGACGCCGCTGCAGTGGCGACAAGGATCAGGGCCTACTCGACTGGCGTGGCGAAGCGATTAAAGCACGCGGTGGAAGCACGCGCGCGCGGAAAAGCACTTTTGGTCGTACTACTATGCTTAATTCCGGTTGGAGGTTTGGTTGGAGGTGGTGGAGCCTGGGGTTTCCAGCAATGGCGCCTTGAGGCAGAGAAGTCTATCAATGCCGACAATAAGAGCAAATTGAGGGAACAGCAGGCGGAAAACGCGACGCAACAGGCTGAAACGCAGGAATTCTATGCGGCAGAGGCACGACTTAGGGAACGAAGCACCAGCCGCAAACCGGGTTGGATGGCCAAAAACCGCCAGGACCTCCTGCAAGCAGCTCAACTCCCACTGGCGTCAAAACTCGCCCCCGAGCTGCGGACAGCACTGGTAGAGACGCTTGGCGGTGTGGATTTAGTCGGGCGGCAAGAGATCGCACTGGGTCTCACTGCGGAGGCGGTCGCAACCCACCCCGACGGTCGATTGCTGGCGCTGGGCCAGTCCAGTTCCAAATTGAGCGGGGAAGTGTTGTTGATCGACTTGCGCGACCATAAGGTAGCGAGGCGTCTCTCCTACCAATGCTCCCTCGCATACTGGGGCAAGACCCTCGGATCGGGGGATGGCATCATCTCGCTGGCGTTCTCCCCTGATGGCCGTTGGCTGGCGGCTGGCAGCAAGAGCGGTTGGCTTCATCGGTGGGACCTGGGCACGGAGACGCCCGGGGCTGTTACCGATAAGATTGCTCATACGGACGAGGTTTTCAGCGTGGCCTTCAACCAGGACGGGACGGTGCTTTACTCCTGTGCTCTCGATAAGACGGTGAAGCGGTGGGCTGCAGACAAGGAATGGAAGGAGCCCGTGTCCTTCACTGGCCGCGAGGGCTTTTACCGTCTGCTCGTGCCCCACGAAGGCCACTGGCTGCTCGCTTCCGGGCGGGCAGGCCATGTCTTTTTGAACAACGACACGCTCCAACCTGTTGTCTGCCCCCCCTTCCCCCTAGACGGCTCTGGGCTTCAGGAAATTAGCCCAGACGGGCGTGTGTTCTCCCATCGCATGGACGGCGAATTAGAACTACGAGACGCCGCCTCCGGGCGTGTCCTACGACGCTTTCTTTCGCCTGGCGGAAACGCGGCCGAGGACAATTTTATCGACGACGTCGCCTTCAGTCCGGACGGCACCCTCCTTGCCACCGCATCACGCTCCATCAAGCACGTCAAGTTGTGGGATGCCGTGAATGGCGAGTTGCTTCTCGATCTCGACCTGCAGGGAGGGGCGTGTTGTGTTCCGATCTTCCACCCTGACGGGCGATCGTTAATCGTGACCGGCGAGGAGAAGACCTATGTGTTTACACTCGCCGGGCATCGCGAAGGGACGGTCGTGGCCCAACAGTTTCGTCCCGTGCGGGCCTTCGCCTTGGCCCAAAGTGGGCACCGGCTAGTGCTGCTGGCCGATGCGAGCGGTGGGAAAAGCGAGCTACAGATGAAGACCTGGGATCTGGACCGTCAGGCTCAGGTCGGGCAGATCCTGGTCCTGGACCACAGCGACGAGAACCCATGCGTGGCCATTGACCCGAAGGAAGGTGCCATCGCCGCGAAGTTATGGGACTCCGTCGCCGTTCGGGCTCCGAGTGGAAAGGCGTCTAAACTGCCGTTGGGTAAGTGCTGCGATATGGATTTCGATGCCACCGGCCGGCTTTGGATCACCAACGGCAACGTGCTCAGGGCGTGGGACATAGGCACGGGGACGGAGGTGGTACATTCCGGACCAAATCTATTCACAGGCAAAACCGGCATTAGCGCGCTCAAGGGGATCCGAGCCGGCAGACAGTACGTGATTGTCGGTGGCGGGGACGGAGCATTTCGGTTGTTTACGACGGCGGACGCCAAGCCCATAGCGACCAAGGTGTACGACAAGGGTCAGGTCTTCGCCGTAGCGCTCTGTCCAGACGAATCGCTGGCAGCGGTCGGTACCGAGAACGGCGCTGTGTGCATCCTCAGCGTCCCGTCGGGGAACGTTGTTCGAGACCTGTCGCCGCACCAGGCTCGGGTTACGGCCCTTGCTTTTGCAGGTAACACCATGCTAGCCAGTGGATCGCGTGACCGGACGATCCGCCTGTGGCGCGACAACGGCGCCGCGATTCTCACACTAAAAACCTCCGGGCCGGTCAAGCAACTCGCGTTTACTCCGGACGGCAGCACCCTCCTTTATCTGATTGAAAACGAAACCGCGATCCGACTATGGCACCTGGACCAGATACACGAACGCATCGCGGAATTGAATCTCCCCACTGGTTTGGAACACCTCAAAAACGCCCCGGACGCCGCGAGGGATGATTCCCGCCGGGTCAAAGACGAAAGGCCCTAAGGCTCGCAACTGCTTGAAGCTGTGGGGGGAAAGGGGGCGCAGGGGCGCAGGTCTTTTTCAGCGGATAAAGAAACAGAAAAGGGGTCAGGTTCAATAGTGTCCGGCTCGATTTTTGCATGGCGAATGTCGAAAAGCCTTGTTTGGTAGTGTTTTCATTGAAAGAGGACTTGCTTTATCATCTTACTGACTATACACCAAGCTTGGTGGCGATGGTAGTGCAGAAACAGCCGAAAAACAAGGCTTTTCGACATTCGCTATGCAAAAATCGAGCCGGACACTATTGGGTCAGGTTAGGTTTTCACGCGGTTCGGGAACCTTGTTCGGCCGGCCCCGCCGCCGCAGGGCCGATTCCAGGCCTAGCGCCTGCGCCGTCTGCTCCTGCCACGCTGCCTCCCCGAACGGGGCACCGCGCGCCACCGACCGCCGCAATGCCGCCAACTCCGCCTCCGTCTCCGCGCCGTTGACGGACTCCGTCCAGCCCTTCGACACCGGCAACGGCCCGGCGCCGGGTGCCATACTTTTGTACTCGAAAGCATGGCACCCGGCATTTCCAAACGGCGGTTTGAAAGGGCGGACAACAGTTCGCCCAGCACCGTCCCGCCCTCCAGGGACGTGCGCTTTCTCGCAAGCTTCAGACGTCACTCAAGGAGATGGTCGATGTGTCGTAGATCATTTCCAGCCGTCGCTTGACGAAAGGGCCTCCGCCGAGTCCTACCAGGATGTCCCGCATCTGCCCGTTGTCAAAGGCGAACATGGCAACGATCTCGGTCGGTCCGACCCGCCCTCCGAGGTGGTCGAAGAACTCGATGGGCACGGTGCCGAGCCTGCAAGGAATCGTTCCACCCGCCACCCCGCTAAACTGTCTGACCCACGTCGGGACGTTCGGATCGTTCAGCCCCGTCAGCCACGTGACCTCTTGCGCGAATAGTTGCCATTCCGTCTGCGGAAAGACGGTCATGGGCGCGCCGGTGTCCACCACGGCTTCGCGGAGTGCGTGGGGTGGTTGTCGCCGAATGATGCGGATCCACACCAGCAGTTGTTCCAGGTGCAGAACTTGCGATCTGATGTTAGCGGTGCGGTATCTCTGCAGTTTGAGCCGGACGAGAGGCATGACGAGTTACTCGCTCGACTTAAAGCACCACGGCGTCCATGACGTGAATCACCGCGACCCGTTCGGGATGCACCTGCCGTTCGCGGCTGACCTTCGTGCGCAGGTCCACCGAGTCGGGTCCGGTGCCGACGAGCCGGCCGCACAGAAATGCCGCATATTGGCCGCTGTATTCGTCCAGACCCCCCGACTCCAGGAGTCGATACGCGGCGGCAAAGTCGTCCAGAACCAGGACGGCTTGCGTCTCGGCATCCGCTTCCAGAAAGC
>JBBRLG010000409.1:0-6898 GCA_038231495.1 Gemmatales bacterium | reverse complement strand
GGTTCCAGAGGGTAACGTGGTCCGTGTCGTGCGTCGACATGATCTTGAGCCTCCGCAGTGGTCTAAGTGATGGTAATGACACTACTTAGATACTGCGTGAGGCTCTTCTTGCATACCCTTGGTGCGTAATCCGGGCTAGCGAATGGACCAAGGACACCGAAGGCAGGGACGAAGAAAGCGAACGAAAGGACTAACACCATCACGTTCCACATGCGTGGGAGTTTAACCGACGCGAAACACGACTGCAAGTGATCGCCAACCACTATCCGCGTCGGCTGTAACGGTGGGGGCTTTGCTCCGGCCGGTTGGCGATGAGTGCCTGCGTAAACAAGGCATCATCCTACGCCGTGTTCGCCCGCTGAAATGCCGCAAGGTATGTAGTGCCTTCATCAGGCAACAGGTCGCCGCGGAGTCGACTGACGGCGGTTAAATCGGCGTGTTGGTCGTGCGCCAGCTCCACCGGCTGCTTCACCTTCGCACGCCGCGCGACTGCGTTTCTATTCCCGTCATCCACCGACACCGTAGATGCAGCCCAATTGAAAAGCCAGGTCGGTTGGCAAGGGTGGCAGTGAAAGGCAATCAATGGCGCAGGCTGGCGGTTCGTCCCGGCACCCCGTCGTCCCAGGGCTTGGCGCTTTACCTCAACCATCAGGCACGGCAACCTAATTCCATGCAGCCGTTGTCCGTGTGTCCGTGCGATCCGGTAGCAAAGTTGTGTCGTAAGGTAGTCATTCACGAGTCGAGGGTGACAGCCGTTCAGGTGCGAACGAGGTGCGGAATTAGTTGGGCACTCTGGCCGCATGAGGGTCAAAGGCATCCCCGAAAGCGCGTCGGCGTGTCGGACCGACGGGTGCAAGAACACTGCCAAATCCACGCGCGACAGGAGCGGAAACTCAATTAGCTTCATGGTGATTTGGGGTCCAAGCTGACCGAATATGAAATCCCGTTTGTAATGCGGTATTTCTGTGCCGCCGCCCAGCGCATCAGGTGTTCGCGATAAGCCTCGGCGCGCTCCGGGAACACAGTGGCCACGTCGTGCAGCTCGTCCGGGTCGGCTTTGAGGTCGTATAGGCAGGCTTTGCGCGACTCTAACTCGTAGATCACCTTCCACCGCCCATCGCGTAGCCCGAGGAAGCCCAAACTGTAGTCCGTGCAGAAAAGCGCCACGCTTGTCGGGCCATTGAGTAGTGAGCGGCCTTGATAGCTGTCGGGGATTAGGACGCCAAGCAGATCCAGCACGGTGGGCGTCGTATCGACCAGGCTGGCGACGCGAGCCACGCGCTCCGGTTGGCGCGTCAGGCCCGGCGCGGCGATCAGGTAGGGCACATGCACATTTTCCTCGTAAAGAAATAGCGTATGTCCGTAGTTGCCGTCGTGCTGGCCGAACGCCTCGCCGTGGTCGCCGAGGATCACGAACAGCGTCTCGCGGTCCAGGCCGCGACTACGCAGCCCGTCGAGGAGTTGGCCCAGCGCGGCATCGGCGTAGTGTAGGGCGTTGCGGTAACGGCCGACGTCGTCGTCTGCGGCGAACGGACCGCGCTGGGGCGTCGTGTAGGGGTGGTGGCCGGCGATGGGTAGATAGCTCACGAGAAAGCGCTGCTTGGCCGGCCGGTCGTCGATCCAACGGAGGATACGCCGGACCGCGGACTCTTCGTCGATGCCGAAGCTGGAATCGTGGTCGCCGCCGATGGCGCCGGCGTCTTCCAGCGTGTCGTAACCACGGTTTTGAATGACGGCGTCCATGCCCAAGTACATGAAACGGCCGGAATGAAATAGCCCAGTGCAATAGCCGTGCTCACGCAATATGGTCGCCAGAGCCGGCCCGCTACCACCGGGGGCAGCGTGACCGTAGGATTCGGGCGGCGTGTCCAGCGCCGGGTGCTGGGCGCACTGCACGGCGAAGAAACTCTTGATGGTTTCCGGGTAAGTCGTGTAGGCGTTCTCGAACAAGATCGCCTGGTCGGCCAGGCGTGTGAGGTTGGGCATGGGGTCTTCGGCCGCGCCGTAGGGGCGCAGGTACCGCGCCCCCGTCGATTCCAGGTGGATGATAACGACGTTGCGGCCTGCCGCAGCGCCGCGGTAACGCGACAAGTCTTCGCCGTGTGGATTTCCGAACGGGCTGAGCCGGTAATCCCGCGTGTCGTCTGCGGCGGTGATGCGCGGCAAGGCGGTGGTCACGAGGACGGTCAGCACGTTGCGGTCCAATCCCAGCGTCCTCAGCCGTGACGCCGCGAGCGGGCCGAACGGCAGAGCGACCGCGGCCGCAACCACGACGGCAACGCGGACCCGCGCCGGCACGAACGGCAGTAGGCGCTTCGTGAGAGACGGCAGTACGCTGGCCGTCGTGAGGACCGCGGCCAGGCGCAGGATGTTGGCCAGCGTGACGTGGTAGGCGATCGAGTCCGTGAGCGGGCCCCGCGCCGCCCGCAGCAGCGGCCACGTCAAAGGCGTCGTCAGAGTGCAGGCGACGGGCACGTTGATCGCGGTGTACAGCACGAGCACCGTGTAAACGGCCCAACCAATCCACGGCCGCCGCCGCGTGCTCCACTCAAGCAAGGCAAAAAACAGGGCGACGAGCACATCTTGCCAGACGTAAGCCCACGGCGTCCACGGTGACAACTGGATGTCACGACCGGCCAGGACGAGGAGCTTGGCCATAATGAACACGCCCAGCAGACTGGTTGCTTTCATGGCATCATTCCGAGAGCCGCCGCACCAAATTCAAGCGTTTGAGCAAGAACCAGGAAATGACCGCACCCGCACCGCGCCGGCGCCAGAACCAGTCGTGAACGAAGACCACCGGCGCCGGCGGTGCGCGGTAAATCGCCGCGCGATCGCCGCAAAACGCCAAGGGAAAGATCACGACGTCGCATTCTGTCACCAAGACCGGGTCATAGCAAGCGCACAGGAAGCGGACGCCCGGGCCTGCCCAAGCTTGGGCGATGGCAATGTTCTCGGCGCTCTGGTCGATGACGACAAACGACGCCTCCGGCAGCAGACGCCGCAGCACCAGGAGCGTGCGCGGGAACAAACCGCCACCGACGATGACGACGCGTGGTACATCGGGCAATGGCGGCAGCAGCCGACGAAACGCCCGCTCGTGCCGGTCGAGCATGAAGCGCTGCAACCACGGCGAGCGCAGCACGCCGCGCTCCAAGCCCTCCAGCGATAGCGCGTCGAGCCAGCGCAGCACCGCCGGCCAACGGCTCGTCGCCGCGTCGCGTCGCACCTGGCGTGGCAAAGTCGTCCAGTGAGCGCTCGGCCGGGCATGGTGCTCGACATGGTAGCCGTCGTTGAAAAACAGCAGGTTGTACCAGAAACCATAGTGGCTGATCGTGCCGCGCTGGTGTTCGTAGTGGCCGTGCAAGAAACAGAGGCCGAGGCCGAGCGCGTAACCGGGCACGTACGCCGTCAGGAAAAACGTCCCAAGAAACGTCGCCAGGGCTCCCCACACGGCCAGCACCAACACGACCTCGGCAGCCATTTGCACACTCGGTTTGAATCGCCAGGCGACGCCGGCGTGATGGGCCAGGTGCCGGCCGCGCCAGATCGACTGCGGGACGCCCAGCAAGCCGCTCAGGTAGATGGCGAACAGCGCGTTGAGCCAGCGCCAGCGGAAGAACGGCCGGTGGACGAAGTTGTGGGCGACGGAGTTGGAGTTCCACCACAGGCCCACGGCGACGACCGCGAGACTGGGGGCCGCCAGCAACACCGCTCCGTGGGCCAACGCCAATAACACGAGCACGGCGTCCCACGGCGAATGCCGTAGGACGCCCGGCCGTGCCAAAGATGGCGTCAGGGTACTCATGTCTAGCCCTTCACGGCAAAGCTGGAGGTTGCGGTCGGCCCCTTCCAATCGCCGTCCGCTGCCCGGACGCGCCAGGTATACTTCTCGCCGGCCTTTAGCTTTAGCTTCGGCGTCCACTTGGTTTCCTTGTCGCCGGCTTCGACGGTGGCCTCTTCCTTGCCGCCGGACGCAGATTCCAGCTCAAAGACGTACTTCGCCTTGGCGTGCTGCTTGTCGGCGTTGTTGCGGACGACCAGCGTGATTTCGCCGGCCGGCACGAGGTCGCCTTCCGTCGGGGTCTGCGGCGCCGGTAGCGCGAGCAGGTTACTGGTAGGGTCGTTAAAGCCCTCCCCGGTGGCCTTGACTAAGCCGTTGCCAAGGGGGTAGATGTCGGGCGACTCCGCCTTCGCGTTCGCTTTACGGACTTTGCCGAGAGCTTTCAGGTCATAACTGCTGCCGAAGCCGAGGACTTGAGCAGTGCCCGCGGCCTTCTTCAGGTCGTTCCATTCCTTGCGGCAGACGTCTTCTTTGCCTGACTCGGCCTTGTAATGCAGGTAGCCGCGCTCGGGATTGCTGTAGGCATTGCCGCCCTTCTCGGTTGCCAGGCAGAAGCTGCCCCAGATTTGAATCGTCGTCGGGGCGTCGGAGGGTTCGAGGATCACTTTGTCCACGAGAAGGTAACCCCCAATAGGGTTGCTGGCCCGCGCCGCCGGGCCCACCAAGAAGGCTGTGCCGAGTGCCAACAAACACGTGATCCGGTACATCGTTCTTCCTCCCAAAAAGCTGCCAAGAAAGCCCCACAGCGGAGCCGTTAAAGGGCATATTCTGCTACGACCGAACTGCCGCCGCGTACCCGGTCGCCGCGCCGGACGGTAACGCGCAGGCCCGCCGCTTGCGCCAGATAGAGCTCCGTCCGCGACCCGAACTTGATCATGCCGAAGCGTTCGCCACGACCTAGCACCGCCCCGGGGCGGGCCGCGCACACGATCCGCCGCGCGAACGTGCCGGCGATCTGCTTGACCGCGACCAGATGATGCGGCGGCGCCTCGCACTCGAACAACGTCCAGCAGTGCTCGTTCACACGCGCCGCCGCCGTCGTCCACGTGTCCAGAAAGCGGCCAGGGGTGTAAACAACCTCGACAACGCGGGCCGTCTCCGGCACGCGGTTGAGGTGAACGTCGAATACCGAGAGGTAGATGCCGATCTTTACGGCCGGGCCGTCCCAGAAGGGCACTTCGTTCAGTTCCTCCACGTCGGTGACGACGCCGTCGGCGGGCGAAACAATTGCACCGGAGGTGTCAGGGATCAGCCGGACCGGATCGCGAAAGAAGACGACAACGAACAGTACCAGAAGCAGCGGAGGGATGGCGGCGAACAGCGAAAGCAACGCGGCACCGATGGCTAGGACGACGAACCCGCCGCCGAAAAGCAACACTTCGCCGCGCCCCCACGGAGCAAGGGGCAGTCGATTGAGCCACTGAGTCGGCACGTCCGTTTCTGCGAAGTGAAAACCGCAGACGTTGCGGAAAAACTTCAAGTCGCGGTCGTCGATGACGTCGTGTGGGCAGCCAGGGCACTCGCCGCGACGCAAGGATTGCATCCGTGCGACGTATCCCGGCCGCAGGAGCCGCAGCATCCTGCGCCGCACTCGTCCCCACACCAGTTCGAGCCGTACGACCCAGCCGCCACCGGGTTGGGCGCAGTGGATGTTGGCCGGCAATGGCTTCGGCGAGCGACGGGCCGAGATGCTCTGCATCGGATACATGGCAGTACCTTTTGGACTGACACCGGACACCAATGTGGCAACTGAAGCAAGGGTAGCAGAGCGCCTTTACATCGAAAAACTGTTTTCAGTTGTCATCATCAAGGGAAATGTTGGTTAGCTCCAATGAGGCGCTAAGTGCCGCCGGAGCGCGGGCAGTCACGATTGTATGACATGTGAAGCCGGAGGGCACGCGGCGCAGGGGCCAAATGGCCCAAGCTGTCGTCATAACGCCATCGCGATTACTTGGCTGGCCGCGGGCACCAACATACTTTGCGTGCGTCGGTCACATCGACCGCGGTGTTTCGGACCGACGCTTGTTGTGGCCGCACTACAATGCCGCCGCTTCTCTCATGGTCGTGGACCACTTGATCCGATTCAATCGCCGCGGGTCCGTTTTCGCACGAGATTCGGTTTCTGGTCCCTGCTGAAGGAAGTACGGCGCAAGCGGAAGCGTTGGGACGTTGGCGCGATGATTTCAGTACCGAGATCGCGGCCTTCTGCGACCACTCGTTGAAATTCGAGCCGTAGTGCTTTTCGAGGTAGCCGCGGTCATTGCGGGCTACGCCCAGTAGCCAGTCGCCGAACCTCTTTTTCGAGTCGCCGTCGCCGTTCTCGCCGAAGATGATCGGGTTGCCGGCGCGCCGGCTCTGGGCCTGGGCGTCGGCGAAGCGCTTGAGGGTGGCGGCGATGATGCCGTCGAGGCCCTTCTGAAAGCCGTTGAGGGCGTTTTCGACGCCGCGGGTGATGATGGGCGTGAGCGGGTCGTCGCGGACGGCCTCCATGACGCCGGCTTGCACAAGCGGGGCGGCGTCGGAGTCGGACAGAGTAAGCTGGGTGCCGGCCTTCTGGCCGTTCCAGTCCTTGAGGAGCTTGAAGAACATCGAACAGACTTCAGGCGGTGAGCCGATGGATTCGGGTTTCACGTCACCGTCCATCTCCAGGCTTGCCAGGGCTGGCGTTTTGCTCGCCCTCCCCTGGTCGTCCCTGACCGACAATGCGGGTCGGGGAGAGTCAAGCGGGGTTGTGTTCGACGTTGCAAAAAAGCAATGTGGGCAGAGTATAGCCCTGTTTAACTCCGGCAAACGCTCTCGAATATGATAATTCTCTGATGTGACAATGCTAGGAGGAGGATCGCATGTCGCTCCGCGTACTGTCTGGCGACGAGTTGCATCGTGCACTCAAACAGAAAACGCTTGACGTTCCAGTCGCTTTCGAGGCGATCACTAAGGAACAAGCGAACGGTGACGTAGTTACCTGCTCGCTTGGTGGCTGTGGCGATTGGTTCACTGTACCGTTCTCACTTATTTCGGGCCCGTTCCCAATTAGGGGTCATGCAGCTGCGTCGC
>JBBRLG010000408.1:0-6909 GCA_038231495.1 Gemmatales bacterium | reverse complement strand
TTGCCCGCGCCGTCGAGGATGTAGGTCTCGTTGCCACACGCGAGGAAGGAGTGGGTGATCTTTTCGTCAGCGCCTTGGCCCATACCCACACCCAGACAGACCAGGACCAGGAGGGTTGATAGCCAAGCGACGAATCGCCGCGGGTTGGTCGTCATGGAGGTCTCGCTTCTTGAATCTTGGGATATTCTTGCGTACCGTCACGTCAGGGCGTAGCCAGGAGTTCGTCCCAGCTGGCGGCGGTCTGAATTGCGTCAGTCAGACGATCGAGACGGTCGAGATTCTTGATGGCCAACAGCGTCGCCTCCACGTCCGCAGTCGGCGGTCCGAGTTGCCGCCGCCCTTGACGCAGCAAGGTGCGATGGGCCTGGCGAATCTCGCCTTGTTTCAGACCTATTTCCTTGCCTTCATCCAAAAAAATTTCAAACGCCGATGATTCGTGCATAACTCGGACTCCTCGAACTCAATGTAGGTCCGGCTTGCCGAGCCGGACCACGGGGACTGGCCGTTCCGCTCGGCAAGTGGCACCTACTCAATTAAGGAAAATAAACTCTTTCACATTAAACAACACATGGGCCAGATCCGCCCACACGGCCACGTCGTCGGGCTTCTTGCCGGCGACCTTGGCCTGCTGGTCCAGGAAATCGAGGCAGTTTTGCGTCTCGGCGTCGGTCGGCGGCCGACTGAAGGCGCTCAGGTACATGCCGGCGACGCGCTCCTTGTCGGTTCCCGGCCGGGCGAGGATGCGCCTTGCCCAAACCTCGGCTTGCTGGTGGACGAACGGGTCGTTGAGCAGGATGAGCGCCTGGGCGGGGACGTTGGAATTGGTACGGCGGCCCATCGTCGAGAACGGCGACGGCGTGTCAAAGGCGAGCAACAGCGGCGACAAGAAATTGCGGCGCGTGCTGAGGTAGAGGCTGCGCCGCCCGTCGCCGTCGAGCGGCCCGCCGGCCGGGCGGCCGCGGCCTTCGAGGAACGGCGTCAGATGGATTGGCACCGGCGGGCCGTACAGCTTCGGATCCAGCCGCCCCGACACAGACAGGATACCGTCGCGGATCGCCTCGCCTTCCAGCCGGCGGACGCGCATCCGGTGCAGCAGCAAATCCTGCGGGTCTTCGCGGTCGGCCTGTTCCTGCGGCTGCGACGCCATGCGGTAGGTGTTCGTCAACACCAATTCGCGGATCGCCTTCTTGAGCGACCAGCCTTCCTTGGCGAAGCGGTCGGCAAGGTAGTCGAGCAACTCCGGATGGGTAGGCGTCTCGCCGAGGACGCCGAAGTTGTCCACCGAGGCGACGAGGCCGCGGCCGAACAGGTGGTGCCAGAGGCGGTTAACGAGCACCCGCGTCACCAGGGGGTTCAGCTTCGGGTCGGTCATTTGTCGGGCCAGTTCGAGCCGGCCGCTGCCGTGCTGCACCGGCAAGCGCTCCGGCCCGGCCAGCGCTTCCAGGAAGCGGCGCGGCGCCGGTATGCCGGGATTCTTCGGCGACCCGCGGACGAAAACCCGCTCATCGACGCCGTTGGCGTCCTGAATCGCCACGGCGAGGCGCGACTCGGCCTTGATGCCGGCGGCCAGTTTTTTCCGCCCGGCCAAGTAGGCGGCGGCCTCCCTGGTTAGATTCTCCGCCGCAGCGCGATTATTCGCCTTTGCCCACAGTTCCGGCTTAGCCTGGAGCCAGTTGACAAGGCGGGCGTCGTCGAGCGCTGCCGCCGCCTCGCCCGGCTTGTCGGCCTCCAGGCGGTTCAGGGCCTCGGTACACGACCGCTGATACCCGGCCGCGAGGGCTTCGAGGGAAGGGTTTTCATCGCCCAACACTTTCAGCAACGCGCGGTTGCTTTCTTCGACGAGGGCGGGCGGCTGTTCGGCCTGGACGACCAGCGCGACGGCGAAGTTCGACCCCGGCGCGGCGGTGAACTCGACGTGCGTATTCTGCCCCTTGTACGGGGTCAAATCGTGCATAATCCAACGGAAACCGGGGCTGGCCGGCAGCCCCAGGATGAGTTGCCCGTGCAGCGGCCCGTTGACCATGACGTGGCCATCGACCGCGGCGTAGGCCATACCGCCGCCGCGCACCAGGTAATAGAGTTTGCCGGGACCGACTTTGAAATTCGGCGTGCGGACGGTGCGGCCCGCGCGGATCATTTGTCCCAGTCCGCCGGCGTCGGTCTGGGTGCCGGGAGCGGTCGTGATGACTTCCCAGGCCGGATCGATCTCCGCAGCGGCGAAGTCGGCCAGGCGCACGTCGGGCCTGGCGGGATCGCCGCTTACCTTGACCTGGCCGGGCCGCGTCGGACCGTTGCCGAAGGAGAGATCGTCGGGCAAGAATTCGTCGGCGCTATTGCGCGCGTAGTCAACCACGACCGCATATTTCTTTACGTCCGCGTCGCGTTTTCGCTGGGCCTCGACGAAAGGCTTCAGCAACTCCGCCAACCGTCGCGGTTCGTCGGCGCCGCGATCAGCCGCGACCTTGGCCCACGGGTGCAGGGGGTCGTTCGGATTTTGAGCCGCGTTCAACAGTGTCGCCACCCACACGGCCAGCAAATCGGCGTCCAGCTTGCCCACCTTGGCGAGCGCTTGCAGCTTCCCCCGATACGCTTCGCTGAACGCCTCGGCCCTAACGGTCTTGGACTTGTCGCCTTCCTTACGCTCGGCGACAAATTCCGGACCGGCCAGGACGCCTGCCCGCGCCGCCAGCAAATAGGCCGACAGGTTTTCGGCCACGGGGCGCAGGTTTTCGGCCAGGGCACGGCGCAACACCGGCTGCGAACGCGCGCGCAGCTCGGCCATATCGGCGGCCACCTTGCGGTTCTGCGCCCAGGCGTCGAAACGCACTTGCCGGTAGTTGCTGCTCTCGATGAAGCCGTAAAGCGCGTAGTAGTCCTGGGTCGAGATGGCGTCGAACTTGTGGTCGTGGCAGCGGGCGCACGCGACGGTCAGGCCGAGGAACGTCTTGCCCAGCACGTCGATGCGGTTGTCGAAGCGATCGGCCTGGTCCTGGCGGATGTCCACCGGCGAATGGAGCTCTTCGCCCAGAAACCAGAAGCCGGTGCCGAGGATCGATTCGTTAAACCCCTCCGTCGGGTGCAGGCGCGGCTTTTCGAGCAAGTCGCCGGCCAGGTGTTCGGTCACGAACCGGTTGTAGGGCAGGTCGGCGTTCAGCGCGCGGACGACGTAGTCGCGGTACTCGTACGCCTGGGGAATGGTGAAGTCGAACTCGTGGCCGCGCGACTCGGCGTAGCGCACCAGGTCGAGCCAGTGCCGGCCCCAGCGCTCGCCGTACTGGGGCGACGCCAACAGGCGGTCCACCACCTTCTCATAGGCGTCCGCCGCATCGTCCTTCAGGAACCCCTCGACCTCGGCGGGTGTGGGCGGGAGGCCGACCAGGTCGTAGGTGATGCGCCGCAGCAACGTCCGCTTGTCGGCGGGATTGGCCGGCGTCAAGTTCTTCGCTTCGAGCTTGGCCAGGATAAAGGCGTCGATGGCGTTCGTCGCCCACGCCCGGTTTTTGACCGACGGCGGTTCGCGCGCTTGGATCGGCTGCCAGGCCCAGTGGTCGTGCTTGCGTTTCTGCAAGTCGAACGCCGGCCGGTCCTCGACGACGGCGTCGGCGTCGGGCGGCACGGGAGCGCCCATCTTGACCCAGGCGGTCAGGTCGGCGATGACGGCGTCGGGCAGTTTGCCATTCTTGGGCATCTGCATGTCGGCATTCAGGTAATTGACCGCCTCGATCAAGCGGCTGTCTTCGGGCTTGCCGGGTTCAAACAGTTTGCCGTTGTCGCCGCCGCGCAGGATGCCGGCCCGGCTGTCGAGGTAGAGGCCGGCACGGCGTTTCGGCGCCTTCTTGGAGTGGCACTCGAAGCAATGCTCGACGAAGACGGGGCGGACCTTCTTCTCAAAAAACTCGAGCTGCTCCGGCGTGGGATCGGCCGCCCGTGCCGAGAGATTGACGAGAAACAGACCGGCCGCCGTAAAACCGAGCGTGAGCAGGCAACGTCTGTTCATGGTGTTTTCGGACTCAGGCAGGGAAGGAGCCGCGGGCGCGTCAGGCAGGTCATTACTATTATGCCAACTATCCGCCGCGGTGGGTAGCGAAATGCCGGTTCTTAGAGTCGGAGTCGCCGATACGGATTGTCGTTTCGAGTGAATCGGGTCCGTCCGCGTTCCGGTTACCGGCGCTCGGCCCACAGGGTCTGGCACTTGGCGTGAATGGCGTCGAGCTTCGCCTGGATTTCCGGCGGATTGCCCCGCGCGTCCCTTTCTAAAAGGACGCGGTACTTGGCCCAAACCTCTTCCTCGTGTCCTTCGATGTATTGAATTGCTGCACGGATTTGCGCCGAAGAAAGCCGGAACAGGTCGGCGATATAGCTGGGATGGTGGCCCTTGCGGTGATAGTCGAGTACGTCGTAAACGGTGATTCGCGTGCCCGCGATTGACGGTCCCCGGCCGTTATCGACGATGAGCAGTTGTTCGGGGGCTACGGTCTCGATCCGGTTGGCGTCCGTAGCCGCGACGGCAACGGTGACTTCAACCGGCCCCGGTGGCAGCGCGACGGGCTGGCATACTTCCAACACGCCCTCGGCCGTGATGACGCCGGGCAAGGTTATCGACGTGGTGCTCATGAGTAGGCGGCCCCTTCGCCTAGCGCGGTAGCCTTTGCTTGGGGGTTGTTGCGGGTGCCGGCGGCGCGGGGTTGTCCGTGATCCTCACCTCGTTGTGCGCGCCGAAAAAGCCGACCGCACTGAGGTGGATCCCCGGCTGCTGCGCTTCCGCCTCCTCGACCGCGGCTTCGTGCCCGACCAGGAAACCCAACCCGCCGCCGGCGACGAAACTGGAGCTTAGGGCACTTACCAGGAGGATGAGCAGGATGATTCGCTTCCGCCACGACCGCCGGGAACCTGCGGACCGTGTGCCCTCCGCTTCCAATTCGAGGCGGAGTGCGGTCGCGCAGGCGGGGCAGGTGATCGATTGGCCCGGCACTTGCGTACTGCAATCCAGCGCCGCACCGCAATTCGGACAAGGTAGACGATTCATGACGGTAACTCCGTTAGGTGTTGTCACCCGTCATGATACCCGATCGCCGGCGGCGTGTCTCGTTTCAAGACGCCTTGCGCTCCGGCATTTCCGGGTACTTGATGCGCGAGTGGTATAGCGCGATCAGCCCCTTGCACAGGCTTTCCTCGATGACGTGCAGCTCGGTCAGGGTCAAGCCGCTCTCCTCGAATTGGCCGTCGAGCAGGCGCTTCATGAGCATGTCGTGGACGAGCTTGCGTAGGCTGCCCGGCGTCGGTTGCGACAGGGCGCGGCTCGAACTCTCCACCGCGTCGGCCAGCATGACGATGCCGTTCTCGCGGTTCTGCGGCTTGGGACCGGGGTAGCGGAACGTCGGCTCCAGGGGATTGGGTTGGCCGTCGCCCACGGTCGGCCCGTTTCCCTGAACCATCTGCATCCGCAACGCTTCGCGGTAGAAGTATTCCACCAGCGTCGTGCCGTGGTGCTGCCGGATGAACTCCACGATCGGCACCGGCAGGCCGTACTGCTCGGCCAGGGCGACGCCGTCTTTGACGTGGCCGATGATGATGAGCGTGCTCAGCGCCGGCTCCAGCGCGTCGTGGCGGTTCTCGCCGGCCTGGTTTTCGATGAAGTAGTGCGGCTTGAGCATCTTGCCGATGTCGTGGAAATAGCTGCCCACGCGGGCCAGTAGCGGGTTGGCCCCGATGGCCTCGGCAGCCGGCTCGGCCAGCGTCGCCACCGTCATGCTATGCGTGTAGGTGCCGGGCGCCCGCCGGACCAGTTCCTGCATCAGCGGGTGCGAGCCGTCGCCCAGTTCCAACAGGCGCACGTCGGTCACGATGGCGAAGCAGCGCTCGACCACCGGCAACAGGCCCGTCGTCAAGAAGCCGGCCAGCAAGCCCCAGGCCAGGCCGCGGGCCGAGTCGAACGCGATCATCTGCCAGGTTTGCCCCTGGTATAGCTCCGTCGCCAGGGTCATCAGCAAGTAGCTCGCCCCGGCCAGGCCGCCGACCTGAATCAGCCGCGTGCGCGTGCTGACGTTGCGCAGTACCATCACCGCCATCGCCTGGCCGCCCATCGCGACCAGCAGGTCGTTGAGCCGCCCGCCGAGCGTCACGATCATGGCCAAGGTCAGGCTGAGCGACATCAGGAGGGCGAACTGCGGGTTGTAGGCGATCGCGAGAATCATGGCGGTCACGGTGAGCGGAATGAGCACGGCGTACCACGGCGTGCGGCTCAGGACGAGGCCGAGCAGGAGGGTCAGCACGACGAGCAGGCACACGCCGGCGACCTTGGGCAGGCTCTGGGCGAGGCTCTGCTGGAAGCGGACGACGTACTGCACGACGAGGGTGGCCAGGAGGCTCATGATCAGGAAGAGGGCGCAGCCGCGGCGGGTGTGGTCCATCGGCGAACGGCTGTTCCAGTACGCGCGGGTTTCCTCGTGCAGCAGCGTGAACTGTTGTTCGGAGATGGGCTGGTTGCGCTGCACGACGACGGTGCCCGGCGGGAAGCGGTCGATGACCGATTGCACGGACTGGCGGGCCAGCTCGCACGCCTCGGGGTCGTTGCGCGTCTCCGGCGGCAGTGACGCCACCGCCTGGTCGCGGGCCGTGGCGGTCTGCGCCTGATCGACCACCTCGAAGTAGACGCGAGCGCGCAGGTCGTGCTGGCAGATTTCGCCGACCCGGAACGACTGGGCCGGGCCGAAGTAGAACGCCAGTAGGGTCGCGAACAGGGCGGTGAGTAAGACCGCACCCATGCGCAACAGGACGCTCCGTTGCCGGAGCAGGGTCAAAACGGGTTCCTCACTCCGCGAAGAGCGGCGGCGCCCGTCCCACTGGTTTAGACGCGAAGGCTTTTTGAAGGGACCAAACATATAGTTCGTGAGTCGGGTGGCGGGTGGC
>JBBRLG010000407.1:0-6914 GCA_038231495.1 Gemmatales bacterium | reverse complement strand
TGCGTGGGTGCGGGGCAGGGGTGTGGTAGCAGGGCACGGGTGTAACAGCAGTGCGTGGGTGTAGGGCACCGGTGCAGCAGCAGGGCATGGGGCACCGGTGTACCACCCAGGGCATAGCAAAAATCGAGCCGAACACTATTGGGACAGCGTACTTTTCTCTTGCTCCCCGCCAGCCCCGGAGCGATAATCGCCCCGATGCCACGCAACCCGCGCGCTTCCCTGGGCGGTTACTGCTACCACGTCCTCAACCGCGGCAACGGCCGCCGCACCATCTTCCGCAAGCACGGCGATTTCACCGCCTTCGTCAAGCTCCTCCGCGAGGCCCGCTACAATGACAAAGCGGACGCATCAATTTCTCCACGATCGCAATTTGGAAAGTCAAAAGTGTCAGAATCAACCCGTCGCGAGTTGTTCCCGCTGGTCGGTTCCGAAGCGGCGTCGGCCACGGACCCGGTGTGCGGCATGACCGTAGACCCGGCGACGGCGCGGGCGTCCTGCGTCCACGACGGGACAACCTACTATTTCTGCTGCCCTTCTTGTCGGACGAAGTTTCAGGCCGACCCGGCCCGCTACCTGGCACCAGCACCGGTAGCGCCGGTCGCCCTGCCGCAGTCGGGGGCCGTTTACACCTGTCCGATGGACCCGGAGGTACATCAGGACCGGCCCGGCGCTTGCCCGAAGTGCGGCATGGCCCTGGAGCCGACCGCGGGCACACCTGCCGAAAAAGTCGAGTACGTCTGTCCGATGCACCCGGAGGTCGTGAGCGACCAGCCGGGCAGCTGCCCCAAGTGCGGCATGGCCCTGGAGCCGCGAACCGTCGCGGTCGAGGAAGGCCCGAACCCCGAACTGGCGGACATGAGCCGCCGCTTCTGGGTCGGCCTCGCCCTGAGCCTGCCCGTCTTCCTCGTCGCCATGAGCGAGTTGCTGCCGGGTATGCCGCTGCACCCGCACATGAACACTCTCAATTGGGTTCAACTCGCCCTGGCCACGCCCGTCGTGCTGTGGTGCGGCTGGCCCTTCTTCGCCCGCGCCTGGACTTCGGTACGGAACCTCAGCCCCAACATGTTCACACTCATCGCCCTGGGCGTCGGAGCGGCGTTCATCTACAGCGTCACGGCCACGGTTGCGCCTTCGCTGTTTCCCGAAGGCTTCCGTGCGGGCGGCGCGGTCGAAACCTACTTCGACACGGCCGCCGTGGTCACGGTGTTGGTCCTCCTCGGCCAGATGCTCGAAATCCGGGCGCGCAGCCAGACCGGCGGCGCGATTCGGAAACTGTTGGGCCTGGTCCCCAAGACGGCGCGCGTCGTCCGGCCCGACGGTAAGGAAGAGGACGTTCCCCTGGCGTCGGTGAGGCCGGGGGACGTCGTGCGCGTCCGGCCGGGTGAGAAGGCACCCGTCGACGGGGTTGTCACGGAAGGCCGCAGTTCGGTGGACGAGTCGATGATTTCGGGGGAACCGATCCCCGTAGCGAAGGAGCCTGGCTCCAAAGTCGTAGGCGGCACAGTCAACGGGACGGGCGGCCTCCTCGTGCGCGCGGAGAAGGTCGGCGCCGACACGGTGCTGGCGCAAATTGTGCGCATGGTGGGCGCGGCGCAGCGGAGCCGCGCTCCGGTGGAACGGCTGGTCAACCAGGTGTCCCGCTACTTCGTGCCCGCCGTGATGGGCGTCGCGGTCCTGACTTTCGTGGTCTGGAGCCTCGTGGGACAGGAGGCGCGGTTCGCCCACGCCCTCGTCAGTGCGGTCTCCGTGCTCATCATCGCCTGCCCGTGCGCCCTGGGGTTGGCAACGCCCATGTCGGTCATGGTCGGCACGGGGCGGGGGGCCGAGAGCGGCGTCCTTTTCCGCGACGCGGAGGCGTTGGAAATTCTGTACAAGGCCGACACGCTGGTAATAGACAAGACCGGCACCCTGACCGAGGGGAAGCCGCGCCTGAGCGCCGTGGAGCCGGCTGAAGGGTTTGCGGCCGACGACTTCCTGCGACTTGCCGCCAGCCTGGAACGCGCCAGCGAACACCCCCTGGCCGCCGCGGTTGTCAAAGGTGCCGAGAGTAAAGGGTTGTCATTGGCACCCGCGACCGACTTCCAATCGCTGACCGGCAAGGGTGTCGTCGGTCGGGTCGAAGGGCGGAGCGTCGTGCTTGGGAATGCCGTGCTCCTGGCCGAGCAAGGCGTGGCCGTCGGCCCGGCCCAAGGTCGCGCGGACGCCTTGCGTGCGGAGGGCCAGACGGTACTGCTCGCGGCAGTGGACGGGCGCTTCGCGGGTTTGCTTGGCGTTGCCGATCCCGTCCGGCCGACGACGGCGGAGGCGGTCCGCTTACTGCGCGCGGACGGCCTGCGGATCATCATGCTGACCGGGGACGGCAAGGCGACCGCCGAAGCAGTAGCGCGCGCCGTGGGCATTGACGAGGTGATCGCCGAAGTGCTGCCGCAGCAAAAGAGCGAAACCGTCAAGCACCTTCAGGCCGAGGGTCGCGTCGTGGCGATGGCCGGCGACGGCGTCAACGACGCGCCGGCCCTGGCCCAGGCCCAGGTGGGCATCGCCATGGGGACGGGGACCGACGTGGCGATGGCGAGTGCCGGCGTCACGCTGGTCCACGGCGACCTGCGGGGCATCGTCCGCGCCCGCCTATTGAGCCGAGCGACCATGAGCAACATCCGCCAGAACTTGTTTTTGGCCTTCGTGTACAACGCCGTGACCATCCCGGTGGCGGCGGGCGTGCTTTACCCGGTGCTGGGGATGTACTTCAGTCCCATGTGGGCAAGTGCCGCGATGAGTCTCAGCTCGCTCTCGGTGGTCGGCAACGCCTTACGACTGCGCTCCCAAAGGCTGTAGTCCGCACGGCAACTTGACGGGCCGCCTTCCCTTCACAAACGCCCGTAGCCACAAGCGGCCCGCTTGTGGGAGACGGTCACCCACATGCGGGCCGCTTGTGGCTACGGGCGTTTGCATCACATTGGACCGCGGGCAGTATAGCTGTCAGCTTTCAGCTGTCAGCCAATTCCGGCCACTGACAACTGACAACTGACTACTAACAACCCGACGCCTTGCGGCAACCGGCCCGTCTTCTATAATCAGCAGCGGGTGTGTGGTCTTCCGTGCCGGTCGGCGTCAGGGGCAACGAGACTCCCATGCGAATGTGGCTGCATAACGTCGTACAGTCGGTCAAGACGGTCGCCCAGGGCATGTACGTGACCCTGTGGTATTTCCTGCAAACCTACCGCCGTAAGACATTCACCGAGCGGTTCGAGTACCCGGAACTGCCGGTGGCCGTCAAGCCGCGCTACCGGGGCTTTCACCGCTTCGACCTGACCACCTGCATCGGCTGCGACAAGTGCGCCAAGGCCTGCCCCGTCGATTGCATTTACATCGAGAAGGTTAAAAACCCCGTCGGCAAAGGCTTCCGCGTCAACGGCTTCAAGATCGACTACACCAAGTGCATGTTCTGTGCGCTGTGCGTCGATCCGTGCCCGGTCGATTGCATCTACATGGGTTCGACCCACGACCAGAGTTGTTTCAGCCGCGACGGTTGCATCGTCGATTTTGCCAAGCTGCCGGTGGAAACCGCCTGGGGCCAGGCCACGTTGAACCCGACCGCCATCGCCGGGTCGAAACTGACCGTCGAGCCGGTGTGGACCAAGCCGCCCGACCCGCCCCCGCCGCCGAAGAAGGCCCCGGAGCCAGCAGCCGCGCCGAAGGCTTGACGGAAGTTTTGGTTGGTCATCGAGTGTGCAGGTCGTCGTCATGGCTACGAAAAGGCAGCCCCCTAAAAAGAAGTATTTCACGGCCGTGGAGGCCAACGCCACGCTGCCGTTGGTGCGCGCGATCGCCGGCGACATCGCCGAACTGGCGCAAGACCTGCGCGAACGCCACGGGCGGTTGACGCGCATCCCGCCGAGCAGCCGCAAGGCGCTGACCGAGGCCCACCGCGAAGAGTTGTTGCTGGCCGAGGCGGAACTGGAGCGCGGCCAGGAGCGGATGCACGAGCTGGAAAAGGAACTGGGCCAGCTCGGCGTCGAGTTGAAAGACTATTTCACGGGTCTACTCGACTTTCCGTGCCTGATGAACGGGCGCGAGGTGCTCTTGTGCTGGCGGCTGGGCGAACCCGAGGTGGCCCACTGGCACGAATTGGAAGACGGCTTCGCGGGCCGGCAAAAGCTGCTGGCCGACGCGGCGCATTCGTAAGACGATAGGAAAATGCGACATGGAAACGCTGACTCCCCTGGCTGCCGTGGTGCTGTTGTTCCTGGCGGTCGGCATCGGTTTCATCTTCGTCCACCTGGTCGCGGGCAAATTCATTCGCCCCAACAAGCCGGACGCCGAGAAGAAGACCGTCTACGAATGCGGCGAACCGACCATCGGCAGTGCCTGGATTCAGTTCGATTTGCGCTTCTACGTGGTCGCACTGTTGTTCGTGATCTTCGACGTGGAAGTCGCGTTCTTCTTCCCGTGGGCGGAGGTGTTCGGCAAGGCCCAGGCCGTGGCGGCGTCGCCGCAACCCGCCACGAACGACGAGTGGACGACTTACGGCAACAAGGTCAACGAACTGATTCCGAAATCCCCGGCCAATCGGGACAAGCGGGCGTACTACGCGACCCTGGGTGCGACGGCGGATTTGCCGGAGGCCGATCAGGTTCGCGAGGACGGTAGGCGGAAGCGCGAGTACCAAACCAACCGGGGCGTCGCCCAGCGGCTGGTATGGATGTCGCTGTCCGAAATCCTCGTCTTCTTCGGCGTGCTGTTGGTGGGGTTTGCGTATCTGTGGCGGCGGGGCGACCTGGAATGGGTACGCAGTACCTTGTCGTCCGCGCGGCCGGCGGCCACGCCGAATCCGCGGCCGGCCATGACCGACGACGGCCCGGTAGGAGCGCCCGGCGGCGGCAACCTGGTGGAAGCCGGCGCGTGAGGCGGCGCATTTCCTGGTTCTTAACGACAATCGGTCCCGTGACGGGACAGGAGCAAATACGATGGGCTGGCTGGAAGGGCGTTTCGAGGAGAGCGTCATCACCACGTCGCTCGAACAGGCGATCAACTGGGCGCGCGAGTCGAGCATGTGGCCGATGACGTTCGGCCTGGCCTGTTGTGCCATCGAGATGATGGCGACGGGCGCGTCGCGCTACGACATCGACCGCTTCGGCGCGGGCGCGTTCCGCGCCACGCCGCGCCAGGCCGACCTGATGATCGTGGCCGGCACCGTCAACTTCAAAATGGCAAGCCGGGTACGCCGGCTGTACAACCAGATGCCCGATCCGAAGTTCGTCATCGCGATGGGTGCCTGTACCTGCGGCGGCGGGCCGTATTACAAGTACGGCTACAACGTGGTCAAGGGCGTGGACCTAGTGGTGCCGGTGGACGTGTACGTGCCCGGCTGCCCGCCGCGGCCGGAGGCGCTGCTGGAAGGTTTGATGCGCATTCAGGACAAGGTCAAGGCGATGAAGGACTTGACCAAGGGCCAACCGCTGACGGTGCCGATCCCGTCGCGCACCGGCTACACGCTGCTGCCGCCGGAGCTGAACGACGCGGACCCGCAAAAGGCCCAGGAAAAACAGAACGAGTTCGCCCGCCGCACCAAGGAAAAGGCGGCGCCGGCCAAGGCGTGACCACCTTCCGTCTTGCCGCTTGCGGCTAAGCGCGTTCGCTCAGCCGCAAGCGGCGTCCAAGGATTTCCCCCCATGACCTCCGCCGACATTATCGCCCGCCTCGAACAGCAGGTCGGCGACAAGATCAAGTCGAAGAACCTCGAAGCCATCGACGCGTTCGTCGTGGTCGAACCGTCCAACCTGCTGGCAGTGTGTCGGTTCCTCAAGACCGACTCGCGACTTGAGTTCGATTTTCTCAACTGCATCAGCGGCGTGGACTACCTGGAAATCGACCCCAAGAAGGTCGCCAAGGCCGGCTTCGAGCCGCACCTGGAAGTCGTCTATCACTTTTCCAGCTTCCGGTACAAACACCGCTTCGTTCTCAAAGTTGTGCTGCCGCGCTGGAAGGATGACAAGCCCGGGGAACTGCCGGAGGTGCCGTCGGTCACGCCGTTGTGGCGCACCGCCGACTGGCACGAGCGCGAAGTCTACGACCTGTCCGGCGTGTTTTTTACCGGTCACCCGAACTTGACCCGCATCTTACTGGCCGAGGATTGGGTCGGACATCCGTTGAGAAAAGACTACGAGTTTCCGCTGGAATACCACGGCATTCGGGGCAGATAGGCGAACGAACAGGTAGGTAGATCATGACCAGCGTCCGTCTGCTCGGATGGTCTCCCGGCCTGAACAAGGTCCGCCTGACCAAACTCATTCGTGCTTCCGCAGGTGTGCCCTTGAATGAAGCCCACGCCGCGGTCAATCGTCTTTTGGCTGGGGAGACGGTAGAACTGCGGGTCGATTCGCTCCAGGTCGCACAACAATTGACCGCTGAGGCCTGCGCACTTGGAATTCGGGCCGAATACGTATCCAGTTCAGAGTCTACTTCGGTAGCGAGATAACATGATGGCCACCGCCACCCACTCCGATAAGAAGCAAGATCAAACCGTCGTCGAATTCGACGTGCGGACCGACGAAATGCTCGTCAACATGGGGCCGCAGCACCCCAGCACGCACGGCGTATTGCGCCTCGTGCTGCGGACCGACGGCGAAGTCATCTCCGAAGTGACGCCGCACCTGGGCTACCTGCACCGGTGTGCCGAGAAGATCGGCGAGAACGTCACGCCGATCCAGTTCATCCCGTACACCGACCGGATGGACTACCTGGCCGGCATGAACATGAACCTGGCCTACTCGCTCGCGATCGAGAAGCTGTGCGGCATGAAGCTGCCGGAAAAGGCGAACGTCATCCGCGTCGTCATCGCCGAGATGAACCGCATCGCCAGCCACCTCGTCGGCATGGGCGCCTACGGCCTCGACCTCGGCACCTTCAGCCCGTTC
>JBBRLG010000406.1:0-6915 GCA_038231495.1 Gemmatales bacterium | reverse complement strand
CCATGCTCATAGGGTGAACTCCTGCGGTGCGGCGGTTGGTAGTGCTTCCACCGCTATTGCAGCTGTTCACCCCCTGTTCGTCTACCCCCTTGCGTAAACCACCGCTTCTGAGGCACTTAAAAGCGAGACAATCTCTGAACGAGGCTAATGGACACGATTATTGCCGCTGGTCCACCCGCCGTGAACGGCGGGCCGAATACCGCTCCGCGGCAAGCCCCGTGAACGGGGCTGAACCACGATCGCGGATTCCACCCACAATTGACGGACCAACAAGGGGGGACGAGCACCGTTTCTCTAGGAAATCGTCCTCGTGCCCCTCCTTCTGTCCGTGGCGCCGCCGAGCGACGGGATCGGGCCTTTGGTCGGCAACGGCAGGTAGGGAAAGATCACAGGAGGTTGCAGCCTCCGAGAACACAATCCGTATCGGGAATTCCCTCGATCGGACAGTCTTCCGGGTCTTCGCCCGCGGCTAGGACGAGATCGTCCAGGGCTTCGGGGTCCCGCGAAAAAGCGACGAGCCGAGTGCCGTCCGGACTCCACGCAACCCATTCCCCCCGGTGCTTGGCCAATTCCTCCAAGGGAAAAGCAACGCGATTCTTGAGGTACGCTTGCATGTCCAAGAGGATACTCCTCGCCAGCCCAACGCGAAGTGAAAAAGCCCGTCAATCCACCGTAGCGCAGTGCGGAGGCCGTGTCAATACTCTTGCCGTCTTTCCACGCCGCTGAATGACACCCGCCATTTGGCACGCATTGTCTCCAATACTCGTCTCTTAATAACGACCCCGTTGTGGCACACTAGAGGGTGGCGCGCTTACGCGCGTTTCCGAGTACCCTCAACCATGCGGAGACTGTCATGAACACGACCCAACGCCAATCCGAACCCCTCGCTCCCGACGCCTCGAGCAACGGCCATGAAGCCAACGGCCGCTTCGCACCGGGCAACGGCGGCGGCCCCGGCAATCCTTTCGCCCGCCGCGTGGCCGCACTTCGCCAGGTGATGCTCGATTGCGTCACTGACAAGGACATGGAAGTTATTGTCGGCGAACTGGTGGTGCAGGCTCGGAACGGCAAGCTGGCCGCGATCAAGCTCTTGTTCCAGTACGTCCTGGGCAAGCCGGCCGCGACCGTGAACCCCGACACGCTCGACTTGCAGGAGGTGGAACAATATAGCCGCGCGCCCCAGCCGGCGGCGTTGCAAGAGATCATTGGCGCGCGGATGCCGGCTGATCTTGCGTGCAATTTGATGCGCACCGTACTGCCCTACGTCGGCCGCTCGCAGGCGGATTTGATGGCCGAAATGCTTTTGAATCCGGAACCGGAAGCGGAAGAGTACGACGAGGAGGCAGTCGAGCCGACGACCCACCCGGCACCGTCACCAAACGGTGAATTCAACGCGGATGCGAGCCGACGAAAGACCGCGCCCCAGGCCGCGGCAGGTGCCGACCGGCCCGCGGCGCGCGGAAACGGGCGTACTGTGCCCCGGCCGCCCGTCGGCGGGTGATTGCGGACTATTAAAGTAGCTTGTTTCGCTGGCGGTCGGTCGACCGCGGTGTCCGCGGTGCGCGCCGCGCAATCCGCTCACGACGCCGACCGGTAACCCTCTTCCGTCTTGACGTGCGGCGTGCTGCAATATACCATTCGGTATAGACCACTTACCAGGAGGGCCACCCATGGTTGTCGCGAAAGTCTTCCGCAACGGGCGCAGCCAGGCCATCCGGCTGCCCAAGGAATTCCGGGTTGACACCGACGAAGTGTACTTGAAACGGACGCGCGACGGCTTCTTGGTCATTCCCCGCGACCCGTGGGAATTGTTCTTTGAAGGGGTCGCGGAGTTGTCCGCCGACTTTCCGCACGACGGCCGCGTGCAGCCGGAGGTCGAGTGCCGCGAGTGGCCGGCATGATCTTTATTCTCGACACGGACACGCTTATCGCCCTGATTCGCGGCCTCAAAGCGACCGGCCGCCGGCAGGCGCGGCGCGACCGTGCCCTCGAACTCGTCGAGCGCTGCCGGCGCGCCCAAAAAGAGGGCCATGTCGTCGGCGTCTCGGCGATTACCATTTCGGAGTTGGAGTTCGGTGCCCGGAAGAGCGGCCACTACGAGGATGCGATCGCCGCGGTCGAGAAGATTTTGGCACCATTCGAGACGTTCGACTACGAGGCCGTGAGTTGTGCGCCTCACTACGGCCACGTCCGGCACGAACTGGAACAAGCCGGTCAAACGATTGGCGCAATGGATTTGCTGATCGCAGCCCATGCCCTCGGTCTGGATGCCACCGTGGTGACCAATAATCTCGCCCATTTCCGCCGCGTTCCGGGACTGAAGGTCACGGCTTGGCGCTGAAGGGGGCCCGTGCATCGTCACTCGTCCCTTGATTGGTAGGACGGGTCTCCTGACCCGTCCGGACAATACATTAAACAGGCGACCGAACGACCCTGACGCCGCCGGTTTCCTTTCACCCTTCGTGAGACCGTTACCGTGAAGTCGAATGCGCTCGTCCCGCCCACGCTGGACCCCACGCCGATCTTCGAGATCTACCGCGGCAACTACGGCACCGAACTGCTGACCGCCGCCGTCGCGCATTTCGACGTATTCAGTCACTTCCGCGACGGCCCGTTGTGCGTCGCGGCCGCACGCCAACGCCTGGGCCTGGCCGAGCGCCCGGCGGTCGTGCTGTTCACGGCACTGCGGGCGTTCGGCCTGTTGCTCGACGCCGGCGACGACCGCCTGGAACTGTCCGCGTTGGCCCGCGAGCAGCTGCTGCCCGGCGGCGCGTTTGACGTGACCGACTACCTCGGCCTGGCCGCCCAGAGTCCCGGCGTCAAGGAGATGGTCGAGCGTCTGCGGACCAACCGACCCGCCGGCGCGAATTCGCCGGACCAGGGCGCGGCGTTCATCTACCGCGAAGGTATCGAGTCGGCGATGGAACACGAGAAGTCGGCCCGGCAACTAACCCTGGCGCTGGCGGGGCGAGCCAAGAACGTCGCACCGATCTTGGCGGCGTGTGCGGGCCTGCAAACCGCCCGCCTGCTGCTCGACGTGGGCGGCGGCACGGGCCTGTACGCCATCGCCTGTTTGCAACGCTTTCCGCGGCTGCGAGCCGTCGTCTGGGACCGGCCGGAAGTATTGAAGATCGCTGCCGAAATGGCCGAGCGTTACGGCGTCGCCGACCGCCTGGAGTGCCGGCCCGGCGACATGTTTGCCGACCCCGTGCCGACCGGCTGCGACGCGGTCCTGCTGTCCAACGTCTTGCACGACTGGGACGTGCCGCAGTGTCAGGAACTGATCGCCCGCTGTGCCGCCGCGTTGCCAACGGGCGGGCAGTTGCTCGTTCACGACGTTTTCCTCAACGACGCGCTGGACGGGCCGCTCGCCATCGCGCTGTACTCGGCGGCGTTGTTCGGCATGACGGAGGGAAGAGCCTACAGTGAAGCGGAATACCGCGCCTGGCTGCAAGCTGCCGGCCTCGTTCCGGGCCGGGTTTCGCCGACGTTAATCCATTGCGGCGTGCTGCCGGCCGTGAAACAATAGGATTCAGAGTTTTCCCGGCCGAGCCGCTTGCGGCTTTGCCTTTTCCCGGAGGTCGTCATGCTAAAAACTTTCGGTCTGGTCGGCGGCTTGTTCTTCCTGTCGCTCCTGCCCGCCTCGGTATCGGCCGCGGACCCACCGGCGGAAGCCAAGGCCATCCTGGACGACGGTATCAAAGCCCTGGGCGGAGGTGAGAAGCTGGCCAAGTTGCCGGCGACGACCTTTAACAGCGAAGGCTTTCTCACCTTCGTGGGCCTGCGGATCGAGTCCACGTCAACGTGGACGGTCCAATACCCCGACAAGTACCGCTACGACGGCAAGATCAAGGTCAACGAAAGCACCGGTTCCAATCTTAAAATCGGCAACGGGGACAAGGGTTGGAACCAATCCAACAACGACGTCGTTACGGCAATTGAAGAGGACCAACTCGCCATGCTCAGCCAGGACACCCGCGCGGTTCACCTCGCCCACCTGCTGGTGCCGTTGACCGACAAGAAGTATCAATTGTCCACCCTGGGCGAACTGAAAATCGACAACCGCCCGGCGCTGGGCCTCAAGATCGTCCTGAAAAATCAGCCCGACCTCGACCTGTACTTCGACAAGGAGACGCACCTGCCCGTCCGGGTCTCCTTCGCGTGCAAGGAAGCCACGGGTTACGATCCGGTGCCGCACGTCATTTCGTTCGGCGGGTACAAGGAGGCCGACGGCTGCAAGCATTTCACGCAGATCAAGCTGTTCCGCCAGGACAAGCAGATCCTCGAAATGAACTTGAGCAACGTCAAAAGGCAGGAGAAGGCCGAGGCCAACCTTTTCGAGAAGCCGTGAAGCCAACAAACCAACGGGTGCGCCAACGGCAATTGGCGAACCGGTTGCGTAAGCTGCCGGGTGGGGTGGCGGCGACTTCACCCGGCAGCTTACGCAGCCGGTTCGCCAGCCATTGGCAGAATTGGTTGGCGCACCCTACCCAACCTTGTTCCGGAAAACGGGAGACGGGTTCTTGACGCGGCAGGGAGGCCGGGATCTACTATAGAAGTGCGAAAAAGCCCTAGCGACTCGGCGCGAGCCCTAGCGGTTCGGTGGCCGGTGCCTAGCGACTCGGCGTTAGCCCTAGCGACTCGGCACCCGGTGCATAGCGATAAGTCGCCGGTGCATAGTGACTCGGCGCGAGCCCTAGCTGTTCGGCCCCGGTATGGATAATCAGTAGTTAGGCCATTGGATTTCACCTAGGCCGGTTTGTGGAAAGGCAAGGGCTATGATGTCTGAAGCACAACAACCTGGCGACTCGCATGACGACAATCAAATCTCTGGTGGTGTTCCCGCCAAGAGTCAGGACGGCTTTTGGTCTTGGATGCGATCTATATGGCCGTTCTTCAATAAAGGCTTTGATGTTCTCAAGAACCAGCCTATACTTGCGGCCCTATGGGGACTTGATGTTCTATTTCTGATCGCGCTCATTGTGTCCCTCGTCTTGGCTCGTTTAGAGCCTATCATGCAGTTTGGAGGATTGGTCCTCGTTCTACTATTGTCTGCCTTGCTTTTCGCCTACACAGTACACAGGATGACTCGTACATCTGCCCCTGGTGAATCGCCAACGCCGCGGATACCAGTTAACACCCATCACAAGAGGGATTTTCTTGCCTTCATTTCCAAACTTTTCAGTTCTACTATTCGAGCAGCAAATGACCACTTCGTCATTTACTATTTCAGCGAGGATGTCAAGAAGCGATATCAGGATGAGCAGCGCCAGTCGCTAGGAGATGCTTTATTCATAGCTGAACATCTCGGCTCAATTGACGCGTCGTACACCATAGCGGTTTCGCAGATGCGCCAGGATTGGCACCGCTTTGATCCAGTATACAAGCAGGAGCTGATAAAGTATCTTAAAAACTCACCAGTTGGCTCGGAGTTTGAGGGTATGCTCTTCCTCACCAGTCAGGAAGAGGAGCACCTGCGAGTAGCTGATGGGAAGGGGGCCTAACCAGCCGTTGCAGCGGACTGCGGCGGCGTGTCGGTGGTCCAGGGTTCAACGGTGCCCGCGCCGCCGCAGCCGCTGAACTTGGTCGTTCGGGCTGGAATGGTAGCGCAGAGGAAGCCTTGTTGCGGAAACTGCGTTCTACCTTTTGACCGGTGGTTGCGATTGTCGCGGGGTAGTAACCCGCACCCCATAGCCGGGTACCGCAATCGTCCTATACCAAATCCCCGGCTGTCGTTGGGGCAGGCGTGGCATGCCTTCTCCCCAAGATACGTCCTCAGATAAGCTGTCTCGCGTCTGGGGTGCGACGCCCGAACCAGCCGATGAAGCTGACCGGCGCGCAGGCCAGCCCGGTGCGGTGGTGGCCCAGGGTGCGTCGCAATGGACCTTCGGCCACGAATTGGGCCATGTACTGGGCCTCAGTCACGTCAATAACAACGATCGCCTGATGACCGGCAACGGCACGGCGAACATCACCAATCCCCCGCCCGACTTGGTGGCATCGGAGATTGCCACGATGGTCGCAAGTCCCTTCACCATGAACGTCTAAAGGATCTACCATGGCAGTTACCTTTGAACAAGTTCGCGCCGCCTTGGATCCGGAAGAGCCCGCCTACAACAAGGCCGCGACGACGCTCGGGCCAAAAGCCCTGCCCCATCTGGCGCGTCTGATTACGGGCGACCACGCGATGTTAGCGTCTAAGGCCGCCTACTTGGCCGGTCTGATTGGTACGGATCAGTCCGTCGAAGTATTGCAGAAGGCCGTGCGGAGCGGCGATGTTCGAGTTCGCCTCGCGGCCGCTGCTGCAGCCGGAAAACTCGCGGCCGACGCTGCCAGCGCTGTCCTGATCCACTTGGTTGATGATGCGGATGTTGGTGTGCAAAAGATCGCCTTGAAATCAGTCCCCGACACCGCCTCTGTGGCACTTCTGGCACGGATTCAAAGTCTCAGCGACGGGAAGGCCGATACGATGGCCCGAAGTCTCTCCCGGGAGGCACTGGCCCGCCAACCTTCGAGTGTCGCTGACCCAGTACCGAGCGTTCCAAGCGTGAAACCCAAAAAACGCAAACCGAAGAAGTGAACGAACGACGAGGTGAGAACCAAGGCACGGGGCGAGCCGAACCAACCCAGAAGGGAACGCAAAAGGGGGAACGCAAAAGGGGACGGGGAACGCAAAAGGGGGGGAACGCAAAAGGGGACGGGCACATTTATTTGGGGACTTAAAGGGATTGTCAACCCAACAAATTGACCCGAACTGCTATTGCTCGGAATGGAGCAGACGTTATGATAGTCGCGCCCCAACTCGGATCCGCACATGAGCTGCAAGGAGGCGGCTACATGATGGACACGACCCTCAATCTCGTCGAACTACTCCTCGTTCAAGGCCGGCGCTGTCAGGAACAGGGACGGTTCCGT
>JBBRLG010000405.1:0-6927 GCA_038231495.1 Gemmatales bacterium | reverse complement strand
TTCACTCCCCCCCCTTACGAAGGGGGGGTAGGGGGGGTGGATGCCATGACGGAGTAATTAAATCGATCTTGACCCCCCTACCCCCCCTTCGCAAGGGGGGGAGCAGTTGATGCCGGTGAACGGTTACAGGAAGGGAAGGGGCGAAGCCATCGATTTGTTAAGCCGCGTCGGCGCGACGCAAACTGCGGACTTCGGCAAGGATTTCGTTGTGCAGGACGCGCTCCAGGTCGGCCAACGCGCGGGCAACCGCCGCACCGTCGAGAACGCGATGGTCGTAGACGAGGCGTACGTCCACGCCGCCTTCGGGGTCGATGACGCCGTAGTTGAGCGTGGTGGTCAGCAGCGACAGCGGGTGCAGCGACGACGCGCCGAGTCCGGCGTAAACGCTGATGCCAGACGTGCCGAAGAAGTGTACCCGTTTGGCCCCGGAGACGTTCAAGGCAAACCACCACAAGAACCGGCGGATCGGCAGCGGCCATCGGGTCGTGCGTAACGCCCGGCGGATGGCACTGACCTGTTCGAGGGGCAGTTCCTTGTAGCGGCGCAGCTTCACGTCGATGTCCGTCAGCGAACGCTTCTCCGGGTGCGGCAAGTGGACGAAGAAGACCGCTTCCTCGTCGTGAAACTGGCGTTCCATGGCGATGGTGGCGACGTTGGTCGGGTGCTGGTAGAGGTGTGGCCAGGGGAACGAGAGGTAGGCGCGGCGCAGGACCGGGTTGGCGTCGGTGACGAGGGCGTAGGCCTTGGTGAAAAGGCCACACCAGCTGGGCCGCGGCTCGGCGGCCGCGCGGGCGGCGACGAGGTCGGCGAGCTGCATGTGCCGTTGTACGGGCACCGACGGCACGAAGTGGGCGAAGTGCAGCATGTCGCAGATAAAGCGTCGCGGCAACGACAGGGGTAGGTTAAACCCGCGCGGCTGGTGCATCCCTGCTCCTTTCCCAAACCCGATCCGCCGGCGTCCCGGCAGTCCGCCCCATCATCCGCGGCGGGGGCGGGCGCGGCAATGGCAATCAAGAATCAGGCGTCAAAGCTAACAGCTAACAGCTAACAGCTAACAGCTAAAAGCTATTCAATGATTCCCCTTCGTGGCTCCTTATCGCATTACCGATTCGTCCAGGGCTGCAAGTAGCCGTTCCACTTCCGCCGCCGTGTTGTAGTGAACCAGCCCCAAGCGCAGGAAGCCGCCGCGCTCCTCCAGGCCGAGGCGTTCGGACAGGTTCAGGGCGTAAAGGTTGCCGTTCCAGACGTAGATTTCATGCCGTGCCAGGTGTTCCGCCAGTTGCAACGGCGTGCGGCTTTGGTCGGTAATAGACACTGTCGGGGCGCGCTGCGCGAGCCGGTCCGCTTGCGTGATGCCCCAGATCTTGAAGCGCGGGCGCTCGGCCAGGCCGGCCAGCAACCGGCGGCACAACCCCGCTTCGTATTCCTGGATCGCGGCGAGGTTCGCGTGCAAGCGCAGCCGCCGCCCCGACAGCGACTGGAAGCGCACATCGAAGGCGGTGCCGCCGTCCAGTGTCGCCAGGTAATCGACGGCCGCGGCGACGCCCGCCAGGCCTTCGTGGTTCTGCGTGCCGGTCATCCAGCGGTCCGGTAGGGTGTCGGGAGCCGGCCGCACCTTGTAAGCCGGCAACCGCGTCAGCAGTTCCTTGCGACCCCACAAGATGCCGACGTGCGGGCCGAAAAACTTGTACGCCGAACACGCCAGGAAGTCGCAGCCCCAAGCTTGCACGTCGATCGGCCCGTGTGGCGCGTAATGCACCGCGTCGAGGTAAACCAACGCCCCGACGGCGTGGGCCATTTGTGTAATGGCACGCACGTCCGGCATCGTGCCGACGGCGTTCGACGCACAGGTCACGGCCAGCAGGCGTGTGCGCGGCGTCAACTTGCGGCGCAAGTCGTCGAGGTCGAGCGTGCAATCTTCGGAATGAATCTCGACGAACACGGTTCCCGCGCCGGCGTCGCGCGCGGCGAGCAGCCACGGGCTGACGTTCGCGTCGTGATCGAGTCGCGTGACCAAGATTTGGTCGCCAGGCTCAAGTGTTTTCGCAAACGCCCGGCTCAGATGCAGCGTCAAGCTGGTCATGTTCTGGCCGAAGACGATTTCTTCGGGCGACGGGGCGTTGAGCAGGTCGGCAACGGCGACATGGGCGTCGTGGATGATGCGATCCGACTCGCGGCTGGTGGTGAAAACGCCGCCGTGGTTGGCGTTGCAGCGGCCCAGGTAGTCGGCAATGGCGTCGATGACGCGCTGCGGCACCTGCGTCCCGCCGGGGCCGTCGAAGAACACGGGCGTCGTACCGTTGACCTGCCGTTGCAGCGCGGGAAACTGCCGGCGGAGGGATTCGACATCGAACATCGGTGACGCGCCCCGGAAGAGTGATCGAGGAATTGAATTGAGTTGGTCCACCGCATAAGGTGGGTGAGGAAAACATAGGGATCGGCACGGCATTCGTCCCGCGCAAAGCGAAGGGGCCGGAAGGACCGGCCCCTTCGCTTCCTGTCATCGCACGCCGTGAGTAGGAAAGACCCAGGCCACGTCACGACAAGGTATCGACAAGCAGGCTATACGAGGTGTCATGCTTGCGCGCGGAGAACGCGACCGTATGGACGCCGCTGACCCACGGGGTGTTGTTCGAAATGGTTTTCGTGGCGAAATCACCCGTCAAACTGGCGAATCGCAGGAAAGTGAGATCGGTCCCGAAGGCCGGGTTATAGTCCACCGGCTTGTTCACGTTCAGCGTTCCGTCCAGGGTCGCCGCACCCGTGACGTTCAAAAGACTGGTCGGGCCGGCGGTCACATAGATGGTCAGCACGCCACTGGTGCCTTGAGTGTACTTTCCCGTGACATTCAGATTCCCCGGACCGGCGTTGATGCCCGGCATCACGTTGCCGCCGGTGTTGTTGACATCGCCGCCGACCGTACCGGTACCAGTGAGTGTGCCACCGCTGAGGTTGAAGCCGCCCACCGTACTGAATGCGCCACCGTTCAATGCGGTCGAGCCAGCCGATTGTGAGAACGTATCGACGCCGCCCGCACCCGTAAAAGCAACGGTGCCGGAATTGAACTGCACAATGCTGGTGTTGCGGAAATCCCCATTGAAAGAGGATATCCCATTCCCCTGAGATTTCTTAAAGGTCCCCGCGTTGGAGAAAAATGCCGGCGGATTGCCGACCGTGATCGTAGAGAGGTCCCCCCCTTGGATGTCGAAAGTCGCGCCGCCCTGGTTCTTAAACTGGGCATTCAGAGCAACGTTCCCGCCAAACCAGATCCCCTGACCGTTGTTCGTAAACGTCTGGCTGATGGTGACGATCCCTTGAATGGTCAACGTGGGGTTGTTCACACCGTCGGCACCCAGCGTAGTGGCGACATCAAGGGTTCCTCCAAGCAAAGAAATACTGCTCTCAGCAGTCGGCACAGATAATTTCCCGGTCCCCGTAATCTTTCCGGCAGCGATGGACGCCGAACCGCCGCCACCGATTGTCAGGTCATTCGATAACGTGACTACCGCCCCCGCTCCGGTGTAGGCGTTGGTCAGGGACAAATTCTTGATCGTCAGGGCGGCAATGTCATCGGTTGACGCGGTGATGCTGGTTCCGTCGAAGACCACGGAATCGTTCGCCGCGGGCACAGCACCGCCTAGGCCCACTTTGGCCCAATTGGTCGGCTCGCTCCAATTGTTGCCCAAAGTCTGTTTCCAGGTAAACGTCGCCGGAACAGCACGGGTCTCCAACTGTTCCAGTCTTAAACGGATCGGCGAACGTTTGACGCGCGTTTGGAGAGAGTCTCCGCGCACCACCTGCATGAATTCATCAACGAAACGCGTCAACAACTGGCTCAACATGGTACCGTCTCCTAGTGGTTCAACTCACCTCAATCGACAGCAGCCTTCCGCACTACGGGGGTTTGGCTATCAATTCAAGTGAGTTGAACCACTAGGGTGATGGATCAGTCGTGAAGCAAGCCTGCATGACAACGGGTAATCAAGTGAAAATCAGCCGTAGTTCGTCGGCGAGACTTCTCATCCGCCGGTTTTCAGAAGTGCGTCATTTCGTCCCCTCAACTTTCTTTAGTGCGTCTTCAGCGTACGCACGTGTTAGCTCATCCGGATCGTTCAAGGTTGCTTTTAATACGGGAATCGCATCGCGCGCTTCCCGCCCAATGTCTGAAAAAGTGGCGATGCAATCCTGTCGAAGCGCATTGGCCATTTTATGTTCTTTAATATCTTCGGCTTTGAAAACTTCAAGTAGCGCGGAGACTGCCGGTTTTCCGCCTGCTTTCAAGCTCCCAATTACTCGCACCGCCACGCGCCGGATTGTAATATCTCTCGTTTTAAGCATTTCGATCAACAGCGGAAGCACAGTCTTTGCCTCGGGTTGAAGTCGGCTGATTCCGTAAAGGGCGATTATCACCATTTCTTGTTCGGAAGGCCGGCCGGCTAAAGGGTAAGACTTGATGGTTTTAATGAACACCGACAATACCCGGTTATCGTCCCCATGGTCGGTCAACATCTGTAAGGCAGATTCCCGGACAACATTATTGTCATCTTGCATCGCCCCGATTAGGAGGGTTACGACTTTCTCCGAATTGATCGTCATCTCCTTTGCTTGGTTTAAACGGTTGACGAGTCGAAGGGCGTTTACGCGGACCCTGGGTCGGGGGTCTTTTAAGGCTTCAAGCGCCCGGGGTGCGATTTGGCGGCCCAAGGCACCAAGTGCGTCGAGTGCGTCGAGTGCGGCGTAATGAGTCAATTCCTGCGGAGACTCGTCCGGGGACGCCAGCACCGCGAACAGCGCGTCGATTACGGCGTCGTCCTTCGCGCCAAGGTCCATGAGCGCTTGGATGGAGGCCCGCTGTACCAGCGGATCCTTGTCGGACACGCCCTTGAGCCGCCAGGCGACCGACGTGTCGAGGTCCAGGCCAACGGGGCGCGGTGCGTCGAATCCGAGCCGCACGAGATTCAACGTGGGCTGGCCACGCTTAACGGTTTTGCCAATCGCTTCCCAAACAACTTTGCCTCCGTCATCGATTTCGATCACCCGTTCGCCGAGGACCAAGGTGTTGCCGGTGCGCAGACGAAACGCCTGCAGTGGGGGGTATTTCAACGGCCAGCGCTTGCGCGTCTTGCCGTCGTATCCGACCTCCAACACGGCGGCTTCCTTCCGCGCGGCCACCAAATAGCCGCCTTCGCGCAGCGATTCCAACCACGCGTCCCGTGCCAACGGAACATCCGTACTGAAATCGTTGACAATCTCCTGGGTAAACGGGTCAACTTCTCCGAATCGCACCGCCACCCTGTCGTCTTCCCAACGATAAATGAGATTGCCGTTGCCCAGGAAAAAGAACGTCGGACTCAACCCGTTCGCATTACTTTCCAACCGGTGAGAAGAAACTACTTTGAGGTTCCGAGTGACCTCCTCGATGACTTGTCTGCCACCCACGTCGAGAATGAGGGTGTTGCCGTTCGGCAGCCGCCGGCAGTCGTATGGCTCGATTGCCGTCTTGCATTGCCAGAGGATCTTGCCGTCCAGGTCACGCTCGGTAACGCCGGTAACAATCGTCTCGTAGCGCTTTTCCTTTACCAATAAGCGCTCTTCCGGAAACTGGGTGAGCAATACGCGATTGTCAGGGAGAATATGGGCGCTGGTAATCTCATTGGAGACAAGGAAGTGCCAGCGCATGCGGCCGTTGCAACCAACCGTCCAGGCCCGAAAATGCTGCCCTTCCTTATCGTCGAAGTGATCGCCGAACAAGAGGACCAAACCGGGTCGTTGGGGTGTTTTCGTCAACGCCTGGAGTTCCACCTTCGCTTCATTGGCGCTCCACCATGTGGCCCACGTTTTACGGCATATCGCGCGTGCCTTCGGCGAACCGGAGCCGACGGTCACTTCCGGGGCACCGTCCCCCGCGACGTAATGGAGCAACTCCTCCGCCTGCCATGCGACGGCGATGGACGGCTGGTTGAGCAACTCAACAAGCGTAGGAATCCCGGCCTTGTCGTTCGCGCCGAGCAACCCCTGCGCGGCCCGAAGGCGCACGGTCGCGTCCGCATCCTGTAGCAGTTTTTTCACCGCGCCGCGCTGGTCGCTGTCACCGCGCCTGCCAACGATGCAGGCCGCCAATGCGCGTTTCCGCGGTGCTACATCATTCAACGCTGCAATCAATGCAGGAACGACTTGTTTTCGCTTCTTGGCAAGACGGTCCAGGCCGAACCAAATGTCCTCTTCCAGCAACTCGTCGTTCACGCACGGGAGGAAATCGAGCAAAACTGCTTCCGTCTCTTCAGAGGCGGTTCCTAACAGCGTGCGGATCACCGCAGCCATTGTCGCATCCCCGCGCGGGTTTTGTTCAATCGCCTTTACGCAGCCCTTCGCTTTTTCGGCGATCTCGGGGTCGTCGTCGTTCTGTGCCTTTCGCAGTTTTTCAAGGCCACGATGACCCAGGGCGATCAATTTCTTATAGGCCTGTTCGCGCTCGTTAAACTTGGCCGAGCCGAGTTGCAGGACGTAATCGTCCAACTTCTTAACATCATCAGCGGTATAGGAGCGGTCGCGCAAGTATTGGACGAGTCCCTTCGTGTCAGTTGAAACGTTTACCTTCTTCAACAACGCCAGGTCGGGCGGGGAGTCTGCTTTCTCCGGCGCTGCCAGCGCGCTGCCGGTCGGCAAAACCGCTGCCATGAAGCCGCTGATCCACATCGCATGACGTAGCGTCATAGAGACACCCCTTGGTTTGGCTTTTTTGGACGGGCCGATTGGAATACGTCGCGCAACATCGACGCATTTCAATTGAGAAATAATGGGGAGGTGCAATTATGCAAACGGAGGTCTTCGCCAAACAATTAAGAAGCGAGAAGGTCGGCGCGAGAAGGTCGGCGCGAGAAGGTCGGCGCGAGAAGGTCGGCGCGAGAAGGTCGGCGCGAGAAGGTC
>JBBRLG010000404.1:0-6935 GCA_038231495.1 Gemmatales bacterium | reverse complement strand
TTGAGCCGGCAACGAGCCACCAGCGAAACGGCGTGTCTGGAAGACCTCCTCCTCTACCATCAACAACGCAACGCGGCCGCCACGAAGTCTCGAAAGAAACGACCAAGAAAGCTTAGACGCTTCGCTGCGCTGTAGTGTTAGATTGTGAGTTCGCGGCACGGGGCTTCCGAGTTCTTGCAGCAGCGCTTTGAGGTACTTCTCCGCCGACTGCTGGCAATGGAAGCAGACCGCGTCCCGGCGCGGCTTGGCCTGTGCCGACAGGCTTCTTGCGACTTCCACGTCCTCCTCGGCTTTGAGAACCCACTGGGAGGTGTGACGCTTCATACAAAACCTTTCCTTTCTCCATCACCTCGCGCAAGAACCAGTCGCAATCGTCTTCGCGCAAGCCGCGTTCGATCTGCTTGGGCGTGCGGACGATCAAGTCCAACGAGAATGGCCAGTCGAACGCGACGGTGATGCGGACGGATTGCTGAATCGCGTCGCGCGTCGGCATGATTACGAGCAGATCGACGTCGCTCTCCTCGTGCGGCGTGCCGTAGGCGTAGGAACCGAACAGGATGATTTTCACCGGCTGGAACCGTTCCGCGATCCGGCGCGCGAAACGCCGGATTGCCGTCAGCGGGATGTCCGGCGACGGATAGCGATAGGGCTGGACATAAGGAACAGGGGTAGGTCGTGGCTTGGTCATGGCACTCGTCAGTATAACGCGAAACCACTCCGGTCGCTTGCGCTGTTGGATCGCCACTCTACTTCGCCTCACCCAGCGACTTGAGGTAGGCGTACAGGTCGATGATCTCGCGGTCGGTCAGCTTGTCGAGCAGGCCGACCCGGCCCCTTTTTCTGCTCGATGGTTGGGTGCGATGCTTTGGCGTACCAAAGCCTGCTTTCGAGGTAACCGTTCACTCCCCCCCTTACGAAGGGGGGGCAGGGGGGGTTAAGAACGTAAGCAGTCGGTCCTGGCGCTCTCTCCACCCCCCCTACCCCCCCTTCGTAAGGGGGGAGTGAACGGTTACCTTTCGAGTACGAAAGCAGGGCACCCCGCGACCTCCTTTCCCCCCTTACGCCAAAGTGTCCCACGGAAGCGACCTCCGGCGTCGTCTGCCTGAGCGCGCTTGTAACGGAAGCAGTTGAGGCCGGTTCACCGTACGCAAAAGTGCGCAACCTAATCGATTTGCCGTATTTGCAGGCTCGGCCAATTGTCCGGCTCTGCGGAGTGTGGACAGCGTAGGGGTTGCGCCATGGTCTGGGGGGGGTGGGGGGGGTGAAAAATGTCACCCCGTAGACACCTTGGACCGGGTTTATGGCGTAGAATTGAAAGTCCGTTCAACCACGGCTTCGCTCGTAGGAGGGTAGCGAGATGCTGGTCCTCAGTCGTAAATTAGGTGAAAAGATCTTCATCGGTGAGAATATCTGTATCACGGTCGTCGATATCGACCGCGGTAAGATCCGTCTGGGCATCGAGGCTCCTCGAGATGTGCCCATCTATCGTCAAGAACTGTTGCCGCTGAAAAACGCGGAGCCGAAAAACGCGGAAACGCAGGCGCCTGCCGCCTCCCATTGACGGGCCGACTTCGCCCGCCATCGGAACACCGAATCCCGCCGCCTTCGGGCACGGGACCGCGGTCTTTTGCCCTCGTACAACGCCGGCTACGATTGCTCGTCGCGTCCGAGACCGCCCAAAGATCCGAGCAGGTTGGGTTCGTTGGTAGGCAATGGGGTCCGCCGCCACTCCTGCATACAAGACAAATGTATACTCAACGCGGCCCCGTTTGACACAAGCCTGAAGCGCAAGCGAAGGATAGTCCTTCGCTTGCGCTTCAGGCTTGTGTCAGTCAGAAGAACTATCCTTCGCTTGCGCTTCAGGCTTGTGTCAGTCAGCGCTTCAGGCTTGTGTCAGTCAGAGTCCCCCGCGTTGAGTATAAAAAGGCAAAAGGAAATCAAGAAAGCAAAGACCACCGCTTGCATTTGGATTTCACTTTTGCCTTTTTACTTTTGCCTTTCCTCGAACGCCGCCAGCTGGTCGCTCAACTCCTTGTCCTTCGGCCGCAATTGCACCGCCTCGCGCTGGGCTTTCAACGCCTCCTCGCGCCGCCCCGCCTGAAACAAGGCGTCGGCCAGGTAGTGTAACACCTCCCCGTCCTTCCGCCCGCCATGCTCCGCCGCCTTTTCCAGGTCAGGCAGCGCCCCGTCTTGCCGCCGTTCCAGCCGCACCCGGCCGCGGACGTAGGAGCCGTTCGCGTCACGCGGACTCGACGCCACGGCCCGCTCGGCGTCGGCCAGGGCCGCAGTCAGCTTGCCTTGCGCCAGCAGCAGCCGCCCGCGCAGGCCGAACGCCGGCCCCAGGTCGATGCCCGCGCTGAACGCCGGTACCAAGAGCGCCTCGACCTTGCGCGCCGCCAGCCCATCGGCGTGAGCCTGTTCGGCGCAAACGTAGGCGTCGAGCGCCTTGCCGAAAGCCGTTTCCTTGCCGGCCGGGGCCGGGAGTTCCTTGGCCAGTTCGGTTCGGCGTTGCACGAGCCGGCGGGCGCGGTCGGCCGTGTCGCGCAGGGCGGCGGTCGGCTTCTCGTACCGCTCGGCCTTCTGCAACAGGGCCAGAACTTCGCGCAAATTGCACAGCCCCAGGTAGCCGCGCAGCAGCGCCTCGACAACGACGGCGTCGGGGTCGGCTTTTTCGAGATGCTTGACCGCCGCGGCGGCGTCGCCGCGGTGCAGATAGACCAGCCCGAGGATGCGCTGCGCTTTCTCGTGGAACGCCTGTTCGCGGGCGCGGTTGGCCAACTCAAACGCCTCGTCGTAGTGGTGCAAATCCAGGTACGAGTCGGCGGCCCGCAACAGGCCCGGCACGTCGTCGCCGACCGCCACGCTGTACCGGCGCAGGTACGCCAGCGCCGCGGTCCGGTCGTTCAAACGCAGTGACAGTCGGAGGAGAGCTTGCAACGCCTCGTCGTTCTCCGGCTCGACGTCAAGTGCCTGTTTATAAGCGGCAACAGCCTCCTTGAGCTGGCCCTTGCCCTCCTCGATCTTGCCCTTGAGCGCGTGCGCGCGGACGGTGTGAACGCTGTCGGCGTCCTCCTTTTCCGCGTCGGCCAGGTGTTCGAGGGCGTCCTCGTACTTCTGCTCGTCGTAGTAGGCACGGGCCAGCTGTGCGTGGGCCAGGGCGCGGGTGCCGGGCGTGTTCTCCGCGCCGCCCTTGTCCGTCAGCGGGTCGAGCACTGCGCGGGCCGCCCCCGGTTTGCCGGCCTGCACCAGGATCGTGCCGAGCGCCAGGCCGTGCCGCGCGTCGTCCGGGAAGAGCCGGACCAACTCGCGCTGCGCCTTCTCCTCGCCGGTCAGGTCCGCCGCCGCCTTGACCGCCAACTCCCACAGGCCGCCATCGTCGGGCCGGTACGCCAGGGCACGGTCCAGCACCCGCCGGGCCGCCGCGTCCTTGTGCAGATGCAGATGCAGCTTCGCCAAAGCCGCCGCCGTCAGCGCGTCGTCCGGCGTCCAGCGCGCGACGGCTTCGAGCAACGGCACGTCCTCGGCGTCCTGCACCGGCTTGAGCGTCAGCCACACGCGGTAATGGTCGTTGACCTCGTCGTGGAAGTCGCGGAAGGCGTCGAAGTCTTCCGGCTCGACACGCGCTTTCTCCAACCGCAGCCGGAATTCCAGGTCGATCGCGCGCCCGCCTTTGTCCGCGACCGGCGTGTTGACCTTCAAGGTAAAAGTGCCCCACTTCGACTTGATCGACCGCTCCTCCGGCACCGCTTCGAGCTTGTAAGCCGGCGGCAGGTGGACGACGTAGCGGTGCCGGGACTCGAACGGGGCGTAAAAGACGAACGGCGTCTTGCGGTCGTAGTCGAGGTTGTAGGCAAGGAATCGGCCGTAAATCTTGCTGTCGGTCAAGCTGCCTTCGAGGCTCGTTTTGCCGCTGAAGTGGCCGGCAATCTCGTAGGCCATGCGCACCGTCACGGGCTTGTCCAGGTCGCGCAGGGCAGCCTCGTCGAACGTCAGCCGCACCAACCGGGTGCGGCTGTTGGAGTCCAGCAACTCGCTCGTCACCTGCCGGCGGCGCTCGCCGGCGGGTACTTCGAGGAACATGTCGCGCTGGCCCATCGCGGCGGTGCCGTGCGTCAACACCGCGCGCTCGCAGCGCGACGAGCCGTCGCCGCCGACGTGGACGTGCGTCGTCTGGTCGAAGCGGTTGTCGTCGAGCGTCATCGACGGCGTGCGCACCAGGCGGATGGCCCCCTTGTCATCGACGACGTAGCAGAGCCGGTCGCGGTCGTCGCGCGGCAAAAAGTCCCAGCCGGCAAGGCTGCTGGTCGTGTCGATCCAGTGCGGCTGCCCGTCGATGGTCACGAGCAGGATGGCGTGCGTGCCCCAGGGCGACGGCACATCTTCCAGCACCTGGCCGTCGTCGTAGACGCCGAGGGTGGCCAGTTCGACCTTGAGGCCGGCCTCGCGCAGCATGACGGCCAGCAGCTGGCTGGTATCCTTGCAATCGCCGAAGCGGTTGGCGAAGACGTTGGCCGGCGGGTGCGGCGTATAGTCGTGGCCCTCGCCATCGGCGACGTAGCGGATGTTGCGCCGCAGCCAGTACGTCAGCGCCCGCGCCTTGGCCGTCTCGTCGGCGCACCCTTTCGTGACCTCGGCCACGGTCTTGGCGACATCGGTCGAGCATTGCCAGCACTCGGCACGGAGGTCGCGCTTCCATTTGCCGACCGCGTCCCAACTGGGGAAGGTGGAACAGGCGACCGTGATGCGCAGCTCCTCCTTGGCGGGCAGGTTCTCGTCCTGCGGCGGCTGGCGGGTGTTGGATTTCTTCCAAACGAAGGTGCGCAGACCGTCGGCGTCGGCGACGACCGGCTCGGCCTTACCAGCAATGGTGGCGAACTTGAACGGCGTATCTTTCGGCAGTCGGACGCGCAACTCGTCGGTCGCGACCGGGTAGGTGTTGTCGCCAAACGAGTAGCGGGTGAAGAACTGGCCGCCGTGCTCGGGGTTCCGGCCGCGCACAGTCCACTTCACTTCGATGGTGTCGCCGACCTCCAGGCTGGGAAAGCTGATGACGACAATTTTGTCGTGGTCGAAGACGAGGAAGTCGGTGCCCACGTCGCGTAGTTGCAGGTGCCGCGGTTCGATCTCGATTTTCCGGCCGTCGGCCTTGTGAATGCGGGCCGCGTTGAGCGTGAGTTTCTGGTAAGCCGGCGTGTAGGTGATCGAACGGTATTCACCCATTTTTTCGATCGCTTTACGACCATTAAGCCGGGTCAGCTCGTGGGAGACGGTTTCAACGGTGCCGTCGGCGTCCACGAGGTAGCTGTTGCCGGCGTAAAGGACGCAGGCAGCGGCGTCGTCGAGGAAGTCCTTGGGCACATCCTTCCAGAGCTTGGCGTCGTAGCGAAAGGGGTTTGGTTCGCGGGACTCGCCGCGGGTAACGGGCCAGTCGTCGGCGGCGCGGGTGGTTGGAAGGAGCAAGCAGCCGAGGGCGGCCAGGGCAAGGTAAAAGGGGAGCGTCTGCCGGCGTCGGGGCATGATCGATCTCCTGCAATGATTGGAGTCACACGGCTTCATTGTGCAGCGGAGCCGCAATCCGCACAAGGTCAGGGGAGGGGAGGAAGAGGGGGGGATTGTAACAAGGCAATGGCGAGCGGGGTCACGTCAGCGCCCCGAGTGCTGCGCGTTGGAGCGTTCGGGGCTCCCTGCGCCACTGGCGGCTTCTGTCAGGCGCACGCGAAATCCGCAACAGCCAACACTTGGCAACACCTCGGGCACTTACCTACCAGATTGAACCAAGTGAACCGTTCTGGCTCTCGCCCGGCGAACTCTGGGAAGTCACCGTCGAACGTTAAAGCTCAGCCGCCGGGGCCGCCTCCAGCGACTTTGAACCTTGGGAAACCGGAATGGCGGCCCCGGTCGGCTGCAGCGCCTCGTTCGGCGCAACCCCGCTTGCCACATCCGCGAAAGAAACAAACGTGAGTCCGCTGCGCTTCTGCTGCTCCTGAATGTCTCGAAAAATCGCCCAGAGATCGTAATTGAAACGCGCGGCATGTTCGCCACGGACGCGGCGAACTTCATCTACAATCGGATCATTCATGAGAGCACCGTCCTCAATTCTTCGGGAGTACAGATGACAGGCACTTTGTATCCATTGCTGGCACAAACGGCTTCGATCACGGGTCGCATCGTGGCGTTGGCCATGTGCCGGCAATTCCACGTCAGTAGATAAGGAATCTTTTGATCTGCTGTGATGGCCATGTGTAGCGCATCATCGGCGGCTTTCTCAGGCAGGGCATTTGCTTGGAGAAGTTCTGCCGCCAACCGCACGGCTGCTTCTGCGGTGTCCAACAAGACCATGGCTTTCAGAAGTACGAGTCGCTCTTGGGCCGCCGCGGGATCGCCACTCCCAGCTTCCTGAAGGACGAGTTGCGACGTGCAAAGCTCAAAATCCGCCCGCGCTTGATCCCACCATTCGTGCGTGATCTGCTGATGGCCGGCGATCACCACGTCTCGACTGGGGCGAGCAGTCAGATAACTTACAATAGTAGTTTCGATGTAGACACGGGGAAGCATGGCCGATTACGCCTTTCCATCCACCCGACAATCTCCAAAGAAAAAAGGGGACGCGGACAGTGTTAACTGCGTCAAAATCAACTGTCCGCGTCCCCTTTTTGTTCCCTTTTTGTTTCCCCTTTTTGTTTCCGTCCCCTTTTTGTTTCCATCCACCCGACAACCTCCAAAGAAAAAAAAGGACGCGGACAGTGTTAACTGCGTCAAAATCAACTGTCCGCGTCCCCTTTTTGTTTCCCTTTTTGTTTCCTTGAACCCGAAACGAGCTGCGTCCCAATACTGTTCGGCTCGATTTTTGCTAACGAGTTTTCACCCTCGTTTTCCGGGCAGTCGGTGGTTCAGAGCGGGCATCGCACCGTGGAAGCAAACGTCCGTTCACTATC
>JBBRLG010000403.1:0-7017 GCA_038231495.1 Gemmatales bacterium | reverse complement strand
GGAGTAGCCTTGCTCGGTGACGAGCTTGACGGCTGCGGTCTTGAACTCGGGAGTGTAGGTGCGTCGCGTTCGAGCCATGATGGACCTCCTAGGGTGAGGATACACCCTTAACTGGGTGTCCACCATTCATGGGGAAGTCCATACCGACTTCCTCGCCGAAGTCCTTACGCTCAACACAGTTTGATATGCGCTGGCCCTGCTCGCCGAAGTCCTTACGCTCAACACAGTTTGATATGCGCTGGCCCTGTGTCGGGGGTCAAGCAGACTTGAGCAACGGAGCATGACATGAAAGCGTACCATCGCGGTTGGCTTGGCGTGGTGTTGATGCTGAGTGCCTCGGCCATGTGGGCTGAGCCGGCGGCGCCGAAGTACAAGCCGCCCGAAGACATTGCCTTCCGCAAGGCCACCATTATCAGCGAGGGGAGCCGCCTGTCGGCGGAATTGTTCATCCTCAAAGACAACGAGGCCAAGGCGCTACCCACGATCATTATGTCACACGGCTGGGGCGGCGTGGCTGCCAGCCTGCGACAGAACGCCATCGATTTCGCCCGGGCTGGGTACTTCGTCGTCGTCTTCGATTACCGGGGCTGGGGGGAAAGCGAAGGCAAGATCGTGCCGACCAAGCCGCTGGAGCGCGGCAAGCCGGGCGAGCCGATGACGGTCGAAGTTCGTGAGATCCGTGAGGTCGTCGATCCCCTGGACATGGCGGCCGACCTGCAAAACGCCGTCCACTGGGTGCAGGGCGAGAAGCAGTGCGACACCAAGCGCATCGGACTCTGGGGCACGAGTTACTCCGGTGGCCACGTCGTATACGTGGCGGCGCGCGACCCCCGCGTGAAAGCCACAGTCAGCCAGGTTCCCGGCATGGACAGCAGCTTCGTGCTCCTGGGCCAGGGCCGCAAGCAGACCCTGGACGAGGCGACGAAGCGCAGCCGCGGGGAGATCGGCTATCCCGAGCCTGGAAAGGTGGCCGTGGGCAATCTCCGCGGCGCCCCCGTCCGCGAACGGCTCATGAATTATGTCCCCGCGAATGATGCCGATAAGGCGCCCAACTGCGCCATGCTCTTCATCATCGCCGAGAAGGAAGAGTTGTTTGACAACCGGGACCACGGCATCAAGGCGTACGACCGTGCCAAGGGGCCGAAGAAATTGGTCACGATCCCGAAGATCACCCATTATGGCGTCTACGGGGACGCGCGGGAACAGACCGTGAAGTTGGCCGTCGAGTGGTTCAACGCACACCTGAAGGACGACGGGCCACCCAAGCCGGTGAAGGAGTAGGGGTCGTGGGCATGTCGAAGGAGGAGGGACACGGCATCATTTTCCATCTTTATGAGTGGACCCACAAGCACTTCCCCAACTTTGTGGACTGCCGGCCCATCTTCATCGCCCGCGCTTTGGAGGCGGCGGGGTTCCGCGTCGAGAAGCAGGAGCACCGGCGCATTTGGGTCCCGGTCGAGGTGGTCCTTGCGATCAAGCACGCAAGCGGGGGTCCTTGAAAGCGGCAGCCCGGCGCTTTCACTCCTGCAAGCTCACCCGGCCAAGCAGAGCATCGCCAAGAAACGGTTCCCAGCAATCGTGGTCCCGATTTCCTTAAAGAAATCCTCCGGGCTGAGAGTATCCTGGAAAAGCAGTGACACGTGGGCCCTGCATGTTGGCCGGATTGGCTCGCACTGCGGGAATCTTCTGCCGCGTGGTTCCCATAGACTACACCACCGAGCAGTCGCCTCGGCGTCAAGGTGTTTTTTTCGATTCTTCTTCGGTTCTGTTGGGACGCTATTCTCTAGGATTGCTGTGTCTGCCGCTTCCGCATTACAACCCCGCTCGAAAGGGATTTCTCCGAATGGCCGAACTGTCCCCGACCCCTCGCGTCCCGTCGCACCCCTTACGCTGGTTCCCCGAATTCTGGGAAGTCGGCCGCAAACGCCTGCGACCGCAAATCCGCCTCATGGGTCTGTCGCTCGTCGTCGGCGTCATCGCCGGCCTGGGGGCCATCGTTTTTCACTTCGCTTGTGTCGTCATGGTCCACTATTCGCTCGACCTGATCGTCGGTTTGCGCGCGCCGGGGCCGGGCGGCGAGCCGGCGGTCTTTCCCGAAAGTGATGCGACGTATTTCTATCCGTGGCTGTTGCTCGTAGTCCCGGCGGTCGGCGGCCTTTTGAGTGGGTTGATCGTCTACACGTTCGCTCCGGAGGCGGAGGGCCACGGCACCGACGCGGCCATCGACGCCTACCATCATCGCCAGGGTTACATCCGGCCCATTGTCCCGCTCATCAAGATCATCGCCAGCGCCTTCACGATCGGCAGCGGTGGTTCCGGCGGCCGCGAAGGACCCATCGCGCAGATCGGGGCGGGCTTCGGCTCGTTCCTGGGCCGCTTGCTCAAACTGCGGCCTGCGGAGCGCCGCCTCCTGATGGCGGCCGGCATGGGCGCCGGCGTCGCCGCCATCTTCCGCGCGCCGCTTGCCGGCGCGCTGTTCGCTGCCGAGGTGCTGTACTGGTCGTCGGACCTCGAATCCGAAGTGATCATCCCCGCAGCGCTTGCCAGCATCACCGCCTACTGCACGTTCGGCCTGGGCGTGTGGACGTTCGCGCCCGAAAAGGCGTGGGCGCCGCTGTTTTCCCTCTCACCCGAACTGCTGGCCAAGCTGACGTTCGACGACCCGCTGCACCTGATCCCGTACTTTCTCCTGGCCCTGCTCATGGTCGTGATGGCCATGCTGTACACGCGCAGCTTCTACTTCCTCACCCACCTGTTTCATCGGCTGCGGATTCCCAACCACGTCAAACCGGCGATCGGTGCGTTCCTGACCGGTGCCGTCGGCCTCGCCCTGTATGGGATATTTCGCACCTTCGCGCCCGTCGATCAGGCCAAGTCGGTGCTGTCCGTGCTGTCGTTCGGCTACGGCTCGCTGCAACAGGCCATGACGGCGCCGCCGGGCGTGGCCGGCGTCGGCTTCGCGAACAACCCCGGCGCGCTGACGTTCGCCCTCATCCTGTTCGCGATCAGCGCCGGCAAGATTTTGACCACCGGCCTGACGATCGGCAGCGGCGGTTCGGGCGGCGTGTTCGGCCCGTCGATGGTGATCGGCGGCTGCGGCGGCGGGGCGCTCGGCATACTGCTCTACACCATGCTGCCTGCGGGCTGGTGTCCGCCGCCGGCGACGTTCGTGATCGTCGGTATGGCCGGCTTCTTCGCCGCCGCCTCAAAGACGCCGTTTTCCACGCTCGTCATGGTCAGCGAAATGACCGGTAATTACAACCTGCTCTTGCCGACGCTCTGGGTCTGCGCCATCGCGTTCTTGCTTTCCGATGAACAATCGATTTACAGCTCACAGGTAGAAAATCGCTCGCGCTCGCCGGCTCACAAGGGCGACTATGTGCGCGAGGTGCTGACCGGCGTGCGCGTGTCGCAGTTCTTAACGGCCAATAGCGTCTTTCCCGTACTTCATCCGGGCGACACGTTGACGACCGTACTGGAACGCCTGAGCAACACCGATTATCAGGTGCTGCCGGTAGTGGACGGCGAGAACCGGCTTCAGGGCGTGGCGCGCTTGGAGGAGGTATACAGCGCCTCGCAAGCGCCCCACCTGCGTTCGCTCGTCCTGGTCGCCGACTTGATGCTGACGGACGTAGACCCGCTGACGCCGGACGACCCGCTCGACCGGGCGATGGAACTATTCGTGGAGAACGACCTTCTGGTGCTCCCGGTAGTGGATAGTTTGAAGGAAAAGAAGGTGGTCGGCCTGATGCGCCGGGCGGACCTGGCGAACGCGTATCTGCGGTTCGTTCACGGCCAGCCCCCAGTGGACCAGGTCGCGACGCGGCCGGACACGCCGCGATAGCGGCTGAGCTGTCGCCGTGAGCACCGTCGAACAGATCGAGTCGAAGGTATGTTGCCTTTGCCAACGCGGAGCTGCCCGCTCCGACCGTGGGGCTCACTCATGCGTTGGTCAATGGCGGGAGTACATTGATTCACAAGGCACTTTGTACAGGGAGCGTTGCGCGCGTCGGTTTCAACGACCGAGGTCCCAAATACCCCCCGTGGACGCCGGCCGGGGAGACACGACCGGAATGTGAAGGCTTGGCGCCGCCGTCCGCAAGATCGCGGCTGCCAACCTCCTTTGGATTAGCCAATTCCGCGAAAACAACAGACCCAGATCCGCAGAAGTGGGTTCCTTTTGCCGGGTCTGGAACGTGCAGGTCCGCCGCCACCGTTATAGTCAGTACCGCACCGGGTCTGGGTTGGGCCAACGTCAGCAACCGACCTCGCGTTCCTTCGTCGTGATGCGCGTGCCGCATTGCTGGCACGCACGCCGACGGACCACAACGCCCCCGAGGGCGCGTCGAGTGTAGACCACGCGAAATTGCTGATGGCCGCAACGCCGGCAGCGCAGACCGATGTGGTCCTGAGCGTCCGTTGGTTTCTGGGTGGTGTCTTGCATCGCTTGTTCTCCAGCCGATCATTGATCGGGGCTTGCCGGGGTAGCCGGCCTCGCAACCTCGTTGAGCCTTTGTTGTCGGGTTGTACCTATGTTGCACCAAAAGCCCCTAAACTCGGTGCTGTTGCGTTGATCGACCATTCGGCTACCTCGCCCCGTTCGAACTCGACGTGAGCGGACGTCGGAGCAGGCAGTGCGGTGGGACGTTCGGCGTTGAGTACGCCCTCCAATCGCCGGGCGGTCCGGATCTGACCGAACAATCGCTACCTAATTGCCTTCATTCTCAAGTGTGGACCCGATGGCGCCGTGGATGCGGCGGCGCAGGTTTTCGAGGTGGGCGGCGTCTTCCTTCTCCGCGTCGATCTCCTGGTTGTAAGCTTCGATGTCGAGCACGCCGTCGATCGCTTCGCGCAGAATCTCCTGCAAGCGGTCGGGCGGCACCGCCTCCAATTCGTACACGTTGTCGCCGTACAGGCCGGTGAACTTCTTCGCCCGCGAACTCTTCTTCTTCACCTTCATGCCCGGCGGCAGCCTCATCTCCGTCACCTGCCGAGCCGTGAGCGCCACCTTGATCGGCACCACGTCCTTGACGCCGAAGTCGTCCCGCAGGGACCGGGCAAAGCTGTGGGCGATGTCCTCGCCTTCGGGGTCGAAGTCGCTCACGGCCAGGATGACCAGCTGGTCCTTGCCGCTCCTTTTGAACCGCTGGGCCATGCTGTACCGGGGCGGCAGGGAGCAGTATCCCCGGCCGATGGTCAGGGGGATGCAGTATTCCATCGCCACCGGCTCGATGATGTTCTGGATCGTGTTCTTCTCCCCGATGATCTCGATCTGGCAGGGCTGACTCTGTTGCAGGTCGCGGTAGTAGCCCTTCAGCAAGTTCGCCAGTTCCGCGCGGATGTAGGGCGCGGCGCTCTTGTTGAAGTTCCAAGTCACGACGGGGCGGGTGGGGTCGTGGATGGCGTTGAAGGGTATCTGGCCGGTGAGCCGCGCGCGTGTAATCAGCTCGCAGCACGCCTTGTAGCACGTCAGCGAGTTTTCGTACCGCGAACTCGGCTTGCGTGCGTGAACGAGTGGCGGGTCGTTCAGCAGGGCGTAATGAATCTGACGGTCGGTCAACGGCCAGAATGCGCGGCGCTCGTTCAGGACGGCCATGATCGCTTGGAGGAAGGGCGTCTTCGCGCTGGTGATCGCCGCCCGCTGCTTCGTTCCCGTGATCTGGATCGAGTCGGCAGTCACCCGCGCCTTGTTCTTTCGGTATTGCTGAAGGAAGCGGTGCGCCTCCTCCGGGTTGGCGGAAACCACTTCTTCCCGCGCGACCACGTCGAACGGCTTCACGCGCTGGCGGTTGAACTCGCGCAGCAGCGTCAGGAATTCCGGTGCGGAACGCGGCAAGTCTTCGACCCGACAGGGAACACGGGTCAATCCGGCGGCCTTGCACGCGGCGAAACGTCGGTGGCCGCTCAGAATGTAACAGTCCCTGGTCAGGACGATTGGCTCCTTCAGGCCGTGCTGTCGGATGCTCTTTGCGAGAGCAATGACATCCGGGTCGTCGGACAGGACCGGGCCATAAAGTTCGTCATTTTCGGGCGACGGACGGATCCGCGTCAGCTCGATTTCCGAAATTGCACCATGTCTCGTTTCTGACTGGATCGCATTCATTAACAGGCTCCTTTGCTGAAACCACTTTGAACCCCCCTGCCGAGTGCGCTATCGCGCGGCTCGTATTCCTGCATTCCTGTAAAAGCCGGCCTTCGCTCGATATTCTCCGGCCCGACAAGCCCATGCTGCTCCACCCCGCCCCCCGACCAGGAATTACAGGAATTACAGGAATTTTGCATTGTCCCCGTCGATATTCCTGTAATTCCTGTAATTCCTGCGTCACTGGGTGTGATCCCAGAGTGGGTTTACCTGATACCGAACCGGGTTTGCCCCCCGGCTTCCGGGCGGCCGCACTGGCGTGAAGGTCCGCACGTAACGATGGTTCACGAGAATCCCCAGCGGCGCATCGAGTGAATCCACTTCGGCGAAGCTGGCTCGCGCCAATTGGTAAAGGTCCGCGCGGGAGAAGTTGTCCAACGATCGATTCCGCTTCAGGATTGCGAGGACGTGTTTCGCGGCCACGACCCGGGGGTCCGCGCTCAGCGCCGCCAACACCTTGCGGGCGTGGCTCTTGAAGTAGCTAATCAGTAACGCGGACCTACGAACGCTTTCGCCGTCGACGTTCTGAGTATCCGCCTCCTTGCACACGTAGCGGATGAAGTGGACGATGAGAGCCAATCGCGCGGCGTAGACCTTCAATTTCGCCCAAGGGCCGCGCAAGTGGGGCGGGAAGTCGTCCCCGTTCATGTCTTCCACGATCGAATTGATCAACGTTTGCCAGCGGGCGCGTGCGTCCGGCGTCAGCGTGACCAGGAAGGGCCGCAGTCCATGTGCCCCATACGCATCAAGTTAAGCAGAAGTCCAAGAGTTCCACGTCGTTAAGTAATTCAAAGGTTCCCGCTTTGGCACGTTTGTCACGCTTACAGGTCTTCGCAAAAGTCTGACGCATGTCAGCGAGTACACGCTCCAAGTCC
>JBBRLG010000402.1:0-7038 GCA_038231495.1 Gemmatales bacterium | reverse complement strand
TTACCCCCGGCTTTGGTGTGCAACCCCTTCGGGGTAAAATCGACTTCGGGGTAAAATCGACCTGGCACGGTCACGGATTCCGGGGGTGGCGCTGCGCTTACCCCCGGCTTTGGTGTGCAACCCCTTCGGGGTAAAATCGACATGGCGCGGCTCACCGGAAGGGGGAAAGCCAGCGCATGACGCCACTCTTGGAAGAGGACAGGGGGCGGGGCGTCTGGGCTGCGCTGGCAGGCAGTAAGCTCTTGCCCAACCGGACGATGGCCTGGGCCACCTTGCTTGTGGGCGCCTTGAGCACGACGGGGACGCCGGTGTTGTTGGCCGCGTTGACGGAACTGGGATCGTCCGGGATGAGGTGGGTGAGCTTGACCTGGAGCGCCTGCTCGGCCTCCTCCACGGGCAACTCTTTCGCCTGACCGTGGCGGTTGACGACCAGCTGCACGCGGTCTTTCGAGATGCTCATCTGGCCCAGGTAATCCAGCATACGGCGGGTGCTGCGGAGGGACGTGAAGTCGAGGCGCACGACCAGCAGGATCGTGTCGGCCTGGCGGAGTGCCATGATTTGCTCCTCGTGGAAGCAATCCTCCTGGTCGATGACGACGAACGGGAAGCCGGCGCGGACGAGGGCCAAGACTTTATGAATGCCCTGCGGCGTGAGCAGGCGGATGTCCTCGTATTGCAAGGGCGGGGCCAGGAGGCCGACGCCGCTGGCGTGGTGGACCAAAGCCTTTTCCAGCATGACCTGGTCCACCCGGGAGGGGTTCAGACACAGGTCGGCGAGGGTGTGCGTCGGCTTGAGGTCGAGCAGAGCGGCCAGGTCGCCGACGCCCGGCTTGAGGTCCACCAGGGCGCAGCGCTGACTCTCCGCGGCCAGGGTGACGGCCAGGTTGACGGCCAGCGTGCTGGCCCCGCTACCGCCGCCGGCCGCAAGCACGCTGATCGTATGCCCCACCATCTCCGGCGTCGTCGCCACGTCGTTGCCCTGCAACCGGGGCAAAACCGCCTCGAACTGCTTGGCTAGGTCCGTTTCGTCAAGGTAGTGGGTTACGCCCTCGTGCAGCGCCCGGAGGATGAGCTTGGAGTCGTGGGTCGGTCCCACGGCCAGGATGGTCCCGCCGACCTGAGTACGCACCTTGCTTAATGCGGTCAGGGTCCGGTCCGGGTTCGGCGATAGGACCACCACAAGAACCTGCGGTCGGAAGCGGCAGAGCAGGCTCTCGGCCTGTTCGACCGGCACCAGCGTCGGACCTTGCGAATCCAGGGATTCAGCCAAGAACTGGCAGACCTGCAAACACAAGGGGTGCGAAATGTTGGAGCCCAGGATCGCGGTTCGCATGGTTTCTCCTCGCCCCATCGCCGTTCAGCTTCGGATCCGTGCTCCGCGGCGAACGTAGCCGCAAGCGGCTCGCTTGCCGGCTGAAGCCGCGTAGAAGCCAGCAAGCGAGCCGCTTGCGGCTACGAAAAGGGAGTCGGACCCGGACGCCGTACCGGCAATTCTTAGCCATGCGACCCCTCCTGTCAATTAAACTTAATGCCGGCGGAACAGCAGGACCGCCGCCGTCAGGACCGCGGTCGGCAGCATGACCCAGGCCAAACCCGGAAAGGAATCGAGTTGGAGGTAGGCCAGCGCGGTGCCCCAGTCGAGTCGCACCGCCCCCGCCCGCGGTGCCGACCAGTAAAGCCACGCCCCTTTGCCGGCCAGCCCGGCCAACCATGCGACCAGGGCGCTGCCGGCCAGGAGGCGCACCCAGCGGCCCAGGTGTTCCGTCGAGCGCCGCACGCCCAAAATCGCTTCGGCCCGCCGGCACTGGGCCAGCAGACTCCCCAATAGTTCCGGCTCGGTGTGCGCCAGAATTTCCAGGCTGATCCAGGGCTTGACCAACTCTGCCAGTTGTCGAAAGAAAACCCGCCGGTCCTCAACGCCGGCACCGGCCTCGCGCTGGCACCGGCCGAGCAGGCACGCGTGCAATTGACGGTAGCGCGCGCCGTCCCAGTTGCCCGGCCCCCGTCCTTCGTGGAGCGCAGCGAGGAGATCGGTCCACAGTCGCCAACCGTCGCGCAGCGCGGCGTCCACCACCACGGCACCAATTGCCGGTGGCGGCGGCGGGGGTTCGGTGCGGGGGGCGACAGGTAGTTTGGGCCTCGTGCCCGACGCGCGCGGCATGGGGTGTGCGAGCGCCGCGTTGTCCTCCGCAACCACCACGTCGGGAGGTGATGCCCACGACCGCCTTGGGGCGGGCCCCTTTTTCGCCAGACCGAACTCCACCGCGGACTGCATAATCATTTCCGTGGAAGACCCTGGCTCCTCCCCGGCCTCAACGGCTTGTGCCGGAGGCGTTCGTTTCAGCTTGTGGGCAAGGCCCGACCCGCCAAATCCGTTCGCCAAGGCGGGAGTCGGCCCGGCGATCCCGGCCCCGCTCAGGCTCTCCGAGGCTTGGCTCATCACCCGGGTGCCGCCGTGGTCCTTTAGCCCCGTCGCGTCTCCGGGGCCGGCCGCCGTAGCCACGCTCCAGCCGGGCGCTTTCGCAAGCAGGTTCGTTTGAATCGCCGGCAAACGATCCGTCAGCCGTCGGTCGCGCGCAGGGTTGGGAGTGTCGGTGAGCACGCTCGTCGGCAGCGCCGCCAGACGCTCCGTCTGCCGCGGGCTGGACGCCCCTGCCGCCTCCGACGGGGTACACCACGGTTGCAAGGCCCGCGCCAGGGCGTGGGGCGTCTGGAAGCGGTCGTCCGGGTTCTTCTCCATGAGTTTGAGGACGACGGCCGCAAGCGGGGGGGGCACGTCCGGCCGCAATGGTTCGACCGACGGCGGCGGGTCCATCAAGTGGCTGGCCAGCTTGGCCACGACCGAGTCGCCCTCGAACGGCACGCGCCCGGTCAGGGCGAAGTAAAAGGTACAACCGAGACTGTAAAGGTCCGAGCGGATGTCCACCGCGTGGACGTTGCGGCACTGTTCCGGGGAGACGTAATCGGGCGTCCCCGCAAAGTTGTTGGCGGCCTTGAGCTGAATCGTATCGGCCGCGGCGGTGCTGCGCAAGCGGGCCAGGCCGAAATCGACGATCTTGACCAACGGCAGTCGCTGGCGGAATTCCTGCACGTCCCCTTCCGCGGTAACGTCGAGAAACGCGGTGGCCGTTTCGGCGCGAGCGAGGACCGGGACGAGCAGGTTGGCCGGCTTGATGTCGCGGTGAACCATACCCAGTTCGTGGGCGTATTGCAGCGCCATGGCGGCCTGAAACATCATCTCGCACGCCTGCGCTACCGGTAACGGTCCTTCCTGTTTCACGAACGCTTGCAGGTTCTGGCCCTCGACGTACTCCATGACCAGAAAGTGCAGCCCGTTTACCTCGTTGGCGTCGTAGGCCAGGACGATGTTGGGGTGCTGCAACTGGGTGATCATGCGCACTTCGCGCTCGAACCACGACAGGGCTTGCTCGTCGCCCTGGAGGTCGGGGGCCAGGACCTTGACGGCGACCGTTCGGCCCATGACGGTGTGAAAGGCCTTGAACACCTGCCCCATGCCTCCGCGGCCCAGTTCGTCGAGCAGGCGGTACTGACCCAGCAGGAGTTGTTTGGCCTCCCCGGCCAGGATCTTTTTGACCTGGAAAGGGGTCAACAACCCCTCGGCCATCAGGGCGCCGGCGAGGGAAGCCGAAGACCCTTCGCCGACGAGGCCGTCCGCGATTTGCTCCAGCTGTTCCGCAGGCAGCAGCCGGCTCTCTCGCACCTGCTCCAAGAACTCGTTCGCGTTCATTCCGTCCTTCTCCGATCCGGGGAATGCAGCGGGGCTAGCGGCTCAGCGAAATGCCGGTGTACACGAGGTCCGCGGAACCCGGCGTGCCGGGTGAGCGCGTGGCCGTCAGATCCAACGTAAGGCTCAGCTGCACCGTAACGTAGGGGGTGGCGGCTTGCAGGTCTGCCGCCACGACCGTCGCGCCGACGAAGCCGACAACCTGATAAGAGGTGTTGATGCCCCTCCCGCTAAACGAGCTGTAGACCATCAGGGTTCGCGGCTGGCCGACGATCGATTGCAAGGGCACGTTCAGACTACGCTGGAGGCCCGGCCCCCCGTACATCGTCAGGGGAGCGGCGGGGGTCGCCTGCAAGCCCTGGGCGCCGAAGCTGATCAGGTCCAGCGCGCTGGGGCCGCTCTGGATCCAATTGGCGTAAGGCCCGGGGGTCGTAAAGCCGGCGTTTGAAAGCGACACCAGCCCGAAGTTGCCGGGGGCCGTGGCATTGGGAAAAATGGCGGTCTCGGGAATGCCGTCGCCAAACTTCACGACGTTCGCGGGGGCCGTGAGCAAGCTGTCCACGGGCGAGCGGACGGTGTACAAATCCTGGCTAAGCATGCCGAGCGGGGCGGGGCCGTTGCCCCGCAGCCAGTTGTAAGTCGCCAGGTTGATGGCCAGGGGCAACAGCGTGGAGCCGGAGCCGCTGAACCCCGTGACGTTTTGGGAGCGTAGGGTCGCAACGGCCGTGGCCTGGCGGCTGCTCGTGGGCGTGCCGAACATGCCGCCGAAGAAGAGGGGCAGCGGCCCGGTGCTTACCGTGGCGTCCCGGCGAACGGTAACCCGAACATAATTGGGGAACTGCGCGGACGTGTCCGCGGGCGGATAGTCGGCGCCGACGACCACGTCGCTCCGGTTGAGAACCAGCTGGGCCCCGCCGGCCCAGTGCCTTTGGGCGTACGCCTGGGCTGTGTCGGTCGCATTTTGGCTGGCCGACTGTTTCATCAGAGTCAGCTGGCTGGCGTTCGTGGTCCCCGAAGTGGCTGCCTGGCCGGGAACGACGAGGCGGGACGCGCCGGCCAGCGCGGCGGCATCGGCCGCGTTCTGCAACTCGGCGTCGGTTACCCAGATGTAGTTGAGATCGAGGGCGAAGGCCGCCACCAGCAGCAGGGGCAGCAGCAGGAAGAGGGTAAGGACGGCGGACGCGCCGGGGCGTCTGACGGACGGCGGACGAAGAAGCATGGCTCAACACCTCACGCTTTGGGACAAGAACTTCAGCCCTCTTTGCGCATCACGACCGTTTCTGACAACTGCTGTTTCGCGGACAGGAAAAAGGAAGACCCCGCCGGAAACCACGAGACGGAGCTGTACGACACCTGGACCTGCACGGCGACGGCGCTGCCGGGAACGGCCGCGGCCTTGAAGGTCGCGTCGCTGGTGACCGCGATGCCATCGACGGTCACGATGATCGCGATGGCGGAACTCGGGATCCCGATTTTGTCGAGCGAGGTGGTGACGGCGTCGCGGACGGCGGTGTAGTCGCCGCTGGAGAGCGCCCCGGACCGCGCCCCGCACCGGGCCGCGTTGGCAACCGCCCCCAGAACCATTATCGCTCGGCCGATCTCAATGATGCCCAGGAAGATCGTAAAGAGAATGCCGACGACGAGGGCAAACTCCACCGCCGCCACCGCCGGACGGGCGTGGCAACCGCGGCCGCGCTCCAGGTCGTGTACTCGCCGAACGGTTCTGCGCTGCATGAGCATGGCACTGCCTCCGAAAGACGACCCGGACGTGGGTCATTTCATCTGGGTGAAGACCGCCTGGATCTGGTAAGCGGCCGGCCCGAGGATGACGACGAAGATCGCGGGGAAAATGCACAACAGCGTCGGAAACAGGATTTTGACCGCCGCCTTCTGGGCTTGCTCTTCGGCCCGCTGCTGCCGCTCGTTGCGCAGGGTGTCGGCATAGACGCGCATGGCCTTGACCACGCTGGCGCCGTAGCGCTCACTCTGCAACAGGACCGAGGCCAGGCTGCGCAACTCCTCAAGATCGGCCCGCTCGCCGAGCTTGCGCAACGCCTCGCCGGCCGACACGCCCATCATCACCTCACGCTCCACGACGTTCAACTCGGCCGTCAGTTCGGGGTGGACGGTTTGCAACTCGCCGCGCAACCGTTGCAGCGCCCCGTTGAGACTTAATCCGCCTTCGAGGCACAGCACGAGCATGTCCAGCGCGTCGGGCAGACTGCGGCGCAGGAGCGTCTGGCGGCTGCGGACCCTGTAATCCAGCCACAACCCCGGCGCCACCATGCCGAGCGCACTGGCGGTCAATCCGGCCACCAGGGAGACCAAGAAGGACTGATCCAGGGCCAACGCGACCAGGCCGACCCCCGGCCCCAAGAGCATGAGGAACGCCTTCACGCCCAACAGCACCAGTGGTGCTTGCGCGTAGTTCAAGCCGGCCCGCTGCAAGTGGGCGCTCAACTGCTGGCGGTCCTTTTCCTGCCTGGGCAGCAGGGGGTTGCCGAGTGTGGGTAGGCCGGACACGAGCTTCTGTTTCAGGTCCAGCCAGCTGAGGCCGGGTGTACCCGTGACACCAACGTCGCGCAGCCGGTTGCGCGCCTGGTTGTTGCGGCGGTTGTACAGCGTCACCAGGCCCACCACCAGCAGGCTAACCATTCCAAAGGCGATCAACCCTGCAATCCCGTTCTCAACCATGACGGTTCCTTTTCCTACACGCTGCCGGGGTCTTGCTCACTCGATGTCGATGACCTTGCGGATCCAAAAGGCTCCGACCGCCATCAGGCAACCCGTGGCGGCGAGCCATTCCGGGTGGGCCAGCAGCACGTCCGTGTAAGGCTGGTTGATGACGCGCATCACCAGAAACAGCACGAAAGGCAGCACGAGGAGGACCACCGCCTGCAAGCGCCCCTCCGCGGTGAGGGTGCGGACGTGCCGGCGGAGGCGCAGGCGTTCGCGCATCAGCCCGGCCAGCCGTTCCAGGACTTCCGACAGGTTGCCGCCCGTCTGCCGTTGGATGAGCATGGCCATGACGAAGATTTTCATTTCCAGCACCCCCGTGCGGTCGGCCATGCCGCGAAAGCTCAGCTCGGGGAAAACTCCCAGGTTTTGCTCTTCCTTACAGCGCGCGAACTCCCCGGAGATCGGGCTTTCAAACGCCTCGGCGACGCTCTGGAACGCCTGGGGCATGGACAGGCCGGCCCGCAAGACGCGGGCCATCAGGTCGAAGGCCGGGGGCATCTGCCGCAGGAGTCTGTCCCGGCGGGCGGCGGCCCGGTAGCGCGCGTAGAACCAGG
>JBBRLG010000401.1:0-7040 GCA_038231495.1 Gemmatales bacterium | reverse complement strand
TCCACCCCCCCTGCCCCCCCTTCGTAAGGGGGGAGTGAACGGTTATCGGAACTTTTCGGTTAGAATCCGTTTCAAGACTCCGGCTCGCCAAGACATCTTACTTCTCGGCGGTGACTTTCTCTCCGGCCTGGCCGGGATACACCTTGTCCTTGACATCCTCGGGCAGCATCAACGGGTACGGCAACGCTTGCACAAAGCTCACCAGGTCCCAGACCTTGGCCTCGTCGTCGTTCTTCGGCATGGCACACGGGTTGATGCCGCCGGCAACGCGGTAGTACAGGTCCAGGGGCCGACGGCCGCCGCGGTAGACGCCAGCGGTCAGGTTGTTCGGGCGGACGAGCGTGCCCCAGGCGTCATAACGGAACTGGGCCTGCCGACCGAAATCGATGTGGCAACTCACACAGTTGCCCACCTTGGCGTTGGTGAAATAGTCGTAGCCGCGGCGCACCGATTCCTGGCGCTGCGAGGTGTCCGCGGGCGCGGTCGAGGCCTTCGGCGTCAGCGGCCGGTCGTTCGAGGTCTTCCAGCGATTGAGGACCAGTATCATCCAGGTTTCCGCCTCCGTCGGGATGTCCTCGGCCTTGATCCGGTCCGCGACGATTTGTTTGCAGATGAAAAACTCCACTTCGCCGCGCATGCTCAGGTGCGTGACGTAGCTGATGAGTGCCTCCAACTCCTCGTCTTTCAACAGGGCGAAAGACGGCATGGAAGTGCCTTCCACGCCGTAAGTCAGCACATGGTGCAAGTCTTCGCGGCGGGGCTTGCGTTCCTGGCCGAGTACCGGCACGGCCGGGTCCGACGAGACGAACTTGAACAGCCCTTGCCGATAGTCGCGCGGGTGCGGGTGCAGCCAGAGGCCTCTCGGCCCGCGGCCGTCGCCGGCAACGCCGTGGCATTGCAGGCAGTGCCGCCGATAGAGTTTACTGCCGGCCTGGAGGGTCTTTTCGCTCAGATTCAGCGCCTCGGCCATCGCCATCGCGTCTTTGTCGTCAATCTTGACGACGGGGTTGGCAGGCGTGCCGAACGCCATTTCAATGAACGTGTGCAGTTCGCTGCGGGCCTTCGCGGCCATCTTCTTCGGGTCGGCGACGGCACCTTCTTCGAGGGTCGGGACTTTGGCGATGGTTTCTTCGAGGCGTCCGGGCGGCTCGGCGAAGGGGAACAGGATCGAATTCTTGGGCGGCGTCAGGACGATGAGGTCGTCGCGCTGGGGGTAGCGCATCTCCGTCGGGTAGGAGGGGTTCAGGGAGCCGTCGCCGCAGCCCGCCAGGCCGAAGGCGGCCAGGGCAGCCAGGGCCAGGAGCATGAGAAGCCGTCGCACGCGGTTTGCGGGAGCCGAGCCTGATCTCACGTTACATGCCTCCGAGGTTTCCCAACGCGGCACCGTCCGAGTGCGCGACCATGCGGATAATAGCGATCCCCGAACGCCCTTAAAGCCGGGCACGACGGTTGCCGGATCGCACGGACCGTGTTGTTGTAATTGATCGGAACCCGATGTCAAGCCGATTCAGGTTGCGAGCCGGGGGCACGGCCAGAACGGATCGAAACGCAATTGGTATGCCGAGCGCCTATAATCGCAGGTGAGCCGAACGACGGTGCAGTTGTAGGGTGGGTGGAGCGGAGCGACACCCACTGGCGGAGACGCGATCCTACCCGGTGGGTGTCGCTCCGCTCCACCCCATAGGCATCAAGTTAAGGACGCTCGACCGGAAATTGCTTACCGGGCTTGCCCAGAGTGGCGACGAAAACTGCCTGGCTTCGCCAAACTGACACTCGGGGCCGCTCCGACGGCCTTAACTTGATGCCTATGGGGTGTCGCTCCGCTCCACCCACCCTACGACTACGACTGCGACACGTAATTTCCAAGCCCCCATCTTGCACTTCTGAGAATCCCCGCCTGCGGCTTTCTCGGATTCGGGAACAATTATGCTGTACAAACTCGGCCGGCTGTTGCAGTTCGTGGGGTTGCTCCTGTTGCCGATCGCGATGGCCGGCAACCTCGTCCCGGACGCGCCCGTGAGCCTGCGCGACATGCTGGCGCTCATGGCCCTCGGCGTGCTGGTCTTTTTCATCGGCTGGTCGTTGCAAGAGATCGGCAAGCGCAAATAAGATTGTTAACCGATCACTCCCCCCCTTACGAAAGGGGGGCAGGGGGGGTTAAGAACGATTGATGTACTCGGTCCTCGTGCTTAATTCACCCCCCCTACCCCCCCTTCGTAAGGGGGGGAGTGATCGGTTACTACGTTTGTTACACACCCCCCGCCCGTCCGTCCCCTACAATGGACACCGCCCGCCCTTCCTCCGGAGTCGTGGCATGCACGCCGGCCGTACCCCCCGTCCTGCAACGGCAGCATTCCTCCTGATTGCCGTCCTGGCCGTTGCGAGCCACGCCGAGGTTCCGACCGTCCTCTTTCCGAGCGAATCGCGTCCGACCGCCGCACGCCTGGCCGACGCCCGCAAACTGATCGACGACAAGAAATGGGCCGAGGCGATCGACGAGTTGCAAGCCATCCTCGACGCCGCCGGCAACGACCTCGTCGCGCTCACGCCGCGCTACTGCGTCCCGGCCCGGCGGCAGTGCCATCTGCTGCTCGCGCAATTGCCCCCCGACGCGCTCAAGGCCTATCGCGCCCGCCGGGAGCCGCAGGCGCGCAAGTGGCTCGATCAAGGGCGGGCCGACCGCGACGGACGGCTGTTGCGCAAGGTCGTCGATGAGGCGTTCTGCACGCGCGCCGGCGAAGCGGCCCTGGACGCGCTGGGCGACCAGGCCTTCGAGCGCGGCCGATTCGAGGAGGCGGAAGGTTGGTGGCGGCTGCTCGCCGCGCCGCCCGACGCTAACCCGGACGCCATCGACTCTAAAAACGATCTTCTTTATCCCGATCCGCAAGGCGGCACGGCCCGCGTGCAGGCCAAACAGGTGCTGGCCCGCGTCTTCCGCGACCCGCACGCCGACCGGACGGCTTTGCTGAAGGCTTTCCGAGAGCGGAATCCCGACGCGGCCGGGACGCTCGCGGGCCGGAAAGGCAAGTTCGCGGACTTGTTGGAAGAAATCGCCCGGCAAGCCAGGGGCGACCCGGTAGGCGGGTCCGTGTGGTCCACCTACGGCGGCGACGGGGCGCGCGGCCTGGTGCTGCCCGCGCCGCCGCGCTTCTTCGACGACCTGGAACGGCTGTGCCGGCGCGGCCCGGAGTGGCGTTTCGACCTGGAACCCAGGGCCAAAGGTGAAGGCGAGGCGACGCCGTTGCCGCCGGTCACGCCGACGGGGCTGGCGCGGTCGCTGGCGTTCCACCCGCTCATCGTCGGCGATCAGGCCGTCATTGCCGACGCCCGGTGTGTGACGGCGTTCGACCTGCGCACGGGGGCGAGCGCGGTCTGGGCCGACGTGGACCAATTGCTACCCGCCGCCTTGCCCGATCTGAAACTGCCGTTGGCCGCCGACCTGCTCGACCTGCGCTACACCCTGACCGCGGGCGACGATTGCCTGTACGTCCGCCTCGGTGCCCAGAAAATCGGCCACGTCGATGACGTGGACAAGAACGATCCGGCCCTCCTGGCGAAGGAGGCGGCGCGCGAACGGACGCTCGCCAGCGTCCTGGCGTGTGTGGACGCGCGGCCGGACGTCAAAGGCAACCGCGTGCGCTGGTTTGTGCGGCCCGTCGTACGGCCCGGCCGGCCGGAGAACGCGCAAAACGGGGCCATCTTCGAGGGCGCGCCGCTCCTGCACGAGGGCCGGCTATACCTTGCGGCCACCTATTTCGAGAACGACCGGACCGTCACGGCCGTCGTTTGTTACCTGGCCGGGACCGACGGCAAACCCGTGCCGCGCTGGACGCAGGTGGTGTGCGAGACGCAGGAATTGCGTGGCCGGGAGAAGCGGACAAGGCACCACCTGTTGACCGCAGCCGGCCCCCACGTCGTGTACTGTTCGCACTCCGGGGCAGTCGTCGCGCTGGACGCGCAGACCGGCAAGCCGGCGTGGGCGTTGCGCTACCCCGGTCGCGACGCGCACGAAAACCCGCTGCAACCCGTGCTGCGCGACCTGACGCCGCCGGTTTACGCGGACGGCCGTTTGTTCGTCGCAGTGGCCGACTACGACCATTTGCTCTGCCTCGACCCGCTCACGGGACGGACGCTCTGGGACCGCGAGAGTTTGGAGCCGACGCACTTGCTCGGCGTCGGCCAGGGCCGCTTGATTTTCACGACGATCCACGGCTTACGGGCGGTCGGCGCGGCGGACGGCGGCGACGCGGACGGTTGGCAGCTGCCCGACGGCGGCGGCGAACGCGCCCCGGCCGGTCGCGGCCTGCTGGTCGGCGCTCAGGTGCTGTGGCCGACGGCAAACGGTATCGTGGTGTGCGGCCAGCGTGACGGCGTGCTCGATTATCGTCCGACGCTCGGCGCGCGGGTGCCCTGCGGCAACCTCGTCTACGCCAACGGCTGCCTGGCCGTCGCCGACCGCACGACGCTGTCCGTCTTCGTGCCCGACGGCATGGTCCTGGAGAAGCGCAAGGATCAGACGCGCCTAACCCCCGCGGCGCCGCGCGTCTGGCTGGATTACGCCCGCGCCCAGGCCGACGTGGGGTCGATCGACAACGCGCGGGAGAGTTTGAAAAAAGCCGGTGGCCTGCTCGCGCCGCCGGAGCGCAGGCTGCGCGACGACCTCCAGCGTGCCACGCTCGACCTTCTTTTTAGTGAGGCGCGCCGAGCCGCGGACCGGACGGACTGGACCGCCGCGGACAAGGCAATCAAAGAGGCGACGACCGCGGAACAGCCGGCCCGCGCGCGGCTGGAAACCCTGGTGCGTGCGGCGGACTGGTGGGAAGACGTTGGCCAGCCGGCCCGCGCCGTGGCCGTGTGGGAAAGCCTTCTTACTGCGCCCGACCTGCGCGGCCGACCGGCGTTCGCGTTTGGTCGCCGGCAGCTGACGGCGAGCAATCTCGCGGCAGAACGCCTGAACCGTTTGCCCAAGAAACCCGGCGCGGTCGCGAGCCTGCCGACCCAACCCGCCGCCGGCGAAGTACCCAATTTACCGTTGCCCCTGGCGCGGCAGTGGCACATCAAACTGGCAGCCGACGAGCGCCTGCTGCCGACCGCCGATGGCGAAGATTTATTCGTGACGGCCCGGCCCGGCCAACTGACCGCCCGCACCGTGGAGACCGGCAAACCGCGCTGGCAGCACCGCCTGGCCTTTACCCCGGAGTGGGCGGCACGGCACCTCGATACCGTCCTGACGGCGGGGCCGCAAGGCGCGGCGTGTCTACGCCAGGACAGCGGCGAGGTCGTCTGGGAAATCGCCGCGCCGGCACTGTTCGCCGGACAGTCGCCGGAGACACTATCGTCATTTCAGATCGCAAATGGGCGCTTCTTCTTCCTGTCCGGACGGCAATGGTTATTCGCCCTCGATGCGGCAACGGGTGACGTGCTGTGGCACCGGGCCGCGCCGGGGGCCGGCCTCGGTCTGCCCGCGCCGTCCGGTCGTTTCAATCCGGCGTTCGTCGCGCAGGGAAACGCGGTCCTCGTCCAGGCCACCCTCAACCGCAGCCTGTTGCTCGACGCCGCGACCGGGCGAACGTTGCGCACACGGACGGTCGCCGCTGGCGTGTGGTGGCCCATACCGCTCGACCAGGACGGTCAAACCCTTTGCTTCGCGCCCACCGATCGCACCATCGTGCAGATCGACACCACGACGGGCGCGACGCCGTGGGAACATTCCTTGACGGAGGCGACCACGCTGACCGGCGCACCTCCGCAATTGGTCGGGCGGAAGAACACGCTGCTCGCGCTCATCCCGACCAACCTCGGCGACCAACTCATGCGTCTGGACCCGGCAACGGGCAAAGCACTTTGGACGCAACCACCTTTGCTGGCTGGCCTCGCGCGACCCGTCGAGCCGTCGGGTTGGGCGCTGGACGACGACGCGGCCTATTTCGAGCAGGGCGGCCGCTTGTGCGCCCGGTCGTTGGCGGACGGCAAACCGCTCTGGGACCAACCGCTCGCCGGGCCACTGGTCCCCTACCACACGCGCCGCCTGCGCGATTACGTGTTGACGTACCCCGCCACGACGGGATCGAGCCGAATGCAATTTCGCTTCCTGGGGGGATCGGTACAATGGGATCGAGTACCAGGCCGCGACCTCGGCTTCCCGCTCGTGTGCAGCGACCCGAAAACGGGACAGGTGATCGAGCGGATCAACCTCGCGCCGCCTCCGCCGCGCGTCGAGTTTCGTTGGTGGCCGGCGCGCTTCACGATGCAGCCGCAGATCGACGTTGGACCGGTTGAATCGCACGGGGAAAAGTCGGTGGTACTCGTAGCCGCGCACGGCCTCCTGGTGGCCGTGGGCGATCGGATGTGGCGGCTCAAACCCGCCGAGAAATAGTACGCGTAACCGTTCACTCCCCCCCTTACGAAGGGGGGGGGTAGGGGGGGTCGAGAACGATTGCAGTACTCCGTCATGGCGTCCACTCTACCCCCCTACCCCCCTTCGTAAGGGGGGGAGAAGTTGATGCCGGTGAACGGTTACTAATACGCTTTCAGGCGACGGCAATAATGACGAAGATTCGCTGCAAGAATTGTGGCCTGACGGTGCAGGTGCCGCCGGGCGGGAGCCGGCTGTGCGGCTGTGGCAACTGGCTTAGCTCCGACCCGGAAGAGTCTGCCGCGGTCGATCGACTCGAAGAAGTCAACGCTGCCCAGGTTGCCGGCGTCGGGCCGGAGGCGTGGCCGCGCATCGACGGCGACCTGTCCGCCATCGAACGGCTCAACGACGGCTACCGCCGCATTCGCAAGGAAATGGCCAAGGCCATCGTCGGCCAGGAGCGCGTCCTCGAAGAACTGCTCATCGCCATCTTCGCCCGCGGCAACTGCCTGCTGACCGGCGTGCCCGGCCTCGCCAAGACGCTCATAGTCCGCACGCTCGCTGACTCGCTCAGCCTCAGCTTCAGCCGCATCCAGTTCACGCCCGACCTGATGACGTCCGACATCACCGGCACCGAGGTTTTGCAAGAGGACAAGACGACCGGCCAGCGCGTGTTCAAGTTCCT
>JBBRLG010000400.1:0-7044 GCA_038231495.1 Gemmatales bacterium | reverse complement strand
GCATGAGACCCCGCCGCCCCCGCCGCCGGTGAAGCATGAGACCCCGCCGCCCCCGCCGGTTAAGCATGAGACCCCGCCGCCCCCGCCGCCGGTGAAGCCTGAGACCCCGCCGCCCCCGGTGAAGCGCGAGATGCCGCCACCACCGCCGCCGAAGCGCGAGACGCCCCCGCCGCCACCGAAGCACGAAGCGCCACCGCCGCCGCCCAAACGCGAGGTGCCGCCGCCGCCCCCGCCGAAGCGTGAGGCGCCGCCGCCGCCCCCGCCGAAGCGTGAGGCGCCGCCGCCGCCCCCACCGCGACGCGAGCCCCCGCCGCCACCGAAGCACGAAGCGCCCCCGACTCCAGCACCCAAGCACGAGGTGCCGCCGCCCCCTCCGCGACACGACGCGCCACCGAAACCGCAACCGAAGCCTTGAGCGCGAAACGGCGACGGCCCTGGAGAAGTTCTCCGGGGCCGTCGCCGTTTTTGTGTCCGTCATTTCAACCTAAAGCAACGTCACGCGCCGTTCTTCCATCTGGTCGCGCAGCCCCGCGAAATACTCCTGCACCTCTTCCGGCTTACTCGTCCCACACGTGTTACAGCCGCCGCCGGTGCCGCAGCTCGAACAACCGCCTTCGCCGCTGCCGCAATTTTCCTTGCCGCAACCCGCGTGTTCTTCTTCCTCCTCGTGCAGCGAAGCGCCCGGCGCGCTCAGGTCCGCAACGGCGACGTGCAACTCAAACTCGCGCGACAGCGTGCTGACTAATTCGCGGATGTCACACGCTTCCCACCGCAGCAAGTGCAAGACGCCGTGCGCGCCGTCGAACAGTACCTCCGCGTCGATCACTTCCAGCGGCAATGCCAGGTCTTGCGCCACGTGGGTCGCCCGCGCGAACACGGCCTGGCCCCGGCCGGCGGAGCGCGCCGCGGTGTCCTCGTCCGTCGGCGTCAACAAGCGGACCAGCTGGCCGACGGACGTGTTGGGTAAAAAGGTGGCGTGCGCCGGCGCCGATTCGCGCAACACTTCGCCGACCTCCAGGCCGCGGTGCGTGCGTACCACGGCGCGGTCGCCGCGGCGGCAGGCCAGCGGCTTGCCCGACCGGAAGCGGCCGAAATCGCCCAGCCGGCCGTAGCTCAACAGATATTCGAGATCGTTCATTAGGTTTTAAGCCTGGGGTAGGGTCGTCGTCGGGTGGTCTTCAAAGCCCAGAAACTCGCGCATGTACTTGTCGTACTCTTCCTGGCCGCGGTCCGTGCTCAGGTCCAGGCGCAGTTCGTTGATAACCTTGATGCTGTAGTTCTTCAGCCAGTCGGTCCAGCAGTCGGCACAGATCGTTTCGTAAATTTTCTTGCCGACCTCGTCCTTCATCGGCGGCGCGGGCAGCTGGTGGGCGCGGGCCCCCATCATGCACGTCGGCCGCAGACAGTGGAAGCCGTCGCCGGCGTGTGCCGGGGCCGCCGGGGCGGCTACCTTCTTCGACACGGGGGCCGGGTCGCCCAGTTCGACCAACATGCGGGCCATCTCGTCGCGCGGCATGTTGTCGCCGCGCTCGTCGGCAATGGTGTAGCCATCCCGCAAGACCTTGAGCGCCTCGTCGCGCTTGCCGTCGTTTACCAGCGACAGCGCGAGGAGGTGATAAACCTTCGAGAATTGCGGGCTGAGTTCGAGGGTGCGCCGGAACGAGGCGGTCGCGTCGGCGTGCTGCTTGTCTTCCATCAAGAGTTGGCCGAGCCGGTAGTGGCCCAGTTCGTTTTCGGGGTCGTCGTTGGCCATCTTGCGAAACTGGGCGATACGGTCTTGGAGCTGACTCATCGGCTGTTCTCCCGGACGATGCGCAACGGACAGGGGCGAATAGGCAGTGCGGTCGGCGAAGCCCTGCTACTGCAAATATACGAAGGCCCGCCACGGTTTGGCGGGCCTTCACAACTTTTCGTCAAACTCGGCAAGGCCCGGCAACTCACTTCCCAATTTCAATCACGGTGAACGTCAGGGTTTGCGCGGCGTCCTTCTTGGCGTGGCGGTCGGTGGCCTTCAGTTCAATCGTGTACTTGCCGGCGCGGTTGACCGGCAGCAGGAACTGCATCGGCACGATCTTACGGAACGTGGCGGGCACGTCCTTGGTGTCGCCGGTGAACGGCTTGGCCAGGGTCGCCTTGCCGGCCTCGTCGACGATGCGCATTTCCACCGACAGGTCCGGGTTCTTCTTGTCGTCGAGGTCGAAGCCGACGACCGCGAAGTTGACCAGGAACGTCTGGCCGGGCACGAACAGGGCCGGCACCGGCTTGCCCGCCTCGTTGGCGTCGCCGGGCACCGTGCTCAGGCCGACCCGAACGAAGCCGAACTTCCGGGGTAGCACCTCGAACTTGCGGCTGAGGGTGGTGGTCGGTTTGGCCTTGTCCGCCAGGTCGCTGACGGTGACTTTGAGCGTGTATTCGCCCGGCGCGGTTTCGGTGCCGATCTCGGACAGGGCGAACGCCGGCAGCCGCGAGCCGCCCAGGGCGTTGACCGCCTCCAGTTCTTGCGGCTCTTTGGTGAACTCCGCCTTGCCCGTCTTGTTGTTGAGCAACTCCATGCCCATGCTGTAACGGACCCGGCCGTCGTCCTTGACCTGCAACCCCTCGATGTCGAAGGTGACGATGAACACGTCGCCGGCCAGCAGCTTGGTTTCTTTGCGTTCCTGGCCGAGGATGCCGTAGGTGATGCGGTCATTTTTGATTTCGAGTTTGCCGGCCTGGGCCGGTGCCAGACTCAAGGCGCTCGCGATGGCAAGGGTCGCCCACATGGAAGAATTCCTCACAGCAATGGCGGAATTGGTGAAAGGCACGGCCCGTGCCGCCCGTTTGGGTATTGTGCGCGGTCGGGGTTGGGGACGCCAGAGCAAAATGCCATTTGGCGACCCGGCCGCGGCCGGAGAATTACCCCCGGCAACAAAGGTTCCGCCCACCCGACTGGCACCGAGAGCCTTGCCACCGGCACCCTTGCCACCCATGTGTATCACGCTTTTGGCAAGGGTATATCAGCGCCGCTGCCTGCCCCGGACGGTCCCATCGTGCCAAAATCCCACCCTTGCCAAGATTGTTGCGCTTTGGCAAGGGTGGGCACGATTGCCCTCGGCCGTGCGGTCAAAGGGACACGAGAAGTAGAACGGTCGGACCTGACGCTCAGCGGCCAATTGCTGCCGAACAATGCAATCGCGCACGGTCGAATAGCGGAGCAGCGGTGCGGGGTGAGAGGGTGTTTCTAAAGCCCCTCGCCCCTTGGGGGAGTGGGTTGGGGTGAGGGGTGAGGCCGCGGAAAGCCCGTCCCCTCACCCCCAACCCCTCTCCCCCAAGGCTTTGCACAAAAATGTCATTTTGGCAGCTAGGCGAGTCCGCCAAAGACCTTGCAGTCCTCCCCGGTTGGCGGACCTGGTTCAAAAGCGGCCCGCGCGCGGCAACCCGTGGAATTCGTTTCATTCGCCCACCCACACACCCCCCCGAACGAATTCCCCAAGGTGCAACTTCTGGCCGGACAAAGACTTAAAGCATTCAGGGACAAGAAAAGGGGACAGCGTACTTTTCCCTTGTCGGACAAGAAAAGGGGATAGCGTACTTTTCCCTTGTCGACCACTTGGACGATCAGGAATAATTCAGGGGACAAGAAAAGACAAGAAAAGGGGACAGCGTACTTTTCCCTTGTCGACCACTTGGACGATCAGGAATAATTCACGCTGTCCCCTTTTATTCCCCTCGCTGTCCCCTTTTATTCCCCTGCTCCGCCAATAGCTCAGCAATTGTGGGGGAAGGCGTTTTTCAGATGCTAACTCAAGCCGACAAAACAAGGGAAGCGGGAACATCGCAACGGGCTCAGCCGCGGAAGTCGGCGCTTGACAAGGAAGGAGGGCGGTGGTCAACTACGTTGGAAAGGGCCATAGCGACTCGGCGCAAGCCGTGATTGTTCGGTGCCGGTTTGGATAATCGGTAGTGCGGCGGCGCAGACGTCATCGCCATTGCTGGAGGCGGCATGCTCGACTGGCATCAGCTCGCACGGTTGTCCGACCGCGACTTGGCGCGGGTCGATATCGCCGTGACCAACCTCGCCTGCGCGGTAGGCTTGCCCGGGTCGGACCACATCGATGTCGCCTTGTGCCTCCGCACGCTCGACACCTGGGCCGAGCAGACCTACGGGTTCACCGAGCGTGCGATGCCCCTGTTCCATAGCGGAAAGTGTGACTACCCGGATTCCGAGCCGCGCTTCCGCATCCAGGCGATGATCACTTACTTGCAGCGCGACCTCGGTTTGCGATTCCGGTTCGACAAGCGGTCGGCCGCTGCCGTCCTGGAACCCGCCGACAGCTTCCTGCACGGGATCATCCAAGGCAAAGGGGGCACGTGCGGCTCGCTGCCGGTCCTTTACGCGGCGATCGGCCGGCGCCTGGGCTACCCGCTCATGCTGGCGGCGACGCGGTGCCACCAATATGTACGCTGGGATGCGCTGCCCGCAGGCGACTGCTTCAACATCGAGGCCTCTGGCGACGGGGTGAGCTTCTTGCCCGACGACTACTACCGCACCGGGCCTTACGAAATGCCCCCGCAGACGGTTGAGATCTGTGGCTACCTGCAATCGTTCTCCCCGCGCGAGGAGTTGGCCAGCTTCCTGGGCCAGCGCGCAGAATGCTGGATGCAAGAGCGGGTGTACGGCGAGGCGGTGACGAGTTTCGCCTGGGCGAACGAGCTGGACCCTGGCCGGCAGCTACACGCATTCCTGGCGCGGCAGGCGATGCAGAAATGGGACGAAGAGCTGCGTTCGCTGCTACCGCCGCGGCACTTCCCGGTGCTTGACATCGGACTGCCAGCGCGGTACTTTGCCCAGATGCCGCGCGAGGTCGAGCGGGAACTGATCCGCATGCGTATCATGGAAGGGCTGTTGAGGGATCCCGACTACGAACGGCGCTGGTGGGCTCCGCTGCGCCGGAACCCTGAACGTCGCCCGTCGGGACTGCCGGAGCGTCTGCACGTGGACTATCGCTGGGATCTAAGTGCCCGCGAAGCGGCACTGAACACCTGAAAGGAGATCTTACATGTCGTTCTCTCCGAACTTGGGCCGCTGGATGGAAGTAGACCCCAAGGGCTTCGACGCAGGGGATAGTAACCTGTATCGGGACGTTGGGAATAACCCGACGAACAAGATTGACCCATCGGGCCTTGAAGGGGTAAAGGCAAACGTCACGAGTGGCAAGAACGAAGAAGCAGGGTTTTGGAGGGTGTTCAACGCCCTAGCATACAATTGTCCGAAACGTAGCACATTACTCAAGGACTGTATGCGATTGAAGCCAAAGGATTTGCCTGAACCCCCGAAAGGTTTCGTGATTGTGGGCGTTGGTCAGTGTGACCATAAGATTTGGAAGCCGCAGGATAAGGTTCTGCTTGGCCCGCGAGGGGCCGGACCATGTGTTGGTTTGATTCTGATTCCTCCGAAACCTGGCGCTGGCGAAGAGCAGAAGGATTTCTACGCATTTCACTTCGGCTCAGGATGTGACCCGGTGGCTACTATCGTCAAATTGGGAGGATGCAAAGCTGGAACGTTTACGGACAAATACAAGGGGTATCGAGCCGTCGTTTGTGGCGCGCAGCCCAGTCCGAATGACAACGATGGGGATGAGCAAATCCGATGGACACTCAACTACACTTTTCTGATTCTTCGAGATAATGGCATCAAAGATTGTCAGTATATCCCTGGCCCCAATGCACTTGTGGACAAGGATGGAAAAGTTTACTGGGATGTCCCAGCGGGGCTCAACCTAGAAGGTTACGATGATTAGTAATCGGCGATTCCTGGACCAGGGGAACTGAAGAGTGTCCGTTATGATATGGCGAAGAACAGCGAGTTATTTCGCTTTTGTAGTTTTCCTAGCCATGTGTCTAGTTGTGGCTAGTTCCATCGTAGCCAAAGTGCAGACACAACGGGATGCGGTTAAGGCGACGACTTGCCAAGGCAATCTCTCGTGTATCGGAATGGCGATGCACGACTATCATCAGAAGTACGGGCATTTTCCACCCGCTTTTATCGCTGGAATTGATGGGAAGCCGGCGCACAGTTGGCGAGTGTTGCTTCTAGAATTTCTTGATCCGGAGACGTTTCGCGCTTACCGGTTTGATGAACTTTGGAATAGCCCGAACAACCAAAAACTGCAAAATGATATGCCGACATGCTACTCCTGCCCCGCTGACGAAGATGCTAGGAATAAGTGGCATACGAATTACTTTGTAGTAGCGGGAGCACAAACTGTCTTTCCTGGTGCTAACAGTGTCAAGATTAATGACATTCAGAGTCCGCACAGTGAGACGATTCTACTAATAGAATCGGTCGGACAAGGGGTCCACTGGATGGAGCCAAAAGACTTGTCCCTCGACTCAATGAGCTTGGTTTTGAACGACGACGCTAAGCCAAGCGTATCGAGTAAACACCGGAATGGGCCAAACGTGTGCATGGTTGATGTAACAAAGCTACGGCTGAGCAATGCAGCACCAGAAACGCTCAAAGCGATGTTATTGGTTGGTCCAGTTCAAAAGAAAGAGTAGCTTTCTGAGGAGCTTCTTCTGGGCCGGAAAAATCAAAGGTGTCGAAAAATCAAAGGTGTCACGAAAAATCAAAGGTGTCAGGAACGAATGGCACTTCCTGGAGCCCCTAACCTTTTGCACCACAAGAGAAGACAAAAGGGGGAAGACAAAAGGGGACAGCGTACTTTTCCCTTGCCGACCACCTGGAGGATTAGGAATAATTCACGCTGTCCCGAATGGCATTTCCTTAAGCCGTATCTCCTTGCCCGTCGCCTCGTTCCAATCATTCGCGTAGGGCCGCCCCTTGTCAAGGGGCGGCCGCACGTAACAATGCTGCTGCCATGAAAGGAGTCCCACCCCTTCGCACGGAGGTTGTTCGTGTTCCAACGCCTACAGTCCGCCTTGCGGTGTATCCAGCGGGACCTCGCTCAAGTTCTCGACCCGGCGCACATCACCAGCGCCTGCCGGGAAGTCGGTTACCGCTTTCGCCAACGGCTTCTGGACCCGGTGACCACCATCCAACTC
>JBBRLG010000399.1:0-7055 GCA_038231495.1 Gemmatales bacterium | reverse complement strand
TCGACCCTGGCCAATCTCGACCCTCGCCACGAATTTAACATTGGCGAGGGTCGGCCTTTCCGGGTGTCGTTCGCGTGCGCCAGCGGACGCTGGCGCACGCGAAAAAGCTGCCACGGTCGCTGAATGGCTCGCCTCTCACCTCGGGGGAGAGGACAGGAAGCGTTTCGCTCCCCGAAAGAGTTGCCACACCCCTCAAAGGGTGTGGCAACTCTTTCGGGAGGGCTTTCTTCCGTAGGACGGGCTTCCAGCCCGTCCGAGTTCTCTGGACGGGCTGGAAGCCCGTCCTACAGCAGACCTCCCGAAAGATTTGCCACACCCCCCTCAAATGACGGAGGCATTGGCGCTTGCTCCCCGTTGGCCGCGCGGGTAATCTGCAATCTGGGGCTGCACCTTCCGCGAGTGCCTTGGAATTCGGAAACGGTCCGGCGATGTGATGCTACTCGACCAACTGCGTTCTTGCCTCGATTCGCTCGCTGCCGCGCGCCCCGTGCTGCACGGGTGGAACCTGCGCGACCCCGAACGCGGTTGGCGCAACCTCACCCACCTCGCCTCCAGCCTGGCGCTCGACCAGCTCCGCGAACTGTGCGGGCCGCTCAGCCGACTGCTGCCGCGCTGCCCCGATCCGGACATGGCGCTCAATAACCTGGAACGCTTCCTCGCCAACCCGACCGCCGCCGAGCAACTGCCCGTCTTGCTCGAAAGCCGGGCGCGGACCCTCGAAATACTGTTGCAACTCTTCGGCACCAGCCAGTCGTTCAGCGACCTGCTCAGCTACAACCCCGACTACCTCGACATGCTTCGAGTGCCCTTGCGGCGCAGTCCGAGTTTGGGCGAATTGCGTGGGTTGCTGGAAGCCGAGGTCGCCGGGGCGTTTGAAGACTCGGCGGTGCTGCGGGCGTTTCGACGGTACCGGCAACGGCAACTGTTGCGCATCGGCACCAACGACATCATTCGCGAACGGCCGCTCGAAGAGGTCACGCGCGACCTGTCGCGCGTCGCCGACGCCGCCCTGGAAGTGGCGCTCGGCCTCGCCCTGCGGCTGGTCGGCAAACGCTTCGGCGAGCCGGTCAACGCGGCGGGTGAACCGGTGGCGTGCGTCGTGCTTGCGTTCGGCAAGCACGGGGCCGAAGAGCTAAATTACAGCAGCGACATCGACCTCCTGTTCGTCTACGCCGAGGAGGGGACGACGCACGGCAAGCGCGTCACCAGCATCGGCAACGACGAATTTTTCGCGCGCGTCGTCGGCGAAGTCGTCCGCCTGCTGTCGGCGCACACCGACCGCGGCCAGGCGTACCGCGTCGATTTGCGGCTGCGGCCCGAAGGGGCGCGCGGGCCGCTGGCACGGTCACTGGCCAGCACGCTGGCGTATTACGACTCCCTGGGAAGGACGTGGGAGCGGCAGGCGCTCATCAAGGTCCGGGCCGTCGCCGGCGACCTGGGACTGGGCAACCGCTTCTTGCAGGCCATCGAGCCGTTCGTCTACCGCAAATATCTGAGTTTCGCCGAGATCAACGAGATCAAGGTGCTCAAGCGCAAGATCGAGCAGAAGACCAGCCGCGACGGCGCGACCGACCGCGAGGTCAAGACCGGGCACGGCGGCATCCGCGACATCGAGTTCACCATCCAGTTTTTGCAACTGCTCAACGGCGGCGATTTGCCGGAAGTCCGGCAACGCAACACCTTGCTCGCCATCCAGGCGCTTGAGCGCGTCGGTTGCCTGACCGACCAGGAATACCGCGTGCTCGACGACGCCTACCGCTTCTTGCGCAAGACCGAGCACCGGCTGCAACTGCTCTTCGACTTGCAGACGCATCAGCTGCCGACGGAGCCGGAAGAGTTGTCGAAACTCGCCCAGCGCATGGGCTATTTGCAGCCGGCGCCGCGCTTCGCGGAGCCGCGCCGGGCCGACGCCGCGGCCGTAATCGACCCGCGCGACAAATTCCTGCGCGACTACCACGACAAGACCGAGCCGACGCGGCGCATCCTCGACCACCTGCTGCACCAGACGTTTGCCGGGGAGGCCGGCGAGGCCGAGCCGGAGTCGGACCTGATCCTCGACTTGAACCCCGACGCCGAGACCATCCGCACCGTCCTCGGGCGTTACCCGTTCAACGACGTGACGGCGGCGTACCACAATTTGAGCCTGCTCACCCAGGAGTCGGTGCCGTTCCTCTCGACGCGCCGCTGCCGGCACTTCCTGGCGAGCATCGCGCCGGCACTGCTGCGCGCCGTCGCCGAGACGCCGGACCCCGACATGGCGCTGTTGAATTTGGAAAAAGTCAGTCACAAACTCGGCTGCAAAACCGTCCTGTGGGAGCTGTTCAGCTTCAACCCGCCCAGCCTGAAACTGTACGTCGATTTGTGCGCGTGGAGCCAGTTCCTTTCGGAAATCCTCATCAATAACCCCGGCATGATCGACGAGTTGCTCGACAGCCTCGTGCTGAACCAGCCGCGCGCCGCCGAGGAGCTGCGCGCGGAACTGGCCGAGTTGTGCCGCGGGGCCACGGACCTCGACCCGATCCTGCACTATTTTCAGAGCAAGGAACTCCTGCGCATCGGCGTGCGCGACATCTTGAGCAAGGACCGCATTCAAGAAACGGTCGCGGCCCTGAGCGAACTGGCGGAGGCCATTCTCGAACGCATCGCACTGCCGCAATATCCGCCGTTGGAAACGCGCTTCGGGATGCCGACGTTGGAGCAAGGCGGCCGCGCCGGACAGGCCAGCCGGTTCGTCCTGATCGCCCTGGGCAAACTCGGCGGCAAGGCACTCAACTATCACAGCGACCTGGACCTGATCCTCATTTACGAGGGCGACGGCCAGACCGTGCCGACGCCCGGCTCGACACGGTTCGACCGCTTCGAGCTGACCGACAACTTTCACTTCTTCACGCAGCTGGCGCAGCGCATCATTCGCGCGATGAGCTACCAGGGGCCGTTGGGCCAACTCTACCAGGTGGACATGCGGTTGCGGCCGACCGGCAAGTCCGGCAGCCTGGTCATTCCGCTGAGCGAGTTCCGGCGCTACTACACGGCCGGGATCGAGAGCCTGGAACGGGCGGACGGGTGCGCCCAGCTTTGGGAGCGTCAAGCCCTGACGCGGGCGCGGGTCGTCTTTGGCGACGCGGAGTTCGGGCGCGAAGTCCTGGGCGTTGCCGCGGACGCCGCGTTCGGCTTGCCGTGGCGGCCGGAGTTGATCGACGACATCCTCGCCATGCGCGAACGTCTGGAAGCGAGCCGGGGCTGGCGCGACCTCAAGCGCGGCTTCGGCGGCCTGGTGGATGTGGAATTCCTCGTGCAGTTGTTTCAGATCAAGTACGGCAAGGCCAGGCCGGAGCTGCGGACGCCGAACACATGGGAAGCACTCGACGCGCTGCGTGCCGGCGGGCTGTTGGACGAAACGGAAGACCAGCAATTGCGATCCGGTTACGACTTTTTGCTGCGGGTGCAGAGCCGGTTGCGGATCGTCCACAACCGCTCGCTGGACGAGATCCCGGCGCTGCCCGACGAGGTGGAGAAGCTGGCCCGCCGGCTCGGTTTCGAGGCCCGGGCGAACGAACGCGCCGCGACGGCCCTGCTGGCGGAGTTGGAAACGCACACGGCCCAGACGCGCCGGCTGTTTTTGCATTTGCTCGACCGCGAGCGGGCCGCTTGCGGCTAAGCGCTCCAGCGCTCAGCCGCAAGCGGCAAACGCGGGGTTCTTTGTTCCGGAGAAGGTTGGTATGAAAATGAATCGGCCCCGGAGTCGCGACGCCTTCCAGCGGGCTTGCCGGTTGATCCCCGGCGGCGTCAACAGCCCGGCCCGCGCGTTCGGCGCCGTCGGCGGGCAGCCGCTGTTCATCGCCCGCGGCGCAGGGCCTTACCTCTACGACCTCGACGGCAACGACTACCTCGACTACATCGGCTCGTGGGGGCCGCTCATCCTGGGCCACGCGCACCCGCGCGTCGTGCGGGCCGTCGAGGAGGCGGTCCGCAACGGCATGTCGTTCGGCGCGCCGACCGAGCAGGAATCGGTCATGGCCGACCTGATTATCAACGCGGTGCCGTCGGTCGAAATGGTGCGCATGGTCAGTTCCGGCACCGAGGCGTCGATGAGCGCCATCCGCCTGGCCCGCGGCTTCACCGGCCGCGACGTAATCGTCAAGTTCGCAGGTTGCTATCACGGCCACGTCGATAGTCTCCTGGTGCAGGCCGGTTCCAGCGCCACGACGCTCGGCGTGCCGAACAGTCCGGGCGTGCCCAGGGGCTGCACCGCCGACACCTTGTCGCTGCGCTACAACGACGTGCAGGCACTCGCCGAGGCGTTTCGGAACCACGGCGACCGCATCGCCGGCGTCATCCTCGAACCCGTGGCCGGCAACATGGGGCTGGTAACGCCGTCGGCCGAATTCCTCGCCGAGCTACGTCGCTTAACGGAGCAACACGGGGCGCTATTGATCTACGACGAAGTAATGACCGGGTTCCGCCTGGCGTACGGCGGGGCACAGCAGCTATTACGGCAGACGCCGGATTTGACCGTGCTGGGCAAGATCGTCGGCGGCGGCATGCCGGTCGGCGCGTACGGCGGCCGGGCGGACGTGATGAAGCACGTCATGCCGGCGGGGCCGGTTTTCCAGGCCGGCACGCTGTCGGGCAACCCGGTGGCGATGGCCGCGGGCATCGCGACCTTGCAGGAACTGCGCGACAACCCGCCGTACGGCCAACTCGATCGGCGGACGCAAACGCTCGTCGAGGGTATGACCACCGCGGCGCGCGCGGCCGGCTTGCCGCACTGCATCAACCGCGTCGGCAGCATGTGGACGTTCTTCTTCACGGCCGGCCCTGTCACGGACTACGATTCCGCCAAGACCAGCGACACGGCGCGGTTCGGCCACTTCTTCTGGGCGATGATGGACCGCGGCGTGTACCTGCCGTGTAGCCAGTTTGAGGCGGCGTTCGTCTCGACGCAACACACGGACAAGCACGTTCAGCAGACCGTTGCCGCGGCGCGCGAAGCGCTGGCGGAAATCGCTTCGGGCGCGGCCGGATGAAAGTTTCGCCGGGAATTTGGACAACGGCATTTCTGAAAGCTATGCTTGTGCCGGGACAATAATTCAGGCGAGGGCGGAAAGGCTTCGCCTGCCGCTCAACTCTTCAGGACGGCCAGCCGCGATGCGCAAAGGCACCAAGAAATTCGCGCCCTCGTCCACCGCGACCGGCCTGGCGACCGCGCCGGTTCCTCGGCCGCAATTAGCCGGATTTGCTACGGCGATCGCGCCGAGCGCAAAACTGCCTACCGCCGGGCCGCGCCCGCCGACCAGCCTCTATTTCGTCAACGCCTTCGTGGATTACAGCGTCATCGGCGGCCTGTCGCTCGCGGTGTTCGTCGTCCTGTTTTTCCTGATCCCCTACGAACAACAAAGCTATCGCTGGAAAGAGGGTATCACGCTCGCGGCCATGCTCGCCTGGGTGTGCAACTGGCCGCACTTCTCCGCGACGAATTACCGCCTGTACCACTCCTACGGCAACGTCATGCAGTACCCGCTCACGGCCCTCGTCGTGCCGTGGTTCATTCTGGCCGCCCTGGTCGGCGCCATGGCGTCGCCGACGGTGATTGCACCGTACTTCATCAAACTGTTCTTCTGGTGGTCGTCGTACCACTTCTGCGGCCAGACGTTCGGCATCACGATGATCTACGCCCGCCGGGCCGGTTTTAACATTGGCCGTTGGGAACGGCTCGGGCTAACCACGTTCATCTACAGCTCGTTCCTCGTGTCGGCCTCGACGGGAGAGGTCATCCCCGCGGGCGGCACCGGGGTGAATGTGTTCTACAGCATCAAATACCAGGCGCTCGGCATTCCGGAGTGGTTGCCCACTGTCTTTCACGTCCTCATGTGGGCGGGCGGGGCGCTCTTCCTGTATGGCGTGGTCCGGTGGTCGGTCCAGAAAAAGCGTCTGCCGCCGCCAATCATCCTGGTGCCGGCTGCCGCCCAATACATTTGGTTCGTACTCGGCGCCGGTTGGCTTTCCTTCAGCGAATTCGTGCCGTTTTTCCACTGCATGCAGTACCTGCTCATCGCCTGGTCGATGCAGCTCAAGGAGAAGATGGATTTGCAACAGATCGCGCCGTCGCGGCAGTACGTCGTCGGCGAAACGGTGCGCTGGGGCTTCCTCAACGTCCTCGGCGGGGCCGCGATGTTCTTCGTCTTTCCGCTCCTGACCTGGTGGGCTGTGAAGCAGGTCTCGTTCACCGAACTGCTGGCGGGCATGCGTGAAATGTTCGTCCACCAGGGCAACCCCGCGACGCCGGGCTTGCCGTTCTACATCGGCGTGACCATCGTTGCGGTGCAGATCCACCATTTCTTCGTGGACGGCGTGATCTGGAAGCTCAAGCGCAAAAGCGTTTCGTCCCCGCTCATGGTGAACCTCAGCGACATGCTGGAGCCGGCCCACGCGGGCTAGGAGTCGATCCCCGTGCAATTACGCCTATTAACTGTCGTTTGTATGTTACTTGTCGTGCCGGCCGGGGCGCAGGCCCAGTCGCCGCGGCTGTCCGACGAGTGTGTCGTCCTACACACGGTCGGCGGCGACGTGGTGATCGCCCTCTACCCCGACGCCGCGCCGGAGCACGCCAAACAGATTCTGAACCTGGTTCGGCTGGGTTGTTACAACCACACGCACTTCGGCCGCGTCGAGCCGGGCTTCGTCCTGCAACTGGACGACGTGACGGAACGGCCGGAGGCGTACGCCTTGACGCCGGCCCAGGAGAAGGCGATTCATCCGCTCAAGGCGGAGTTCAGTTCCACGTTGCACCACCGCCGTGGCACGGTGTCGATGGCGCGCATGGACGGCAAACCGGACAGTGCCACGACTTCGTTTTCGATCCTCCTGGGCGAAGCCGCGCACCTCGACGGGCAGTACACGATCTTCGGAGAAGTCGTAGCGGGGATGGATACGGTGGACAAACTGGTGCAGGTGCCGCCGAAGTTTTACGACCCCAGTATCCGCCCGGTACCACTGGTCGCGCTGGAAGTGCAACGGGCGGAAGTTGTCGCCGCGCGGGACCTCTCGCCCGGCAG
>JBBRLG010000398.1:0-7071 GCA_038231495.1 Gemmatales bacterium | reverse complement strand
GTATCATTCGTTGGTGGCTCATCGTGGCGGCCTTCAAGCCCCGGCACTACTCGCAGGGCAGTGAACGGTTACAATTCTTCTTCCAGTTGGCCAGGAAGTCGGGGTAGTCGGTGGCGCCCCAGCGGCGCGTGATGGAGTCGCCTACAAAATACACGTTAATTCGGCCTTTCTTGGCCTTCTCGAGCAGTTGCTGATGAGCGAGGCGCGAGTTCTCATCGGTACGGGCGACTGGTGCCGTCGGATCTGGAGAGCCACGCGGCGGCTTGGGCGGCGGGGGGGGTGTTTTTTCGGCGGGCGCGCTCTTCGCCGGATCGGAAGACGTCTTGATATAGCGGGACGCCCAGGTCACGAACGTGTCGATGTTCGGACCCGTCGTGTGCCCGCCCTTGTGCATGCGCCACGCCAACTCGCCGTCTACCAACGCCGTCTCAACCGGAGGCATCTCGGCGGTCCCGAGGTCTTTCTTGCCAAGCAGTTTGTAGGCCGGCCCGGCGGCGACGGTGGCCATGAAGCTCCCCTTCTGGTCCACCCACGTTCCCTCCGCGCCGGCACCGGTTGAGGCGCCGTAACTGATGAACGTCGGCCGCGGGGCGCACAAGGCGATAAGTTCATGGGAGTCCACGGGCAGATCGCACGGGGCCAGCGGTCCGCCGTATTTCAGGAATGCGCCTGCCATCCAATGGTATTCACCGCTGCCCGTCAAGTTTTCCACTTGCTCACCCCAGTTGCGGCGGTGCAACTTTGCCCCGCCCTCACCGGAGGAGCCGATCAGACCGATGGCGAAGCGCGTTTCGTAGGCCATGGCGACGAGCGCTGCCTTGCCATAGCGGGAAAGGCCGGAAATTCCGACCTGTTTGGCGTCCACGGCCTTGTCGGATTCAAGGTAATCCAGTGCCCGGCTCGCGCCCCACGCCCACGCTCGCAACGCACCCCAGTCTTCCGGTTTGCGCGGTTGGCCCTTGTTTGTCAGGCCAATAATGCCGCGCGTCAGGCCGCCGCCGTTGTCCGCCTGGATGCTGCCGGGGCTTAGTATGGCGTAGCCCCACCCTTTGGCGAGGTACTGCTGCTGGCCGCCGCCGCCGCCGAAGTCCATCATGACCGGCACCGGTCCTTTGGCGTCGGCCGGTAGTATCAGCGTCAGCTGGATATTCACCGAGATGGCCGGGCACGCGGCGTTGTCGACGCGCCCAATAAGCCGCTTGGTTACGGTTGGACCTTTGGCATCGCCATCCTTGGCAGGAGCAACCTCCCAGGTCACTTTGGGCACGTCCTTGGGCACCCGGCCGTAGACCTCGGCATCGAAATACTCCACAATTTCGGGACGGCGCACCGTCCACCACAGCTCCGGCGTGTCTACCGGTTTGCGGGCCTTGGTCACCATCATTTCCGGCAAATTTGGCCAGGGGTTGGCCTTGGCTTCGTCGTTGTTTTGGAAGTCTGCCGCCTGTGGGTTCATCCCGCTCGGCCCCCGTCGCATTGCAGACGCAGGGATTTTCAGTTGGTCCAGCATGTTCTGGTGGTCTTGCTGGGCGTTCATTGTCACGGGTGCCGGCGCAGCACCGGCACCGGGCTGGGCCGCCCGTGTTTGCGGGGTCGGCTCGTCGGCACCGGGCGCGCGAGGGGGCACCGGCTGTTTCGACTGGTCGCCGCCCGTCAAGGACTGGAGATAGGCGATCAGGTCGGCCAGGTCTTCGGGCGTCAAGTTGTTGACGATCCCGTCGGGCATCAGCGACTGCTTCTGGATTGTCCGGGACTCGATTTGCGACCGTTGCAGTTCGCGTTGCACGCCGGAGGCGTCTCGAACCAGCACGGCACGGGCGCTTTCGCTGACGACGAAACCGTTGAACGTCCTGCCGTCCTTCATGTCGAACAGGTACGTCTCGAATCCCTGGGCGATCTTGGCGCTCGGCTTCAAAACCGCTTCCACCAATTCGGCCGCGTTGTAGCGCTTGCCGATGTCCACCATGTGCGGCCCCTTCAGGGTCTGGCCGTCCGCGTCGGTGTGGCAGGCGCTGCACAATTGCGCCTTGAACAACGCCTTCCCCTTCACCGCATTCCCCTTCTGAGCCAGCGCCCGCTTGGCCGCGGCCTCATACGTCAGGTTACCGATCTGGTCGGCGTTTTTCGGATCGGCCTTGGGGACAACCACCGGAACCTCCTTCTCGCCGCCGGTCACGACTTCGGGGCGCGTCGGCAAACCCCGCAGTGACACGCGGTGGCGGGCCAATTCGGACCGAAGGAAGGAAGCCGTGTCCACGTCGGCGTCGAGGACGGCATTGGTGATGACCGTGGCGATCCGCGGACTCTGATCCCACTCCACCGCGTCGTAGTAGGGGCCGGCGTTCTCGGGGCGGATTCCCCACCAGACGCCCTTGTAATCGGCCTCGCGGTAATAGAGGCGGATCAGCGTCACCAGGATTTCGCGACGCACCTCCTGCGAGCGGATCGTGCCCAGTTTCCCGATAAGCCCGTCCACGGCCTTCTTGTCGTGCATGTCACGCAGCGCCCACAACGCCCCATGAACATTGGGTCCATCAACCGCTTCAACGCAGGCGTCTACCGCCCCTAACGACAAGAGCGTGCGGACCGCCAGGTGCGGAATCACTCGGTCGGGGTCGGGCTGGGCGTGCAGCGGTTTCTTCGTAGGCAGTGACGAGCCTTTGGGCCGCTCCGTGAGTGGCAGTATGCTCTTGGCCGCCGAGACGTCGTTGAGCCGCGCGAGGCTGATGAGAGCCTGCGCCCGCACGCGGGGCGACTCGTCGGTTAGAGCGGCGACGAACCGCTTCAAGGTAAGGCCGTCCAACTCCTTCTTGCGGTCGGTAAGCGCGCGCAGGGCAAATTCCCGCAGCACGGCATCTTCCGCGAGTTTCAGGAGCGCCGGGTGGGCATCCTTGCCGTCCAGTTGCTTCAGGGCGAAGACGGCGGCGACCCGTCCCTCCAGGTGTGCTGTCGCCTCCGAGGCCAGCTTGACGAGCGCCGCGGTGGATTCAGCCTTGCGGCCGCGCCGCAGGATTTCTCGCTGACTGTGCAGGCGGGCGACGGAATTTGGACCGGAGAGATACTCAATCAATTGCGCAAGTTCGGCTTCGCGGAGCTTCGGGAAGGGCGTCGGCTTCAGCCCGCGGGGCATAACCCGCGCGACGAAACCCACGTTCGGCCCGACGTAGTTACTGGCCTCGCCCCCGCGCCAGCTGGCGACGTAAAGGCGTCCACTGCCGTCCATGTCGATCCCCGTCGGCCGGGGGATGTTCAGGAAGACCTCTTGTTTCAGGTCGAAGGTGGAGCCGTTCGGACGCAGTTCGTGCCGGTACACTTCACTCCGGCCCCAGTCTCCCGTGTACAGGACGTTGCGATACTTCTCCGGCCAACGCTCGTCTTGCAGGTACAGGTTGCCCGTGCCGGAGCCGCCGCCGAACTGACCCAACGGCGGCATGATCTCGTCGGGGAAGTTGGCGTAGTGCTGCGAGTAGCCGTAATACGCGCCCTGGATCAGGTGGCTCACCCGGATGTCCCAGCCGCCCGCGCGATTGTCGTCGTTATCGCGCGTGAACAGGTTCATGAAGGGGTCCATACCGATGTCGAAGGGGTTCCGCAGCCCGGTGACGAAGATCTCCAGGTCGGTGCCGTCGGGTCGGACACGAACGATGCCGCCGCGCATCGTGATCTTACTGCCGTCCTTGCCCTTGGCCTCCGGGGGGCCGTAGTCGCCGACGGCGATGTAGATCCAGCCGTCAAGCCCCATGCGGATGCCGTTGGTGGCGTGGTCGCCGCCGCGCTGATTGACCATGTCGCTGGTCAAGCCGGTCACGAGGACTTCCGACTTGTCCGCGACGCCGTTGCCGCCGTCGTGATAGACGCTGAGGAAGGTCGAGTGCAGAACCCAAAGGTTACCGTCCTGGTAGATCAGGCCGCGCGGGTGGTCCATCTTCGCGAAGACCGTGACTTCATCCACCTTGCCGGTGCCGTTCTTGTCAACGCACCGCAGCACCTTGCCGCCGCCGGGCGTCCGACCAATCGAACCCTGCTCATCGACGGCAACGAACAACTCACCGGTCGGGGCGGCGGCCAGCGCTACGGGATAGTTTACTTTCGGTGGGGCGGCGAAGAGCGACACGTCGAAACCGTCCGGAGCCTTGACCGTGTCGCGGAACGTCTTCTCGTCGATGGGCTGGTTTGGTGCGCCGCCGCCGGGACCACCACCGCCGCCGGGAGGACCGAAGCCGAACCCGGCGGGGACATAGCCCTTGCCCTTCCCGGCAAGTTGGGTCGCAACGGAGGCGGTGCGTTTCTCGGCGAAGGTCTGCAAGCTCGGCGGTTGCGCCGCCGCGCCGCCGCCAGGCGGACCGAATCCGGGTGCCGCTTCCTTGCGCGCTTCGGCGGCCTGCTTTTCCTTGGCCAGCGGTTCCTTCGTCACCTGCTCGACCGCCTCGATTTGCTTGAGCAGTTGTTCCTTCGTAAACGTCTTCTCCGCGAGTTCCTTGAGCAACTTCTGATACTTCTCGCTCACGTCCTTGATCGCGAGCAGTCGGTCCACCAGCTTGTTTTCGCCCGCATAGGGGTGCGTTAGGCTCAGGTCCATGAGCTGATCCGCCGTCCCCATCAGCAGGAAGTTGCCCAGGGCGAATTCGAGGTCGCCGGGGAGGAAGACGAACTTGTTGGTCTTGGGGTTCAGATACAGGCAGTAGTTGTGCCCCAAGGCGAAGACACTTTCCCGGTTCGACGTGAGGGCGTTGGCGGCGAGGAAGTGCAAGAATTCGTCCACGTCGAGGTACGACTCGATCTCTTTCTTGAACTCGTCATCCCCGGCCTTGTTGACCAGTCCTGTGAAGGCCATGACGCGCTTCGCCTCCTCCTTCGTCGGCTCGGACTGCGGTCGGTACGGCCCCTTGTACCGATCCCAGTCGTCGCCAAATTGGTCGACGCTGCGGACCTGGAACGGCTTCATCAGCACGCCCTTGTCAGCACCGAAACGGTCTTGAAGGAACGTCTTGTCCACGTTCTCGACGACGGTGTACAGGCCGAGGTACTCCTTGTCGTACTTGCCGGGGACGGTCAACGTGACCTCGGCGAAGGCCGTGCGCGGCGCGGGCACGCCACTGGCCCGGAACACGGAGTAGGCCAGAACCTCGCGGCCCTTGGCGGGGTCCATCGGCATCGCGTGCAGCTGGAGCGAAGTGAGGCCGTGGAATTGCTGATCGGCGAACTGGTTGAACTCGATCTTGAAGGGCCGCTTCAAGCCCTGCGCCGAGGCGAAATAGGTGATTTCGCCCGAGTAGCGGAGGCCGACTTGCTTGTAGGTTTTCCCTTCGGCCGAGAGGTCGCCCTGAACCCAGGAGAATTCAGTGCCGAAAAGGTTGCGCTCGCTCTGACGCTGGTCCTTGGGATCCTTCGGCGCGGGCTGGGCGCCGCCCGGCGGGCCGAACCCGGCGGCGGGCGGCTGCAGCGTCTCGTACTCCTTGGCCGAGATTTCGAGGTGGATGGTCAAGACCTTGGTCTCGCCGAAGACATCCTTGCCGAGCGCCTCCTTTGCGGCAGGCTCCTTGCCGTCGGCCGCCTCGACTGTCGTCGATCTGGCGACGAGGACAAAGCACAGGAGCAATCCGGCAAAGGTCAGCGCAATCATCCCTTGGAGCAATCGTCGGCTCACCGCAGCACCTCTCAGAGTCGTGGTCGCGGGCATTCCCCTGTTTTCAAAGATGCCGGCCGACGCCGAATGAAGCGCGCCACGCCAGTTTATTTCAGTGCTGCGCCCAGCCGTCGCGCGAGCCGCGGTCCTGTTCATCCGTCAGCATTCATCGCTATGCCTGTCTTGCGACTAGGCCGTGGCGCGGTTAGCATAGAGGTGTTGTACCGTTAGCCCAGGCCAAATCTGAGAAAAAACCATGGACCGGCCGCCACCCCTGAACGTCATCCGGTTGGGCAACGAATGGCTCGTGACCAACGGCCAACTCGCTGCCGATGGGCACATCCGCTTTCCCGAGGACGATCCTGCAGAAGAAGTGTTCAGCACCAACGGGACTCTGCCTGGCAATATTCCGCCCAGCAATATTCCGCCCGGAAAACCGGCCGCACCTCCGTTCGAGTCTTGACCCGGTGCCAACAGACCGTAAGGAACCTTTTCACTACAGTGTACGTTCACGCGTGATCGTGGGGTCTACATGGCGAAGCCACCACGAGCCATCGGTCCGCTCCTTTGTCGCGACGTCACCATCGTCCCGAGCGCGGCAACGCTGTCGCTGGTTGGCCTGTTCAATGCGCGATCCTATGCCGATTGGCCGTCACCCGTCGATCCGTTTTACTTCTATGCCCTGCTCATGGGCGGCGAAGGCGACGGATTGATGGAATTCGTGGTGCTGAACGCCACGACCGAGCAGCTGGTTTACCGCTACCCGCGCTGGTACACGGTTCCAGCTTCCGATGTCCCGGTCCACTTTCTCCAAAGACTTCAGCGCTGCGTTTTCCCTATGCCTGGACGCTACCTCGTCGCCTTACGATTTGATGGCGAGATTCTGACACAACGTCACCTCGACGTCTTTCAGGATCAGCGGTCTTAGATTTCCGGCGAGGTGGGGCGAGCGCATCTGTTCGCAGTCAACACGCGACACCTCATGGATTCCGTTTGGCAAGACGGGAACGCGACCAGCCCGCGCTGCGGGCCAGGATTCTCCCCTATCATCAGAGATGCGCTTGGCTGGGGCGTGCAGCGCGCCGTTCGCGATTTTTTTCGGGAACTGACCGGAGTCAACGTGGCGACAGGCCACGTTCACGCGGCCCGACACGGCTCATTCAGGGTGTCGCAAGAGCGCTTTTACTTCTTCCACGGTAGATGGCTCGCGTCGTCGGTGAAGCACTGCATGACAATTTGGACATACGGGCCGCAGATCGTCTTTCGGATTCACGCGATACTCGCGCTTAATCGTAGCCAACGACTTATTACCTCGGCAAATAAGATTCTCACATATTATAGCGCGGCCGCGTAATGGATGCGAGGGTGTTTGAAGTAGTTCCGGACGTGTTGGGGCAGGTGGGCCAGGTGGCGCATGAACGTCTGCAGCCGCGACCGCAACTCCG
>JBBRLG010000397.1:0-7080 GCA_038231495.1 Gemmatales bacterium | reverse complement strand
TGTCAGTTTTCGGTCCCCGGCCTCCCTTGGGGATAGTGAACGGACGTTTGCTTCCACGGTGCGATGCCCGCTCTGAACCACCGACTGCCCGGAAAACGAGGGTGAAAACTCGTTAGCAAAAATCGAGCCGAACAGTATTGAGTTGCGTCCCCTTTTTCACCCCCGGAGGGGCAGGAAGACGACGATCTGATCTCTGATCTCTTCCGCCGGCAGGGCCTCCACCACGAGCAGGATGTCTTCGATGGCCGAGCCGATGGATTGCTCGATGGTCGTGGCGATGAGACCGGGCACCGGTGCGCCCGCCGTCACGCGCTGGTAAGCGAAACCGACCATCGTGTTCCGGTCGTTGGTAAGGAGAACCCGGTTTTCGGCCGCGGCCCAGGCCAGCACTTCGGGGTCGGGCGTGCCTTCGAGCAGGGCGTCCCGGGCACGCACCAGGTCGATGTCCGGCAGTCGGCGGCGCAGGCCGCGAATGATTTCGCCGTGAACGTCGGCGTCACTGGCCAGCCGGAGCATAGTCCTTCTCCCGGCTGCTTCGGCGGGCCAATAGTTCCTGCCGCGTGACGCGCGGGCGTTCGGCCTCGATCTTCGCCCGCAGGGCTGCGGCTTCCTCGGACCGTCGTTTCAAATAGGCCCGCACTTCGTCGCGGTGCCGAAGGTAGTAGGCAATGACGGCGTGGACATCGGCTAGCGCCAGGGTGTCGTAGGCGCGGACCATGTCCTCCGGCGTGACGCCGTTCTCGTATTGCTCGACGACAAGGTCGAGGCTGACGCGACTTTGGCCGACGCGAACGGCACCCCCTTCTTCCACCCGCAGCGGGGGAAGATCGGCGGGGCGGGGAAGGGTCTCGGCCGGTTCGTCCAAGACCGTCACCAGCGCGCGACGAATCCCCTCCCCTTGCACCGCTCCCAGAAGTCGGACCCGGCCCTGCCCATCGACCACCGCCTCAACTGTCTGAATCATGAGTCACCTCCATCCGCTATTATACTCAACGCGGGGGACTCTGACACAAGCCTGAAGCGCAAGCGAAGGACTGTCCTTCGCTTGCGCTTCAGGCTTGTGTCATTCCAAGTCGCGGGGAGTATAGCCCTCGCCGCCCACGTCAACCCAGCTATCGCACCACGGCCACGGCAATTGGTCGTCATTCATCCCTTGTTCCCTCCGTTAAAGGTATATTTCAGAGGTAATCGGATCAAACCCTTGCCGGGCCATCCCGGTTGGCCGCACAAGGTCACACTCAAGTTCGATAGCGTGTTTGGCCATTAAGCAATCGTCGTGCCAAAAGCAGCTTCGAGCAACGGCGTTTACGCAACTGATTTGCTGCTTGAGGATTAGGTTCAGACAAGTTCGACGATCCGCCTTGCGCCGCAAGTTGTGCTTTGAAAGGAACGCCTGTTTCTTTGTAAGATCGACCCGGATCGGTTGTAAGAAGCGGCAGGGCACGCCAACGAAATTGAGGCCGTGTTTCCTTGCCCCGACCACTGCCGTCCGACTATACTCAAGGCACGACTCAACCGCCGTCATGCCCTTTCAGCCCTCGCCGTGAGGGTCGCATTCACCTACGAGCTTCCCATGCCCGAACAAATCCGCTGTCCCTCGTGCAACGCCGGGTTGCGTGTCCCCGACACCTTGCTGGGCAAGACCGTGAGGTGCCCCAAATGTAAAACGTCGTTCACAGCCGCGGCGGAGGCACCGCCCGAACCGGAACCCGAATCCGAACCGGAGGGTATTGTTGCCGAACCGACTCCCACCGCGCGGTGCCGCCCCCGCAGGCCGGAACCGGACGAAGAAGAGGACGCGCCCGAAGAGGAAGAACAGGAGGCCCACGCCCTCCATCTCACCGCCGATGATGCCGTCCTTCACGCCCGGAACGAGGGTGAGCAATTCGGCCAGATAATGCCGGCTGAAGACGCGGGTCAACTGGACACAAGTGGTCATGTTGCTGCGCGACCCCCCGACGGATGAAAATGGGGCTGGGCTTGTGATCGTCTGTCCAGGCGATGGCCTATTTTCAGAAGAGCCCGAAGCGCCAGCGAGGGCCGGTCCCTCGCTGGCGCTTCGGGCTTGTGCCACATTGTCCCGCGGCGAGTATAACTCCACGACGCCTCGCCGGCAGCCGTCAGGCAACTCAGGTTCGCTTCTTGTATAGCCAAACGGTGAGCACGGATACGATTCGATCCAGTTCAGTGACGGTAAAAAGAATGCCCAAAGGTGGAACAAGCAAAATGCGCGTCCCATCGGGCCGCGATTCGCCGACGGTTTCGAGATCGAGGTTGAGCTGCTTATCAATGGCGTCAGCCGCCGTGGTGATGGCCTGGCGATTGGTTGCCTTATTCCACAAGGCTGCGAGGCGTTGTTCGGCTTCCCCGGCCCACAGCACCGTGTACTTTATGGCTGTTTTTCCAGGTCCGCCAGTATCTCCGCAAGAGGCCGTCCGGGTGGCTGCCGAAGAAGGCGTTGCACGTCCTCCGGCGTTACCGGGACTTCCACATCTTCGTACAGAGCGCCGTTCAGGGTGGAGGCCGGAGAAAAACGACCCAGGCAACGGCCCTTTTCGTCGAAAAGTTCCATCGGCTCCTCAAGGTTGTGAAGCTTGGCCTGCATAGCGGGATCGACGGTGATCCTCGTCATGGTATCTCCCTTGTCGGCGCGATCAATTTACGTCATCCGTTGCAACTCCGCGGAAGGCGGCGTCTCCTTCCAGCGGTTCGGCCAACACCTCTTCCAAGGTAAACGGGCAAGCCGACGGAAAGACCGCCTCCGCCAATCCCGTTTCGGCAACTGCCTGGCGAACCCCATTCGCGTAGGTCTTACCCAACACCTCCGACGCGTGGTTCTGGAGGGTACCGCTTTCGAGCAGTTCGGCTAGTTCCTGACGCTGGACTTCGACGGTCTCGCGCCAACTCCCCGACCGCCGGCCCGGCTGATGTCGCCACTTCAACAGGTGGGCGATGAGGACGCCCAACCGGCTCGTCACCTCCCGCCGATCGCGCTTGGCCATGTCGGAAAGGTACTCACTGAGGTTTCGCCGATCGATCTCCGCAAGGCGGCCTTCGGCGACCAGCGCCGCCATCGCCTCCAGCCATGCCGTCTCGTCACGCTCGTAGAGCAGACTCAAGGGCAACGCCTCTGTCTTGACCATCGACGGACCTCGAATCGCGAAAAGAATCCACTACCGCGTACGGTAAGCGCTCAACCACCGCGAACACGCCGCGTGAGGCGGATTTTTGTCCACCGGCTATCCGTAATTTACCCGGTCCAGCGTGGCAAATCAATGGCCGGCACTTCGCCGGTCGATCATCTGCGACTCCCCTCGGGACGGCTCGCGGACGCCACGGCATTTGTCCCCACGGCCGCCGCTTCCCGCCAGGTAACGCCCGCCGCGGCCAGCAGCATCTGGTTGGTGCGCTCGTTGCAACGGCGGGCCTCGCCCGGCGTCGTTGTCAGGGCGGGGTGCTCGGTCAGGTGGAACAACTGCCGGAACCAGCCTTGCACGCGCACCGGCGACCAGTCGCCGACCACGTCCATGCCCGCCAGCCGGTCGCCCGCCGCCTCGCGGAAGCCGTCCAGCACCGTCTGCACTTCTTCCAAATCCAGGTGGCCCGAGTCCCAGTTCACCACCGCTTCGGGCGTACCCATCACGTCCTTGTCGAGCGATACATACAACGGCCATTGCCCCAGGTCGGCGCGGTGCGGCTCTAGCAAGCCTTCGAGCCGGGAGGCCGTCAGCCGTTCGGCGGCCGCGGGCCGCAGCGGCTCGTGGGGCACGCGGTCCCAGGCCCGGCCCCGGAAGCGACGCACGGCGGGCAGGACGGTGATTTGCCCCGACCGTAGCCGCCGCCACGGGGCCAGCCAGTGAAAGGCGTTGTCGAAATCCACGTCGCCGCCGACGTGGTAGACGTTTTGGACCATTGGCAGCCGGCTGGCGTGGTACAGCCAGGTGCCGCAGTGCAAGAACGGCAAGCGCGTCATCCAGTCGGGGTGGTTGTCCACGACGAGCAGGTTGAAGGGCTGCGTCTGTCGGGCCACGAGGGCCAGGCTGACGTGATGAAAGTCGCCCGAGCCGTACAGCGTCAGGTGGGGGGCGTCGTCGTACGGCGAACCGAGGCGCTCGGCCAATTCCCGCTCGAACCGGCGGAAACGTGCGAAGCTGCACGCCAGGCGGAGGCGCGGCCCCCAATCGCCGGCGGGTACGACGTCGGGCCGGTGGCGGAGCAGGGCGCGTTGGGCGGTCACGCCGCCGTCGAGGTCGAGGATGCGCAGGTCCATTGCGTGGTCTCCCGGAATTGGGTTGCGCCGGAGCGTCGGCGCGGACGGGGCGCGGGGATGCAGAGGTATACCCCGTCCGTCGGCCGGCGTGCAAGGGCAGCTGCGCGGGAACGGAGCCAGGAAGCGGTTTCAAAACCCAAGGCGCGCCGGGGACGAAAGTCCCCGGTGCCAGGCGCTTAGGCGGAAACTCCCACCGGGGGCTTTCGTCCCCGGCTCGCCTTGCCTTTTGCCTTTCCTCTGTGGCTATACTCACCGCGGGGCAACTTGACACAAGCCCGAAGCGCAAGCTTTGAAGTTGCGCCTTTGGCGGTCCCGAGTGACAAAACCTCAGCAAAACCAGCGTTTTTCGACATCAAGATCGCCAAAATGGGTGCGCCGCTTACCCGAGGTTAAGAGTTTCTGCTACAAGTAGTTGCGTCAAAAACCAATCGAAAAGCGCAACTTCAAAGAGCGCAAGCGAGGGACCGTCCCTCGCTTGCGCTTCGGGCTTGTGTCCTTCCAAGCCGCGGCGAGTATAACGACCCGGACGGACCTTTTTCTCCAGCGTTGACTCTCCGGCATCTTTCGGGAATATATCGCCCCCTCCGGGATCACTCTTCTGGCCGGGTCGTACCACTCGTGATTGCACCCTTTGACTATTTCCAACACCTCGCTGGGAGGAATTGTGATGCGCTCGCTCCTGCGCCGCTTGGGCGCGCCCCTTTGGTTCGGCGTCCTCTTGCTGCCGTTAGGCTGCGGCCCCGCGGTGCGCGAGGACCGTTCAATCAACTGGTCGGCAGACGGCCGGTCCGTCGGCTTTCAGCACGGCGGCGAAGGCGTTTTCCTCGCCGACAAGGACGGCGGCAAGCTTACCAAAATCTACCAGCCCGGATCGGATGTCCTCGCGACCGGCTCGCCGTTGTGGGAACCTGCCGGCAAGCGCGTGATCTTCACCACCGCCCGCAGTACCGGCCAGGGGCAGACCGCCTTCGTCCTGCCGCTGCCCGGCGGCCAGCCCGACCCTGCCGGCAACGTCTACTTCCAGCAAGAGGTCGTCTACACCTGTTGGTTGTACGAGGACAAGCCGGGCGACCCGCCGCCGCCACCGACCAAGCTCTTCGAGGCGGCGTGCGACCACGTCGGCTATGTCGCCGCCAACCTGGCCGTGCGCTGGCACCCCAAGGGCGGCCGAATTCTCTACCTGGACCGCGGCACCGGCAAGCAACACGGCCTGTTCGCCTTCGACCTCGCCGCGAAAACGTCGAGCCGCGTTTTTCCCCACAGCGCCGCCGCGCTGATCTTTGACTGGACGCCGGGCGACAACCTGACCTGTGTGCTCGCCGACCCGCAGACCCCGAAAACCAACGGCATCTGGGTCGGGCAGCCCGGCGGCGACGACTGGTGGCACGTCCCCCAATCGGGCGAGCTGGCGCAGGGCGAATTCCCGTCGCCGTTGGAGCAATTGCGGGCGACGCGGCCGGCCTGGACGCCGGACGGAAAACGGTTCGCCTTTCCGACGTGGACGCCGGGCAAGAGTGAGAAGGACGCCGGCCGGCACGTCCTGCGCCTGGCCACGCTGGCGGGGCAGACGGTCGCGACGGTGGCGGAGGGCACCGAGCCGTTCCGCGATTTGCACTGGAACGGCGACGGCGAACGGCTCGGCGTGGTCCGCGGCGGCGCGAACGCCACGCTGCACGTCGTCCGGCAAGGCCAGCCGTTGTCCGCTCCGGTCAACCGCCGGCCGGTACGCCAGTTCGTCGGCTGGAACGCGACGGGCGATCGCCTGGCCTACGTCGTGCCCGACGATGCAGAGACGGCAGGGGCCAAGTGGGCCTTTCTCCTGCTGCCGGAAGAACACGCCCGCGACGTGGTTTACGTTGCCGACGGCGCGGGCGCTGACGCGGGGCGCGAGGTCTTTTCCGGAATGCGCGTGACCTTCCCGCAGTGGTCGCCGAAGGAAGACAAGCTGTCGCTGTGGTTCACGTTCGCCCCGACGCACCGGTCAATCGTCGGGCTTTTGCTGGGCGGCGGCCTACGCCGCGGCGACCCGGCCGCACTCTTCGACCCGGCGACCGGCCAGATTAGCTGGCTGGCGGTCAGTCCGCAGGAGAAAACGCAGGTCGGCCATTATTACCTGCTGAAGCGCGACTACGCCACGGCCTGGAAGTGGTACGAGGAAGCCGAGAAGGACTGGCCCGCGGCCAAACCCGTTGATCCGTCGTCCAACCCCAACTTCCTCCGCGAGTTGTTGGAGCCGCGCGACTTCCGCTTCTTCCAGTACTACTGCTTGACGAAGTTGGGGCGAAACGACGAGGCCCGCACAAAACTTGCCGAGTTCCGTGCGGCGTTTCCGGCCCGGCCTGCCGCGCCGCCGGCCGGACAGCAGCCCACGATCGTGGACGCCACGCTGCGCGACCTGTTGGACCCCAAGGGCACGGCCGCGGCGCTGGTGCGGGACTTCTATTGTGCGGAAGTCTTCCTCAGTCTCGATGCGACCGACGACGCGGAAACCTTCTTCGGCGACGCGATCAAAACGGCGTCTACCGATTCGGCGCGCCTGAGCGGTGCGACGGCACTGGGCCAGATTCTGCTGCTGAAAAACAAACGGCGGCAGTACGCGGACCTGACGACCGATACGGTGGCGCCGCTGTTGTTCAAGCTGACCAAGGACCGACCGGCGGGCGCGGCCCTCGACGCCACGCTTGTGCAATCGGCCGTGGAAATGATGGGGCAATGGCACTTGCAGCCCCTGTTCGTCCCGTCCTTCCTCAAGGACATGCCGGAGGAGGACGTGCGGTCGCTGGCGGAACGCTGGCAAGCACTGCGCGATC
>JBBRLG010000396.1:0-7102 GCA_038231495.1 Gemmatales bacterium | reverse complement strand
TACCTGTCTTGCTTTCCAAGCGAACCTCCATAGCTGCCGTCCTCCGTGCGGAAAAGCTGATCCCTTTTGTGGCATTTCAGACGCAGCCTATGGTATCGTCTGTCGCGATTCGTATCACCCCTTTTTGGGAATGGACCCGCTGGCAAGTGGAGTTGCTCTTCAAGCGTTGGAAATCGCAAGGCCTGGTGGCGGAGCTGAGCGGCTCGACGGTGGTTCGGCAAATGGTGCGCGTGTGGTCGCGTCTGCTGGCAGCCGTCGTCCAACATTGGCTGACCGTCGGCAGCGCCTGGGGCGATCCGACCACGAGCTTGCACAAGGTGTACGAAGCGGTCCGCAGTTTCGTCGGCCGCTTAGCCGCTGCCCTGGACCGCGTGACGGACTTGGAGCGTGTGCTCGCTGACATGCGTCAGACTTTTGCGAAGACCTGTAAGCGTGACAAACGTTCCAAAGCGGGAACCTTTGAATTACTTAACGACGTGGAACTCTTGGACTTCTGCTTAGAGCCTATCCGGTTAACCGTGTGCTGGCTGTCAAATTGGCAGGAAACTGGACGTTTTTCCACCGGTATAGGGTTAACCGGATAGGCTCTTAACTTGATGCGTATGGGGTGCGCGCGTACGCGACCCCCGGCTCTGTTGTTGAACCGCTTCGCGGTACGGGACCATCTTGCAACCGAAGTACTGGGTGCGCCAACGCAAATGGGCTAACCGGCTGCGTAAGATGGTTGTCTTTTCACCAACCACGGCTTTGCTCCTTTATTCCTGCAATTGGTAATCTGGTGAAGTTAGGTGGCTACCCACCTTCGCTATCTTGCCATTTTCCGGAATAAAGGAGCAAAGCCACCAACCACCAACCACCAACCACCAACCACCTCTTCCTTACGGTTCGCTAACCTGCATCGACGCCGTCAGCGCCTTGGCGATGCGCTCCTGGCACTCTTCCAGGTGGGCGCGGGTCGTGTCGTCCGTCACGGACTGCTTTTCCACCAGCACCTTGTCGATGCGCTTGCCGATGTCACGCAGGTGCATCCGCGCCAGGCTGCGGGCGTCGGACGGCTCGTTGCTCGACTTCACCACCAGCGCGATCAGCTTCTTGTTGTACTCGCGCTGCAGGTTGCGCCGCGTGATCGACGACTCGTAGGTGTGCTTGCCGTCCTTCGCCTCGACCGACACGGCGTCGGCCCAGATGCCGTCCGTCAGGCTGCGGAACACTTCCGCGACCGTCAACGGCTTGTCGTCCTTGTCCGCCTTCAGCGAATTGTTCTGGACGCGCGCCAGCACGCGCGGGTTGAGCAGCTGGTTTAGCGCCACGCGCTGCACGCGCAGGATTTGCTCCTGCACCGGGTATTCCACCGGCCCCGCCATGACGTGGTCGTTGCCCCAGTGCAGCCAGTGGTCGGACGCCAGCCGCCGTAACAACTCCGGCGAAAACTTGAACGTCTTGTCGGTCAGGATGTGCTCCTGCAAAAATTGCAACGCCTCGCGCTGCTTGGCACTCTTGACCGGCACGAACGGGTCGCGACCGTTGGGGTCGTCGCGGTGGTCGCGGTTCATGTGCTCGCCGCCCACGAAGTTCGCGACGAGGTGCGCACTGTTGCCGTACTGGGCCATCAGCACCCGGAAGGCCACGCGCGTCCGCTGGTAGCCCTCGCCCTTGTCCACCACGCGCTCGGGCAGACCCTTGAGCAGTTCCTCGGCCAACAGGATGCGGTCCTGCGCGAACTTCATCGGGTCGTTGCCGAGGTCCCAGACGTTGACCAATGGGTCGGCCCCGGCGATCATGTCCTCGTCCGTGGCGAAATCGAGGCCCGCCTTGGCACCGTTGCGGGCAATCTCCTGCAGCTTCTCGTATTCGCCGTCGGTGCCGCCGGACAGCGGCTTGTAGGCGTATTCGATCGCCCAGTAGTCGTAGGGTCCGATTGTCGTCGAGAAGTAGTCGCCTTGCTTGACGCCCTTGGGTGCCAGGTTTACGGGGTTATAGTCCATGACCGAGCCGGCGAGTCCCTGCTTGCGCGTGATCGCGGTGTTGTGTAGGTCCTCGTTTTTCAGCATCGTGCTGGCCTTGAAGTTGTGCCGGAGGCCGAGCGTGTGGCCGACCTCGTGCATCACCGTTTCCTTGATGGCCTGGTTAATCAACTCTTCGGGCACCTTCTCGCCTGACTTCAGCGCGCCGCCGGCCGCCACGGCCATTGCCGCCATGCCCAGTTCGTAACGCATTTGCGAACCGCACTGGCACAACCCGTGCCGCGCCGCCAGCAGCCGTGCCCGCATCTTGGCGGAGTCGGGCTTGCTCGGCGCGTCGCTCCAACCCTGGGCGTCGCCGTCCGCATCGCCGTCGGGGGACTGCACGCCGGGCAGACCGAGGCCCATCTTGGCCGCCTGGATGTAGCTCGCCGGCTGGTTGCCGTTGCCGAAAACTTGCTGCTCCTGCCGCCAGAATTTAACCATGCTGGCGTCGAAGATAATGTCGGCGTCGATGATCTCGCCGGTCAGCGGGTTGGCCCGCGACGGCCCCATTGCGAAGCTCTGGTCGTTCGTGATCCAGCGGAACGTGTTGTAGTTGATGTCTTCGGGGTCGAAGTCTTCGTTCTCCTGCTGCCGCACTTCAATGGCGTCGCGGAAGCCAATCTTCTCGAACGCCTTGTTCCATTCGAGGATGCCCTCGCGCACGGCGGCGCGGTACTCGTCGGGCACCGTCTTTTCGATCCAGTAGATGATCTTCTTCTTCGGCGCGGACAGCTTTTCGGGGTGCTTGGGGTCGATCGGCTCGGCCCGTTCCAGGCGCCAGCGGTTGACGTAGCGTAGGAACGAGGTGTCCTGACTGTCGGAGCTAAAGTCCTTGACCGCGCTGAGGAAGTAGCCGACGCGGTCGTCGGCCAGGCGTGGCGAGTAGCCGCCATCGGGCAGCTGGCACAGGCCGTAGTGGATGACGACGGTGTTGCCGCGCGCGTCAATGACGCTGTCGTCGCCCAATCCGAAGATGCCGCGCGACTTGCCGCCGGCGTACGTCGCCGACACTTCGATTTCGATGTTGCGCGGGAACGCCTTGACCTTGTGCCACGAACTGCGGCTGGCGTCGAAATGACCCAAGCCGAGGTCGGCAAAGTCCGTCATGAAGATGTCGTTGAAGTTGAGCAGGACCGATTGCCGGGCCGGGTGAATGCTTTGAATGCGGAGCGACAACAGCACCGAATCGCTGTAGCTGGTCTCGACGGCCTTGGCGGTGGGCGAGCCGGACTTGGCGGTGAAGTGGACATTGCGGCGAATCAGGTGGACGCGATCGCCGACGCGCTTGAACATCAGCACCCACTGCTCGTCGTTGTTGAGGGTGTTGCCGCCGAGGCCAGCACCGCGAGCGATGGCGATGGGGCAGAGAAACGGGTGGCTCAGCTGGTCGGGCCGAATCTCGGCGAACAGCTTGTCGTCCTTGAGGTAGAGCTTGAAAAGGCCGTCGTACTCCTTGGCACCTTTGACGACCTTGTCGAAGTCCTCGAACTTCTTTTCGGGGGCGTCGCCGGGCGGCATCTGGCCCTGTGACAGCGGCGACCCGCCGATAAACAGCAGCACGGCAAAGGGCAAAACACGAAACAGGTTGCGAGCCATGTTGGTCCTCGAAACGGAGGGTAGGGCGACCGGATTGTACGGAGTGCATCCGAAGTAGATTCAGCGTAACCGGCTGGCGGATTTAGGGCAAGAGTAAGCGGGGCGGGCTGGGCGGGTTTTTCCGGCACGCCGGCGTCAGATTGGCCGCCAGAATTACCTCTATTCCCCGCTGCTAACAGCTAATAGCTGACAGCTATTAAGAGCGTTCGGAAAAAATGAGATCGCGAAGGCGGCGCGTCCGCAGCGCGAAGCAAGGACGAGCGCGCAATGCCGGGAACCGTGCCGCCCGCCCTTGCTTCGCGCTGCGGACGCGCAGGCCCGACGGAAGCGCGTCTCATTCTTTCCGGACTCTCTAAATAAAAAACCGTACCGACATGGGCCTTCGACCAAGTAAAATAAGATTTTAGCACAGTGCCACACAGGATCACTGCCATGCCACTCCTCGACCACTTCCACCCGCCCGTCAGCGAGCGCCGAAGCTGGGAAGGCTTTCACGGCCTCTGGGCGGCGGCACTCGTCGAAAAGCTCAACCGCGATGTCCTTGCCGAGGAATATTTCGCCGACATGCAGGTACACGTCGGCAGTCCCGTCGAAGTCGACGTGGCCACCCTCACGGAAGCGCAGGCAACCGGCGGGCGCGGCACCGCTGGGACCGCCGTTGCGCCGGTATGGGCGCCGCCGGTGACGAACCTCATCGTCCCCGCCGTGTTTCCCGACGACATCGAGGTTCAAGTTTTTGCGACCGTCACCGGCGCGGCTTTGGTGGCGGCGATCGAATTAGTCAGTCCCGGCAACAAAGACCGTCCGGAGGCACGCCGGGCCTTTGCGGCGAAGTGCGTCACCTATCTCACGCGCGGCATCGGCCTGATCGTGGTGGACATCGTTACCAACCGCCTGGCCAATCTGCACAACGAGGTAATGGGCCTCCTCGGCCACGGCGAGCCTTTTTTGCTGGCACCCTCCGCGACGACCTACGCGGTGGCGTATCGGCCGTCACGCCAGGCGGCCGGAGACCAGATTGAATTGTGGCCCCGGCTGCTGCCCCTGGGCCAGCCGCTCCCGGTGTTACCCCTGGCCCTCCGCAACGCCGGCGTCGTACCCGTCGATCTCGAAGAGACCTACCGCGAAGCGCGCGAGCGGAGCCGGTTGGGATGATAGGCAAGTCTTGTTCCGCACCGCCAACCTGGGGGCTTTGTACCGCACGTACGGATCGGCGCACGAACGCGCGCCACCGCCGTTGGCTGCCGGTTGCATTTCCGGATAGGCGAAAGTCGATGAGAAGAAGGGATTGCCGCAATGGTATCGACACCGTTGGCGCGGTCGATGGCACGGATGATCCGTCGCCGCGCCACCGGTCCCGGCAGCGCTGAACAACAACTCTCTCAGGTGTGCCACGGAAGGAGCAGCCTGTGTTCTTGTCTCGAATTAGTGTGTCATTGTTGGCGGTCGGCGTGACGTTGACCCTGGGCGGCCTCGCGCCGGCCGACGAGCCGAAAGCGGAGCATGCGGAAGCTCACGGCGCCGAAGCGCACGGGGCGGAAGGACACGAGGGTCATCACGAGGCCGGCGAGCACCGCGAGGAGCCGAGCGACCTGTTCCTCAGCGACTTTTTCAGCGCCGGCTGGCGGGAGTCCTTCGAGGAACGCGAGCGGGAAGGACGCGCCCCGCGGTTCAACCTCTTCAAGTCGCGGCAAGGCTTCCTCGAACGCATTGCCAGCGTCAACTACGCCTACACCAACGGCGCGGACGAGAGCCGCATTAACGAACGCGAATTTTCGTTGGGCTTGGAGTGGGCCTTTAACCGCCGGTTTCAACTCGGCGTCGAGCCGAGTTACACCTGGCAACGACCGCGGGGCGACGAGGGCCGGCGCGGCGACGGCCTCCGCTGGGACGTCTCGACGCGCCTCCAGCTGATCGACACGGCCGACTCCGCGTACAACTTCCAGGTCCACGTGCTCACGCCCAACAGGCATCTCGATGCCGAACAAACCGAACTCGCGTTTACCCTGGCCGGTTTTGAAGACCTGACGAAGACGCTCGGCCTGAACCGCGTCGGCCTGTACCACCACATCGAATACGCCACGCTGCTGGGACCGCACGGCGAGGGCGTCGAGCGTGGGCCTAGCAACCTCCTGCGCTACGACGTCAGTGTCGCCAAGACGCTGACCGAGCCGACCACGCCAATCGTCGGCGATTTCACGGTCTTCCTGGAGACGTTTGGCGCGACGGAACTCGACGGCCGAAACTCCGGGCGCACCCAGGTCACGTTTACGCCGGGGGTTCGCTTCAACCCGACGGGTCGCGCGGAAAAAGCCTGGTGGATTCAGGCCGGCATCGAATTCCCGGTGACCGGGCCGCGCCCGTTCAACGAGCGCGTGTTGCTGTCCGTCATTCACGACTTTTGACACGGCCCGAAGCACCGAGTGAAGGGAAAGGCCGCGATTAAAGGTTCGGCCACATTACGGGTGGGCCAGAGTCGAGTTGATGGTGAGGACCGCCGGCCCAATGAGGAGGACAAACACCGCAGGCAGGTAAAACAGCACAAAACAGCCGGCACAGAGGCACCCTTGCAACACGTTGCGCAACACGGTTTGTTGCGCCAAGAACGCCCTTGCCAGGCGGTTGAGGGCAAACCATCCGCCAAGCAAGGCGGCAAAGTTGAGGACGAGCAACGTCCCGGCGCCCACGGCCAGCTTGATGCCAAGGGGGTCGTTCCAGAACAACTTCAGCGGGGCGGCGTCGGAGGCAACCTGCCACAAGATCAGGCCGGCCGGCATCGTGGCTTGCAACGCCAACCAGAAGAGTTGGGGAGACGTCAGCAACGGCGCGTGCTCCCCGAGGGTTTGATTGGTAGACAGGGTTGCCATGAATTAACCCCCGGTAGTCGGTACTCGACTGACACTGATGATTCGACGCACAGGCTCAAGATTTCCTGGAACTCAGTCCCCGGAACAGGTCGCGAATTACATACAGCACGCCGACGTACAGGGCGAGCGCGGGCACCAGGTAGAACGGCAAGCACAGCAGGCCGAACAACTCTTCGCTGCCGAAAAGACGGACGCCGTTGCCTGCATCCCCGCTGGCACCCAGGAAGAACAACAGGAAATACAAGGCGGGCCACAACCACCGGCCCCAGCGGCCGATCAGGCTTCCGTACCATCGACCGCGATCGGTCGGGACTGTCAGGGATACGGCCGCTCCGAGCAACCACCCGGCGCTAAACCAACCGACGGGCATGAACACAAAGAGGATGATTGCGATGTTTGGTTCCCCTGCTCCGGAATAAGGACGCTGCCAGTGGGGAGCATTTTTCTCCCGCTTAACGGTAGCTCATGTTTGGCCGGAGGCAAAAGGAAAAGGCAAAATCCGATGGCGGAAGGAAGTGGCAGGCGAGGGGGGGGGGGGGGGGGGGGGCCGGGGGGGGGGGGGGGGCCGGCCGGGGGGGCGGCGCGGCCCGGGGCGCGGGGGGGTTGTGTTTGGGGGGGGGGCGCGCCCGCGGG
>JBBRLG010000395.1:0-7119 GCA_038231495.1 Gemmatales bacterium | reverse complement strand
CGCGGCTACGCGGTCGACGACTGCCCTGCGTTCCGCGACGCTCCAGCCCGAACCAACGGCTGAAGCAGACCGGCGCGCAGCCAGCGCTTGCCAGCCACAAGCGTCAGCAGCGCGCCGGCAGCTTAGCCGTGGTCGTTCGGCGGCGGAGGATGACGGTGGCGAAGTCCGTTCCCGAACGTTGGCGTTTCAGCCTCGACAATGAGGAAGTCAGCCTCCGGGAAATGTCCTGGGCTGATGCGTTGCGAGCCGCGTGCGCGACAGAGCACGGCGACCTCGCCGCACAGTCAGAAGGCGAGTGTGTTCAGTGCGAGTTCAACCCGACACACGCCGCTGTGTTGTACATGGGCCGCGACGAGGTAATCCTTCGCCCGTATCTCCCTGACCGTCCCGCAGCCGCGCAAGACCTCACCCCGTTCTTCTGCGGTGGGTGCGGCATCCAACTTGGCCCGAAGGATGAATACTTGGCGCGGTTTTTCGACCGAGAAACTGGGTTCCAGTTGTTTGAGGCGGTGTTGTGCGGAACGTCATTACCGGCCTTAATGCCGGATTTGCTACACGATCAGCCCGTTTTGCCCGGCTTCGAGCCTGTTGCCCCGAGGCCCATGGAATGGCGGCCGCTTCCACAGGAAGAGTGCAAGCATGCCGAACCAAAAGTTGCACCTGACGCGGCAACTAGCGTTTTCGGGGTTCAACGTCTCACCAGCCGCCGCAGCAGGTGAACTTAGGCGTTCGGCTCTCTACTGAAAGGCATGGACACCATCGTACTCGTCCAGCTAGCGTTCGGCACCATCGGCCTGGTGATGGGCGTCGTGATACCGTTGACGCGCGGCCCCTGGACTGAAGCGAATAAAGGGGACGGGCACGTTTGTTTTCGTAGTTTCTGCGATAGAAAACGTGTCCGTCCCCTTTGATTTGTCGTCCCCTTTGATTTGTTTTGTCGGTAAGGAGCTTCCACGCACATCGGCAGGGCATCGACCGCGACAGAAGCCATGACCAAGGCCGAGGCGGCAGTCTACAACAAGTGACAAGCCAACCCCGAGGAGGAATGGCCATGAATGTTCTCCAAGAGACAATCGAGGCCACGCTGGACTCGAACGGTCAGCTGCGACTGAGTCACCAACCGCAGCTACCACCTGGCCCCGTGCGAGTGACGATCCGTGTCGCCGCGCCGGTTGGGCCGCGGCGCGGCATGGCGGAAGTGATTCAGGAAATCGACGCTGACCAGCGCTTGCGCGGCTTCCACGGGCGGACGGCAGCGGAACTATAAGCCGAAGAAGAAGCGCGCCAGGTCGAGGACGACGAGCGGGACCGCGAACAGGACGCCGCTCGCCTCGGGGTCTCGCCGGGGGGGGCCGTGAATGCTGTACTACCTGGACGCCGTGATCGTCATCTACGCCGTTGAGGGCAACGCCGCAGACAAGAAACGGGCGAAAGACCACCTGGACGCACTCGAAAAGGCTGGCCATCGATTCGCGATCGGCGAATTGACCCGCACGGAATGTTTGGTCCCGGTCATTGGTCCAGGCGGCGGTCAGCGGCTGTCGGACTTCTTCCGGTTCTTCCACGAGCCGAACCTGCGGACGCTGAGCCTGACTGCTGCGATGCATGTCCGGGCCAGTGCTATCCGTGGTGGTCACACATACCCGGCAATCCCGCCCGCTCAACCGAAGCGCTAGGGGCTGGCCGACGCCCTCCACCTCGCCGCCGCGATCGAGTCCGGCTGCGATGTGTTTCTGACAAATGACAATCAATTGGCCAACTTCCCGGACATAACGGTCGAAGAGCTGCCGCGACCGTGACGGAGGCCAAATGGCCGAACCAGCCGTTGCAGCAGACGGGGCCGGCATTACGGTTTTCCGAGACATCACGTTCCTTGCAGCCGGCCCGACAAGTGAACGCAGTCGTTAGGCGGAGGAAGACCCGGTTGATCCGCCTGGACCGAAATATTCCGTTCGTCCGCGCCGCCCTCCACGGCACGCCCGCCGAGGCAGCGGCGATCCTGCAAGATGCTGAGCGTCGGCACGGCCTCCGGTGGGTCGCGTGGCCGGATAACCTACCGGAGGACAACAGCGACGAGTGGTACGAGGGGCACCTGTGGCCGTTCCTGACGGACACACACATGGTGCTAACGGCGGGTGACATTCAGGCGACCGGGTGTTCGCTGCTCGACACCGCCGGCGTGGACCACTTCCCGACCTGGCGGTATTGGGGCGATGTCGTAGCCAGGTGGGCCAACCGGCACTGGTTACCTCGGCCGGCTGGCCTCGGTCAGTCCGACTGGTATCGGGTCCAACGGCCGTGGGAGTACCTCGATTTCTACGATCACGCGTACCTCGCCGGTGTCATCGCGGGGTACGATGAGTGGCGCGCAGCGGTCTGGCGGGTTCTGTCGCTCACAGGCGGTGGCAACGTGCCCGCCTAACCTTCGCTGCACCTGACCGCGGCGGCATTACGGTTCATCGAGACAACCTGGCTCCCTCGCCGCCGCGGCTGGAGAAGTCGGCCGGCGTGGTGTCATGCCGTTTGCACCTCGCCCTCTTGGTAAGGGTAGAATCGAGGTAACCGATCGCCGCGGTGTCGAATTTAGACACTATGTCCGTGAAGCGAAATGCCCGGCGCGCACAAACGGACCGACCGACTGCCGGAATGGCAGTGCCCCTTTGAAGTTCGTTCCTGGTGACTTGGGGGGGTGACCCAGGGGGTGCGGACACGAACTTTCTCAAAGCCTTGATGCATAGTCAGTTAGGACGAACAAGTTCGTTTCCGCGTCTGTCGCCCCGGTGGGAATGATCTTGGTCTGGCGGTTACGCCACTGCGTACGAGTAGCCGGCACGCGCCGCGGGCCTGCCGTGGCAAAGCCCTTAACCGTTGAACTACTCCATCACCTCCGCCAGCTTCCGACACTCGCTCATCAGCTGCTTGAACTGCGCCGGCGTCAGCGCCTGGAAGCCGTCGCTCAACGCCTTCTCCGGGTGCGGATGAATTTCCACGATCAGCCCGTCGGCCCCCGCGGCGACGGCGGCACGGGCCATCGCCGTTACCAGGCTCGCCTTGCCGGTGCCGTGACTGGGATCGACGACCACCGGCAAGTGCGTCTTTTCGTGCAAGTACGGCACCGACGCCAGCGGCAGCGTGAAGCGCGTGTGGTCCTCGAACGTGCGGATGCCGCGCTCGCACAGCATCACCTTCGTGTTGCCCGTCTTCAAGATGTACTCCGCCGCGAGCAGGAATTCGTCCATCGTCGCCGCCGGGCCGCGCTTCAACAACACCGGCAGACCCGACTCGCCCACCGCCTCCAGGAGCGGGTAGTTCTGCATGTTGCGCGCCCCGACTTGCAGCACGTCGGCGTAGCGGGCCACCATTTCAAGGTGTTCGGACGCCATGATTTCCGTGACGATGGCCAATCCGGTCGCGTCGCGCGCCTCGGCAAGCAGCTCCAGACCCTTTTCCTTTAGCCCCTGAAAGCTGTAGGGGCTGGTACGCGGCTTGAACGCGCCGCCACGCAACCCGGTCGCGCCGGCCTCGCGCACGATGTGGGCGACTTCGAGGATTTGTTCGCGGCTCTCGACCGAACACGGCCCGGCGATGACGCCCAGGTGGCCGCCGCCTATTTTCAGGTCGCGCACCTCGACGATGGTCGGCTCGCGTTTGACCTCGGTGCTGGCCATTTTGTAGGGCGCCAGGATCGGGACCACTTTATCCACCCCTTCGATGGTTTCCAGGGCTTGTTTGGCCCCGTCGCGCTTCTCGCCGAGGGCGGCGACCACGGTCAGTTCGGTGCCCTCGATGACGTGGCTGCGCAGCCCCAACTGCTCGATCCGCTCGATCACGCGTTCGATCTGGGCCGGGGCCGCACCGTGTTTCATGACGACAATCATGGTCTCACTCCTTCTTGCCGCTTGCGGCTGAGCGCTCAGCCGCAAGCGGCAATTTCAAACCGCCGACTTCATCCGCGACATCGCCTCGCGGGCCTCGTACACCAGGGGGTTTCCCTCGTACGCGGTCACATTTTCATAGCACTTCATCGCCTTGGCCCGGTCGCCGAGTTGCTCGTACGCCTGGCCCATCTTGTAGAGCGTTCGCGCGCCGCTGCGGCTGCTTTCGCGGAAGTCGGTCAGGCACAACAACGCCTGGTCCGCCCGGCTCGTCTCCAAATACAGGTCGGCGAGCAACTGGTTGGCGACGTACCACGCCTCCTGCTCCTCGCCGCTGTTCGCCGCCTTGTCCTTGGCCGCCCGCACTTCCTCCAACAGCGCCAGCGACCGGTCCCGGTCGCCGGTGCGCAGGCAGGTTCGCGCTTCGAGTACCTTCGCCGCCAGGTTCTCCGGCATCACCACCCGCGCCAGCTGGGTCAGGTGCGTGGCGACGTTCATCCATTCCGGATCCTCGTAGCGGCCGTCGAGGATCGTTTTCGCCTTGCGGACGCAGTAGTCCACGTCGAAACCCGTCTTGAACAATTCCAGGTTCGAGCGCACCTGGTCCGGCGTCACGGAGTAATAGTAACGGTCCTTGCGCTCCAGCAGATCGCGGTCGCGCGGGTTGTAAATCAGCGCGTGGTCGTTGATGCGCAGGGCGTTGACCGCCTCGCCCTTCTTCTCGTAAAGGTCGGCCAGCGTCCGCAGCGTTTCCAGGCCGCTGCGCTCGTTCTCCGTGTAGAGGTTGAAATTCTCGATCGCGTCGTCCACGTTGCCGTGAAACAGCGCGGTCTCGCCGAGGAACTTGACCGTGGCGAAGTAAGTAATTTGCTCCGGCTCCGACAAGTTCTTGACGCCCATCGACTGGCCGGCCCGGCGGGCGAGGTTGAAGTAGTGCAACGCCCCCGCGTCGTCGCCATTGCGCTGGTAAGCCTTGGCGATCTGCACGTACAACCCGGTAGCGTTGGCGGGCAGGCCGCGCGCCGCCAGCCGCAAAAACTCGGTGCCGCGCTGCCAGCGGGCGTCGTCACTGATAAGCGCCAGGCCGAGTTCCTGGACGTAAGAGTGGTCGAAGTGCGACGCGACGTTGCCGGCACCGGCCCAGGCGTCGTAGTCCGCCTCGGTCAGGTCGGCGTAGAGCATACGCTTCAGACCCCAGGCGTTCGGGTCGTCGCCCTGGACCAGGAGTTGCCGTTCGACCGCGCCGATGGCGTCCATGCGCCGCCCCGGCTGGGCCAACTGCGGCTCACCCACGCGGCGACGCAACTCGGCCAGCGTAGTCAGCGCCATTTGCCAACCGGGCAACAGCACCATTTGCCGGGCGACGTTGTTCGCCCCATAGTGATTGGGGTCGAGCAGGGTATTCAGTTTGGCCTCCGCGTCGTCGAACTCGTGGCAATGAGTGTGGGCGACGCTTTCCCAGTAGTCGGCACAAGGGCGCAGGCCGGGGTTGATGCGCAATACCAGTTCGAGCAACCGCCGCGCCTCCTGCAACTGGGCCGGCGGCGGCTTGCCGTTGTTGAGGAGCGTGCCGGCCCGCTCCATGCTCAGGTTCACGTCCACGAGCGCCAGCATCTGCGGGTCGGAGGCAACCTCGTTGAGGTCGAGCTGGCAGTGGACGTTCCAGAAGCCGTTGCGGGCCATCTGGTTCTTCGGGTCCAACTCGAGGGCGCGGCGGAAACTCTGCAACGCGCGCCCGAACCGACCGACGCGCGCGTGGCTGAAGCCGCGGAACGAATGCTTGAGGACGCGCAGCCCCGGCAGGATGCGCAACGTATACCAGAAGTAGATCATGAGCGGCACGAAGTAGCCGAGGATGCGTGCGCCGACGGCCCGGTACGCGGCATCCTCGTGGAACGATCCCTGTTCGCCGAACAGCATGGGCACCGCGACGGCAAAGGTGGCGCACATCGCGCCGATCTCGATCTCCGACTCTTCCTCCTGGCCCGCGAAGGTCAGCATGTAGAAGAACGGAATGCCGAGCAACAGCTGCACGCCGAAGACGGTCGAATCGAGCGCAACCTTCGGATCGAGCAGGGAATCCCGGAGTTGTTTGAATTCGTCCTGCCAGAAATCCGCGTTGCCGAAGAGGGTCAGCAAGAGTGCGGCCACCGCCACGGACAGCGCGAGGATCAGCAACAACCGCAAGGTCTTTTGCCGGACTTGCCGCAGCGCGCCGAACGCGACGCCGAGAACCGCACCGCTGCCGAGCAAGACCACCAACGTCTGGCCCATGCCCTCGCGGAGCGACACGAGGGCACCGACCAGGGTGCCGCCAATGATGCCGGCGTAGATGAGGACCGGGCTTTCGAGCAGCAGGAAAAAGACGAAGGCAGGTAGCCGGCCCTTGACGGCGTAGCCTTCGCGCAGCTTGGCGAACCCCGCCGCGGCCATGGCGACGAGCAAGCCGGCCAGGCCCGCCAGGTTGGCCCAGAGCAAGGCGGACCAGCTGTCGGGGTAGGGCGTCGCCGCCGCCTGGAGCGCGGCGAACAGGACCAGGCCGAGGTAGACGCCTTTGAGGATGTATTCGGTTTTCAGCCAGCGCATGGTCGGTGCCTGAGGAGGGTTTGTCTTGCCGCTGGCGGCTTCGCCTTCTTCCTGGCAAAACCGCCAGCGGCAAATTCAATTGCACGGTATCGATTTATTGTACCAACCGGAAGGGCCACGCGGCACGAAACCGCCAAGTGGCCTGCCCCATCGTGTCAGGCGCTTTATAATGACCGCTTACCCCTCTGGCCGAGTGAGAACCGGGAGATGGACCTTTGACGACCCCTGTTGACGTTGCCCTGCCGCCGCCGCCCGCCGCCGACGGGCGCACGCCGGCCCTAAACCTCGGCCTCACCAACACCGGGCAGGTCCACGCCAACTGCGTCGCGCCGCGCCTCGTCGAGTTAGCCCTGGAACGCGGCGAAGGTATCCTCACCCGCCGCGGCGCGCTCGTCGCCTACACCGGCGCGCACACCGGGCGGTCGCCCAAGGACCGCTACCTTGTCGTCGCTCCCGCCGAAAAGAACGAGGTCTGGTGGGGAACCGTGAACCGTGCAATGGACACTGCCGTTTTCGACCGCCTGTTCGACCGGCTGCGCGCCTACCTGCAAGGTCGCGAGTTGTTCGTCGTCGATGCCACGGCCTGCGCCGATCCCCGCCACGAGTTGCCGGTGCGCCTCATCGCCGACATGGCCTGGCACGCGCTGTTTACGCAGTG
>JBBRLG010000394.1:0-7148 GCA_038231495.1 Gemmatales bacterium | reverse complement strand
CGCTTGCGGCTACGGGGGACGTGTTTTCCGTGTCTTCCGTGGTTTCATCTCAGTGGTCGATCAGCGGCCATTTCCGCTCGAAGCCCTTGTGCGTCCACGTCACGTCGTTGTCGCTGTCGTGGCAGCGCTGGCACATCGCGTCCGTTAGGTTGATACGTTTGGCTTCTTCTGCGGGCGTTTCATTCTTCCCCGGTTTCCAGGGATTCAGCAGCGCATACCAGTCCTTGTTTTGCGGATTCTTGACGTGCTCGCTCGCGGGACCGTGGCAACTCTCGCAGCCGACGTTAATCAGCTTCGGCGTCTTTTCAAGGCTCTCGAAGCCGCTCTTGTAGCCGAAGCCGACCGTGTGGCAGACGATGCACTCGGCGTCGAACTGACGGTTGGAAGGGTTCTTGGCATCTTTTACGAGCGTTTGGTAGGCGTGGCTGTGCTTGGAACTTTTCCAAACGTCGTAGGCGTTGCCGTGACATTTCTTGCAGACATCCGCCGCCGCCACCACGGAGGACCCGACATATTCGGGCGTGGAGCCTGCCATCGCCACCGCGAAGGGATGCTTCGTCTGGGGATATTGCGCCAGGTAGTTGCCGTTCTTCAACTCCTTCGTGTAATCCTCCATCAGCCGGGCGACCGGGTTTTGGGCTTCCTCACCCTTGGGCGTGTTGAACTCCTCGCCCAACTCGATGCTCTGGTAACGGAACTCGAACGGGTCGTTCGGCTTGCCGGTCTTGTAGACGCCGACCACGCTGACGTATTTGGCCTTGTGGCCCACCCGCGCCACCAGCGTCTTGGGCTTGCCCGGACCCTGATCGACAAAGAGCGGGTTGGCCGGCGGCTCGTCCGATTCGTCCAGGCAGAGCATCACCCGGAACTGCGGGAACGCCTTGGCACACTCGATGCCTTCGGGTTGCATCTTGGGGAATTGCTTGTTGGGCGTCGCGACGTAGCCCTGGTAGAGCAACACGGGCAGGTCCACGCCCTCTTTTGCCATCTCCGCTAAAGCTTTGTTCAGCGCACCGGCGGTGTCACCGAACTTGGGCGTGGGGTCCTTGGCCTTGACCTTCTCCTCGACGATCGGGCCGACAATGACCGTGATGCCGACTTTCAGGCCGCCCTTTTTCGGCTGTGCCAGCTTCCAGTCGAAAATCTGCCCGGGGTATTCATCGCGATTGGTCAGGTTCGCCGCCAGGATGCGCGGCTCCGGCTCGTTCAAGGCCCACTCGTCCATGAGCTTCGACAGCGGCGCCACGGCCTCGTACTCGCCGACGCCGACGGCCTTGTAGCCGATCGCCTTCATCGCCTTCATCGCCGTGGCGTACTTCAGCTGGCCCTGAACGTTCGCCAACCCCGCCGGCCCCTTCATCTGCGGCACGTCGCCGACGTCCACCGCCACCACGTCCCAGCCGCGGGCGCGCAGCATCTGCACCAGGTTGTAGCGCCGCACCAGGCCGCCGTACTGCGGGTCGGAGCAGCCGCACGGCAGCAAGTAGCCGTGCTGTTGGCCGGACAGCAGCAGGACGAAATCCGGCTTTTCCCATTTCTGGAAGTAGCGGTCCGACAGCTTCGGGCCGGCACTCTGCGGCGCGGTCGGCGCGGGTTCGTAGCACGACGTTCGGCACCACTTGGCGAAGCCGAGTCCGAGGACGGCGCTCAGCGTGACCAGCGGCACCGCGAGCAGTTTGAACGCCAGGCCGGGCTTGCGGTTGGCCGCGTCGGCTCTCGGCTCGTCGTGTGTCGTCATCAACGGACTCCCTTCGTTGTCAGTCTTACCGTTCGTTGGCCGTGCCTTCGACCGGGATGCGAACGTTCTGGACGACCTCGCCCTTCACCTTCAGGTAGACGGCACTGTCATGATACATCGCGTCGGCACCGCGGGGGAAAATGCCCCGTGCCGCTCCCGGCTTCACGCGGACGCGGAGCCGCCAGCGCGGCAGCCCGACGTCGTCGCTAATTTTTTCCAGGACGACGCCGTCGCGCAAGAACTCCGGCGTCCGTTCCGGGTCCACCTCCAACCCCACGTCGGCCCTCTGGCCGGTCAAGATCATATTCTGCGTCGGGCTGCCGACGTTGCTGTCGAAGACGCCCAGGCTGAGCCGGCCGACGTCTTGGCGGTTGCCGATCAGCACACTCCCCTTCACGGAGCCGGCCACCGTTAATTGGATCGGCTCAACGCTGCCGTCGCCATCACTCACGACCCGCAACGCGCGGCGGAACACGCCCAGATCGACCGCAACCTTCTTATCCTTGGAAAGCCCGCGCAAGCGGACCGGAATCCGGTAGGCACACAGGATGGTGCCGGCTTCCGGGGTCGCTTCCTTGAGGGCAACACACTCCTCCAACGTCAGGGGCACCGGTTGCCCGACTTCAATCGGGTCGAAGCGGTCGGCGCCGATGCGCGGCGGGCGGACGACCACCGTTTCCACCTTGACCGCGGGTCGGGTGGCCGACCAGACCCGGAACGACCCCTCGAACGGCTTCTTTTCCAGGTCGGTCTCGTTCAAATCGCCCACTTGCAGGTCGGTCCTTTCGGCCCGCAACGCCGGTACGGAATGGATCGTCGCTTCGAGGATTACGGTCATGGCACTGTGCGGGCTGCCGACCCACAGGTCGCCGCGAAACCGCTGCATCGTCGGCCGGTCCTTGGTCCATACCATCCGCATCCAACCCACGCACTTGCCCGGCACCACGGCCTCCTTCTGCCCTTCGCCGGGCACCAAGGTGGCCATTTCGGGGGTGGCGCGTTCCAGGTCCTCCAGACCCTTCACGTCGGCCGAGGGCTTCAGGAGCTGGGCGTGGGCCTGGAACGGTTCCCACCCCAGGGCGTTGCAGCCCTGCAAGGGCGCGACGATTTCCTTTGCCAACAGTCCCGCGCGGCGCGTCTTCCATTCCGGCGTGCCGAGTACGATCTGGATGCTGGTACAGGTACAGCCCGTACTGATTAAGCCGACTTTAACGTCCTCGGCATTCGGATTCTCGAAATAGAAATCCTGAAAGCCGCCGACATTCTCGCGATAAATCGCCGTCTTTGGATCATCGGGGTCGAGCGGCAGCACCTTGTCGTAGAACGTCAGTTTGCGTTCGTCGTCGCCCAGCCCGACCGGGCCCGGCACCGGGCCCACCGATTTGCCCGTCCCGCCGATGAAGTTCATGGCGAAGACGGTGACGAACACCATGACGAGCAGGACGCCAAGCGCGGCGATCCATTGCGAAGATTTCATAACAGCCACCCGATCGAAGGACGCACAACAAGGAGTAAGGAATGGCGGGCGGCGAACGCGCCACGGCGACGTTCGTCAACCGGCCTCCATTCTAATACGCGGACGGGGGGGGTCAAGGTCGGCGGAAGTGGGCGCGAAGGCGGGAAAGACACGGGGACCGGGGGAAGGGTGGTCAGGCGCTTTGGCGAGCCGGGAGCGTAAGCGACCGGAGTGTACCACTGAAATTCACTCCGGTCACTTACGCTCCCGGCTCGCCAAGACGTTGGCGGATTGAACAACACTCCGATTGTCCGCCTCCGGGAGCCCGCCGCAGTGGCTACTCGATCTTAAGAAGCATACAATACGCGGAAAACCCGCCGAGAACTCCGCGAATCACGAACTGTCCGGAAGCCGAAAACAGTGGTTTATGATGGGAACCCAGTCCCCCTGAAACAGATACCTCCGAGGAGACCACGCGCATGAAGGGTCGCGCGACCGTGAGCCGCACACAGCCGGTGCCGAAGAAGCCGAAAACGCCCAAACTGTCGCGGTTGAATAAGCCCGACGGCATGTCGCTGGAAGATTGGCAGGTCGAGCTGCGCCGGCAGTTCGGCCGGATGCAGCAGTTCCGCCTACGCAACGTCGGCGACCAACCCCTCTTCTCCGAGTTCGAGGTCACCAACCCGGAAAGCAAGAACACCTATCGCGTCAAAATCCGCGGTTCCCTGCTGGGCATGAATTACTGCTCCTGCCCCGACTTCGCCACCAACACGCTCGGCACCTGCAAGCACATCGAGTTCGTGCTCGGCAAACTGGAACAGAAACGCGGCGCGGCCGCCGTCCTGCGCGCCGGCCACGAACCCGAAGACACCGAAATCTATCTCCAGTATGGGGCTCGTCGGGAAGTCCACATCCGCAAAGGCCAAGGGGCGTCGCCGGAACTGGTGCGCCTGGTGAACCGGCACGTCACGCTCGTTGACGTGTTGTTGCCCGAAGCGTTCGCGACGTTCGACCGTTTCCTGACCGAGGCGTCGGAGCTGGAATCGGACCTGCACTGCGACGACGACGTGCTCGCCTTCGTCGCCGAGGTGCGCGACGCCGAGCGGCGGCGCACGGTCGTGGCCGAGGCCTTCCCGCGCGGCGTCGGCAGTGCCGCCTTCAAGAACCTGCTCAAAGTCGAATTGTACGACTACCAGAAGGAGGCCGTCTTGTTCGCCGCGCGGGCCGGCCGGATGCTGCTCGGCGACGAAATGGGACTTGGCAAGACGATTCAGGCGCTGGCCGTCGCCGAGGTCATGGCCAAACTGTTCGGCGTCGAGCGCGTGCTGATCGTGTGCCCGACTTCACTCAAGCACCAATGGCAGCGCGAGATCGAACGCTGCACCGACCGCACCATCCACGTCGTCGGCGGCGACCGCGGCCGCCGGTCGGCCCAGTTCCGGACCGAGAGTTTCTACAAAATCACCAATTACGACACCATTTATGCGGATCTCGACTTGATCGACGATTGGGGGCCCGACCTCGTGCTGCTCGACGAGGCCCAGCGCATCAAGAACTGGAGCACGCGCACGGCCCGCGCGGTGAAAAAGATCGCCTCGCCCTACGCCGTCGTGCTGACCGGCACGCCGCTGGAAAACCGGCTGGAGGAGTTAATCTCGATCGTGCAGTTCGTGGACCGCTTCCGTCTCGGGCCGACGTTCAAGCTGTTGCACGAGCACCAGGTGCGCGACCCCGTGGGCAAAGTGGTCGGCTACCGCGAACTCGACCGCATCGGCCAGACGTTGGCGCCGATTCTGTTGCGCCGGCACAAGGATGACGTACTGGACGAACTACCCGGCCGCATCGACACGCACGTCTTCGTGCCGATGACGGAGTTGCAGCGGAAGATGCACACCGAAAATCAGGAAATCGTCGCCCGCATCGTGCAGAAGTGGCGGCGCTACCGCTTCCTCTCCGAGGCCGACCAAAGACGATTGATGATCGCGCTCCAGCGCATGCGCATGGCGTGCGACAGCTCGTACCTGCTCGACCCGACGACCGACGAGGGCAAGAAGGCCGACGAGGCCGTGACGCTGCTCGACGAGTTGTTCGAGCAACCCGACACGAAGGTGGTCGTGTTCAGCCAGTGGCTCAAGATGCACGAGTTGCTGATCCGCCGTTTCGCGGGCCGGCCGTGGAAGCACGTGATGTTTCACGGCGGCGTGCCCAGTCACAAGCGCAAGGATTTGGTGGACCGCTTCCGCGAGGACCCGGAGTGCCGGGCGTTCCTGTCCACCGACGCGGGCGGCGTGGGACTGAATTTGCAGCACGCCAACGTCGTGCTGAACATGGACCTGCCGTGGAACCCGGCGGTGCTGGAACAGCGTGTGGGCCGGGTGCATCGCCTGGGCCAGCGGCAGCCGGTGCGCGTGGTAAACTTCGTCGCCCAGGGCACAATCGAGGAGGGCATGCTTGGCGTCCTGAAGTTCAAGAAGTCGCTGTTCGCGGGCGTACTGGACGGCGGCGAGAAGGAAGTCTTCCTGGGCGGCAGCCGGCTGACGAAGTTCATGGAAACGGTCGAATCGACGACCACCTCGATCCCGCAGGCAATGGCCCAGGACGCCGAGGAACCGCCGCCACCGCCCCCGGACGCCGGGCCGGGCCGCAAGGGCAAACCCGCCGCGTCCGAGACGGACGGCGAAGAAGAAAGGACGGCCGTTGTTGCGTCGCCGCCGGCGGCCAGCGACCCCTGGACCGGCCTGTTGCAAAGCGGTATGGCGATCCTACAACAATTGGCCACGGCGCGGCAACCCGGTGGACCTACGAACGGCGGCCCCTCGTCGTTGATCGCGCGCGACGAGAAGACCGGCGAGACGTACATCAAGATGCCGGTGCCGCCGCCGGAGGTGCTGGACCAAGTGATGCAAGCGTTCGGGGCGTTGTTGCAGAGTATGAGGCGGTAGAATAGTGACAGCCCCGCACACGGAGCCTTGCCATGCCAAGCGTTACACTCGAAGAAGCCCAGGCCACGCTGCCTGACCTTATTCACCACCTGTCCGCGGGTGAGGAAGTCGTCATTACCGAAGGCGATCGAGTCGTCGCTCGGATCGTGGGCGAACGCCCATCCCCACGGCAGCGCCCAGGACCTGGACTGTGCAAGGGAATGATGACTATCGTTGCCGAGGACGATGAACACTTGCAGGACTTCGCGGAGTACATGCCGTGAGGTTGTCCCCTCCCTACTATATGCAACCATATTGTTGCGTTTCAAGGGAAGAAAAAAAGGGCGCGGCTCGTTCGAGCCGCGCCCCTTTGCAAAGCCGCAAGCGGCAATCCCGGCTTACTTCCGAGATGTATATAAAGATGCCGGTGCCGCCGCTTGCGGCTTTGCCGGTCCCCGATAAAGGAGACTTCCATGCACTCATTCCTCCGCAACCTGCTGGCCCATGCCGAGTGGGCCAACGCCGTGTTCTTCCACACCTGGGGTAAGTCTCCGGCCCGCGACAGCGAGGAGCTGCGCCAGCGTGTGGCCCACATCATCGGCGTGCAGCAAGGGTTCCTGGAAACGTTACGCGGCGCAACGCCCGGCGGTCCACCGGGCGGACCGCCCCCGTCATTTGAGGACTTGAAGGCACGGGCCGAAACGTGCCATGCCGGCCTGCGTGACTTCGCGGCCGCCCTGGAACCCGAGGCATTGGCGCGCACGGTGCGCATTGTCTGGTTCCCGGAGCCGCCGTGTGTCATCACGGTTGCCGAAGCGCTGGTGCAGGTGGCCCTGCACACGCAACACCACCGCGGCCAGTGCATGACCCGGCTGAAAGATTTCGGCGGGGAGCCAAAAAACGTAGACTGGATCATCTGGCTGTGGAAGCAGAAGCCCGCGGCCCGGTGGAGTTGAGGCAACGGCTGGCGCGCCGGGAGCGTCAGCGACCGGAGTCTATCTCGGAAACACACTCCGGTCGCTGACGCTCCCGG
>JBBRLG010000393.1:0-7165 GCA_038231495.1 Gemmatales bacterium | reverse complement strand
TTACGAAGGGGGGGCAGGGGGGGGTTAAGAACGCTTGAGGTACTCGGTCATGGTGTAATTTCCACCCCCCTACCCCCCCCTTCGTAAGGGGGGGAGTGAACGGTTACAAGCGGCTTTCCCCTCGTTCGCGAGCGGAGCCTGGGAACAACGCTTCACAGCCTCTCAGATGTCGTCACTTTTTGCGGTACGTCTCGGGGTCTTTGACTTCCTGCGGTTTCTCTTTCGCCAACTTCACGAACTCATCGACGCACGGCGGGCAGCAAAACTCGTAGACCTTGCCGCCGATGGTCCAGCTGAATTGCGGGTTCGCTTTCGTCAGAGTGATCGGACAAATCTTGTCGCCCGCCGTAGGTTTCAGGTCGTGCGCCGGTTTGCGGCCCCGGAACTTCTCGGAGGCGGTCATGCCGCCGTTCGCGGTGATGTCGGCCTCGGTGTAGAGTCCGCCGGGGCTGAGGTACAGTTTCCGTTCGTCTTCGTCGCCCAATTCTGACGGCATGGTTTCCGCGTGGGCGTCCTCCGCCGACTTGAAGCCGAGCCGGAACCGCTCTTCACCGATGCGGATGGTCGGAATCGTCACCTCGACTTTCTTGCCCCAAAGGTCGCGCGGGAGCTTGCCGAGGAATTGGGAGGTCCGGCCCGGCGCGTCGCCCGGCTGCGGTTCGGGCTTGAACACGAAGGAAGTCGCTTCGGTTCCGCCGTCCGGTTTGACGTAAGCGGACAGCGGTTGCGCTTCGACCTCGATGACCTTGGCTTCGTCGTTACCGAGAGTGTAGAGGCGCAGGACGCCGTCCTTCTCGAAGACGGCTTCGGCGTGGTAGTTGTCGCGGCCGATAGGTACGACGATGCCCCCGTGTACACTCGCCTTGTGGGCGTGTTCCTCCGGGGTTGCCGGGGTGATTGCCGGCACCCCCCTTGCTTGCGTGTTGACGCCGGAGGCAACCGGCGAACCGCCATTCGGTTCCCCGCAACCGACCGTGAAAACGAGCGCAACCGCGACGGCAACCGCCAAAAGATAACGCAGGATACGGATCATGTTCTTCTCCTTGCGGACGTCGGACCTGGCGCACCGCGCCAGGGGCCGTGGCAGGACTGGACCGGGTAGAAGCCGTACCGCACACGCGCGGTCCGGCCCGTTTTCCGAGTCGAACGAAACGACGGATTGTGGGCTAAGTTACCTTGAACGCGGTGCAGGCGTTGCGACGGTTCAAGGTTTGGAGAAGGGAGTTAGCAGCGAAGGTTGTGGAGCGTGCGCAGAATATCCTGGGCCGTCCAAAAGGAACAAGCGTTTGCCGCAAGGTAGCTCCGGAGAGAACGGCTTGCGGTATCGCAATGGGCGGCGCTGGCGACGATTACCGGGGACCAACCCGCGAGGACGTGCCCTAACGCCAGTTGGGTGGCCAGATCGGTTCCGGACACGGGCGCGGCGAAAACGACGACAACATTCTTGTGACAGGGACACGGGTGGATGGGGATGGGCGCGGAGGGTGCGCCGGGTTGTCTTGCCGTATCGGCGGGGCGTGAGTTGGCCTTGTCGTGGCAGCAGGAGCGCTTATCCTTTGGCCGAGTTGCCTCCGCTGCGGTCGCAAGGGGACTCGTATGGTTCCCCGGACAGCTACAAAGCCAAGGCCCTGCCAGCGCTTGAAAAACCAGGAGTATCACCAACAGCATTCGAGGCATACCCCTATTCTATCCCCAGGCTGTCGGCGGAAAAAGGCCAAAGCTCGGCGGCCGCGTAGCCGCATTCGCCAGAATGCGGGCTTCGGACACGGGGCAGACCCGCATTCTGGCGAATGCGGCTACAGCCTTTCCGATCACTCCCGACCGGCCTTCACCTTGCCATTAATCTCGACTAAAAGCCGTTTGAAGTCGTCGCGCGACCGCAGACACGCGAGGTCTTCGTCCGCCTCCAGGAGCGATTGGGTTCTCGGTAAGGTAAAGTACCCGGTCGCCTGGGCACGCCGAAGCAGGCTCACGGCCCCGACTGCGTAGTCCTCGGCCAACCGCTCGCGCTCGGCCGCGGCAAGGCGATCGTCCTTGCGCACGGCCACGACGCCCGACGCCAGCACGACCGCCGCTCGGACAAGCCTTGGGGCGTCTTCAGGGGGCGTGTCTGCCACGGACCGGGCCAGGCTGACGGCACGCCCGTAATCCCCTTTCTGTACCAACATGCGGCATTCCACAATGCGTCGGCCGAGCCGCAACGCCTCCTTCTGTCCCTGGGCCAGCAGCGGCAGGGCGTCGTCATACGCCTGCAACGCCTCGTCGTAGCGGCCCAACCAGCCAAGGGCATCGGCCCGCAGCTGGTGGAGACCCGCAAGCGTATTCCGGGTGTCGTCATCGACCTGGTCCGGCGGAAAAGTCGTCTGCCAGAGGTCCAGCACCCGGTTCGTCAGGGCCAACGCCGCCCCCGCCTGCCCCCTCGTTTGCAGCAGCGTGGCGGTGTTGTAATGCGTGGACCGCAAACTGATCCAGTAACCGCGGAAATGGGGGTAGTCGCGCACCAGGCGTTCGTTGATCGCGAGGGCCTTCTCGAAGAACGGCAAGGCGGCGGCGGGGACGGCCCGATAGACGTCCCACAGGATACCGAGGTTGTTGTAGTTGGAAGCCAACAGGTCCTGGTACTCGGGGCTGGCCGGGTGCGCCCGGACCAACGCCTCGGCGGCCGCCAAGGACTCCTTCCAGGCGGCCTCCGCCTGGTCCAATTCTTGTCGCCGGGCGTGCAGGATGCCCAGGACGTTGGCGGCGTGACACAACACGCTGTTCGGTTCGTCGCCCTTGGGGTCGGCCGCGACGAGTTGCTCGCCCAGCGCGACCGCCTCGTGCAGCACCTGTTCCTGAAGAGTGGGCCGTTCGGTGTCGCTGTACAACATGCTGAGATTGGTCAACAGCTGGGCGAGCCGGGCCTGATGGCGGGCCACGGGCGCGTGGTCGCGCACCCAGCGGTCGTAGGCCGTCCGGCCTTCCCGGTAGGCTTGCTCCGCCTCCGGCAGCCGATTTTTGAGCTGGCGCGTCCGCCCCAGGTTGTTGGACGTCGCCAGTAGGAAGCGGAGGTAATCGGGATCGTCGGGGTGGGCCAGGGCGAGTTCCTCCCAGAGAGCCGCCGCCCGCACATAGGCATCGTCCGCGGCCTCCGCCTGTCCCATGAAGTGGTGGGCGGTGGCCAGGGCCAAATAGGCGTCGGCCAGGTCGCTCTGGTAGCCGGCGTCGTCGGGGTGTTCGCGGTGCAGTTGCTCGAAAATGTCGCGCTTGTGTTCGTAGTGTTCCCTGCCCTTCGCCGGGGTGTCGAGGAAGGAGTCGATCCTGCCAAGGCGGCCGTGGGCGCGGCCCAGCTCCGCCCGGAGCAGGGGATCGTCGGGGTGTTCGGCAACGAAATGCTCGTAGAAATCGCGGGCGCTGAGCAGCAGCTTGCGCCGCAGCGGCTCGAGGTTGCGTGCCCGCAGTTCCGGGTCTTCGCTCACCTCGGTCAAGTATTTGTCCACCGCCGCGCGTGCCCGGTCGAAGTCGGTGCGTGCCTGCTCCCGCTCCCGCCGGGCCTCGTCGCGCGCGACCACGGCCCCCGACCACTGCCACGCCATGCCCGCCGAACCGCCGAGTAGGGCCAGGACGAGCGCCAGCGACGTGGCCGCCAGCCGGGGGTTGCGACGGCACCAGCGCCAGCCGCGCTCCACGGCCCCGGCCGGCCGCGCCCGCACCGGCTCGCCGGCCAGGAAGCGGCGCAGGTCGTCGCGCAGGTCCGCGGCCGACGGGTAGCGGCGGCCCGGCTCTTTCGCCATGGCCTTGAGGCAGACGGTTTCGAGGTCCCGCGGGACGCGGTCGTTGAGGCGGCGCGGCGGCAGCGGTTCGTCGCTCAGCACGCGCTGCACGATCATGTGCGGCGCGCCGCGGAACGGCACGTCCCCAGTTAGCAGTTCATAGAGCGTCACGCCGAGGCCGTACACGTCGGCGCGGGCGTCGAGCTGGTCCGGCGCGCGGACGTGCTCGGGACTCATGTACTCTGGCGTGCCCGGTAGGGTGCCGTCGCGCGTCGTACCCGTGCCCCGGTCGGCGGCGCGGACGAGACCGAAATCGACGATGCGCGCCCGGTCGCATGCGCGGTCGTGCAGAATGTTGGCCGGCTTGACGTCGCGGTGAATCAGGCCCAGCGCGTGCGCCGCCGCCAGCCCGTCGGCCGCGTGCAGGACCATGCGTGCCGCCTCGCGCGGGTCGAGCCGCCCCTCCGCCGTGAGGCGCTGCCGGAGCGTCGGCCCTTCGACGTATTCCATGACCAGGTACGGCACGGCGGCCTCGGCGTCGCTGACCGCGAAGACGGAAACGACGTGGTCGTGCCGGACGGCGGCGGCGGCGCGGGCCTCGCGCACGAAGCGGCGCCGCGCGGCGTCGTCCGCCCGGTCCGGCCGCAGCACTTTGACCGCGACGGCGCGTGCGAGGGCGGGGTCGTAAGCCTTGAGGACGACGCCCATGCCGCCGCGGCCGACCTCGGCCAGGATGCGGTACGGACCCAACGTGCCCAGGTCGCCGGCGCACGCCGGCGGCCCGAGTGGCGGCAACGTCCGGTCGTCCGCCGGATCGCCCTCCGCGCCGGTGGCGGCGCAGAGCAGGGGCGTTTCGCGCAGCGCCTCCAGCAGACGGCCGAATCGCGGGTCGGTCGGCAACCGCGGCACGTCGGCCCAACCGCGCCACGCCCGCAACCCCGCCGGTTCCGACAAGTGGTCCAGTCGCGCCGCGCAGGCGGGGCAGTCGCCGAGGTGCTTGCGCAAGCGGTCGGTCTCCGGCTCGCCGAGCTGGCCATCGAGCAGGTGTTCCAGGTCGCAGGCCGGGGGACAGAAAGTCATTGGTATTCCTGAGTGGATCTAACGATTTGGCGAGCCGGGAGCGTAAGCGACCGGAGTTCATTCGGAGCCAAACTCCGGTCGCTTACGCTCCCGGCTCGCCCTTCTGGTGGAGCTTCTAAAGGGCGTGCGGAGGCGCGGCCGACACCACGCTGTCGTCGGCCAGTTCGACGACTTCCTCCCAAAGCCGCTTCAGCACACGCGACTTGGCGACGTACACCCATTCGAGCGGCCGGCCGAGCGTGCGTCCCGCCTCCGCCGCCGGCCGGTCCTCCAACCACACCAGCGCGAACGCCTTCCAGGTGTCCGCCTCGAAGTGCGGACGGCAGCGGTCCAGCGCCGTCCGCAGGACGTGGGCGTTGAAGGCCGCCGTCCACGCCGTGTCTTCCGTGCCCGCGACGGCGTCGGCCAACACGCGCTCGTCGGCACCGACGCCGACCGCCCGCCCCTTCTTCTTGAAGAGGCGGTTGATCTCGTTGCGCACGACCGTCGCCAACCACGAACGGAAGCGCGCCACCTGCGGCCGGTACTCGAACGTGCGGATGGCTTCATTGACGCGGCCGAACACCTCCTGGGTAACGTCCTCGGCGTCCTCGTGCGCCAGCCGGGCGCCCCGGCAGTAGCCGTACACCAGCGGCCCGTATATATCTACAAACGTGCGCCAGGCCGCGGCGTCGGCCGGGTCGCGCACTCGCAGCAGCAAGCTGGGTGGCGTCGGACGGTCGGCAGCATCGCCCATGAGACTAAACCTCGGACGGGATGGAACCTTGCATATTGTGTCCGAATTCACACCACGACACAAGCACGCGGACGGCGGCGAAACACGGCATGGATCAAAAGCCGCAAGCACGAGCCAACAGGTGGAATTCGTTTCATTCACCCTGCCACACACCCCTCCGAACGAATTTTCCAAGGTGGAACTTATGGCCGGGCATAGACTTAAAGCATTCGTTCCGGGTGGCGCCCCAGCGCCACGTCATTGCACAAAGGTTGCTTCCTTTGCCACCCGAGTTTGAACCATTCCCGAAAAACTTTCGGCCCGGCCGTGCAAGGTTCCCCCGTGGCAGCGGTTTAACCTCGTGTCCGGCGGGCGCCTCGCGCGATTGCCCTCCGGGTTCGCCGTCTTTCTTCGTGTACCAATGCGACCTGCTGACATCCGTTAAGGAATCTCACCATGAATCCGTTGAACTGGTTGCGCGGGTTGAAGTTTGGACGCTCCGAGAAGCATGCCCGGCGGCCAAGCCGGCGGTCGCTTCAGCAAACGGTGCGACTGGCAGTGGAACAGCTGGAAGACCGCGTCGTCCCGACCAACATTTCGTGGAACGTCAACACCGACGGCTTCTGGGATGTTCCCGGCAACTGGAGTACCAATGCGGTGCCCGGCGCCGGTGACGACGTGACCATCGGCCAAACCGGGCCGCTCACGGTTACTATTCGCGACGACCGGGCCGTTCATAGCCTCCAAACGTCAAGCACCGACGCTCTAGCGCTGACCGCAGGCTCGCTCGCGGTGTCGGCCGCGTCCCGGTTCGACGGGGCGCTCGTCCAGAGCGGCGGCAATCTGACGTTCGCATCGGGAGTGCTGACGCTTGCCAGCCCGAATAGCGTCTGGACTGGCGGCCAAATGTACGGACTCCCCAACGGCGGCGTGGCGGACACGTTTACGAACGTCGGCACCCTCACCCTTGGCGGCGCTGCACTCAAGACAATCGGCTCGGGCAACGAGTTTACCAAACTGGTCAACACCGGCACCGTCGCGGTCGGCGGTACGGGCCAGCTGCGCTTCGCCTACACGACCTTCGACAACCAGGCGGGAGGGGTGTTGGATTTTCAGTCCGACACGTCGCTGGGCAACGTCGGCGGCGTCGCCCTGCTGAACGCGGGCACGGTGCGGAAGTCGGCGGGCGTCGGCACGTCCTCGACCAGCAACGTTTCCTTCGACAACGCGCCTGGCGGCGTCATTGACGTCCAAACCGGCACGCTGCAAGCCTTCTCTGCCGGCGGCAACAGCGGGGGCAGCGCCAGCACCGGCGGCACCTTCACCGTCGCCGCCGGCGCTACCCTGGACCTGTCCGTGACCGCGAACGATGTGTTCACGGGTGTCTACACCGGTTCCGGTGCCGGCACGGTGTTGCTGTCTGCGGGCAGCCTGGCCATCGGCGCGGCGGGGGCGACCTTCAACTTCCCGGCCGGCCTGTTCCAGTGGCAGGGCGGTCAAATCGTCGACGCCGTCGCGGGCGCGGTCCTTACCAACAACGGCACCCTCACGCTCAGCGGCGCGGCGGACAAGAGGCTGTCCGCCATCAGCGTCGTCAACAACGGCACGATCGCCGCGG
>JBBRLG010000392.1:0-7238 GCA_038231495.1 Gemmatales bacterium | reverse complement strand
GGATCGAAAGCAGCGTGAGTTCACGTTTCGTAATCGTTCGCCGTTTTGTCGATTGGAGACTTTTGTGCCCTTGGCTCGGAAGCTCCGCCGCGCGCCAACGGCCCTACCGCCTGCCACAAGGATCGTGTCGTTCGTCGTCAACTCCGCAGGGGGGGTGTGCGAGGGGGTGCGGAAACGAACTTTCCCAAGGCATTGGCCCGCCGACGTTTAGGACGAAAGAATTCGTTTCCGCGTCCGTCGCCCCGAGGGGCAACGAAGAAAACCAAGGGAAAATCAGGGGACGGGCAAGGAAAACGACTACGACCAGCTATACATTCGACACCGGCACCAACCAGGTGCTATCCACGACGGTCAGTTTGCCGACCGTTTCCACCACGCAGAACGGGCCGGGGACGGCGGACACGACGCCGACCGTCTACGACGGCTACGCGCGGCCGAACTGGGTCAAGGACGCGGACGGCTTCATCCACTACGTCGCGGCGGTCGCTGGAGAGGATCCCCTTGATCTTCTTCCCAAGCAGGGCGGCCAGGCCCACCGCGCCGCGGGTGGGAGTAATGACGAAGCAGACCACCAGGGCCGTGGCCGCGCCCCACAACCAACGCTTGGCGCCTGCCTGTTTCCAGCCGGTCTCAGCGACGTTCTTGGCCGGAGCCTCCTGGACCGCCTGCTGGGCCGCGGCGTGGGCAGCCGCCAGAGCGGCGCTCCTTTCTTGTTCGAGGTTGCTGACCGTGCCCAGAGCGATCGGCACACCCAGGACCGTCTCGACGAACGCCTCGATGCCCCGTTTGCTGGCGTGCAGAACGCCGCTCAGGTACGACAGGGTCGCCGTCAGCCGCGGACCGCAGCCGTGGGCACGGATGGCGTCGGGCATCTTGGCCCAGGTGCTAGGCCCACAACCAGGGCAGGTACGGCCCTGCGCCGGGTACTCGGTCACTGGCACGGGGACTTCCGGCAATTCCACGACCGGGTGCCAGGTCGGCAACGAAAAACTGTCTCGTGTGTGCCTTATTTTCGCTCAGGTTCGCCCGCCCGAAGTCTGTGCAAAGCCGCAACAACGATCGAATTGTCGATCATAAAGACGGTCGGGAGAGAAAAAGAAAGGCAAACAGCGCGACAAGGGAGGAGGCCGTGAAGAACAAAGACCCCGCCCGTGGGATCGACCCACGCACTGACCGCTTCAATGCGGCCACGGCGATGATGCCGTGGAGAACCCCGTCAAGGAGTAGCTAAATTGCCTCTCGGTTTGGGCGTTGACCCGGATGATCCGGCCGTCCCGGCGGCGATCACCACGGCGTCCGGTGCTGCCCCCAGGAAGCCGTTGACCGCTTGCTCGGGCCAATGTATCTGCGGCAACCCCTCTGCCTGTCCCGGACCCTTGCCTTCCTGCACGGCATGTTCCTGGCCGCGGCGTGTCGATTACGAGTACGAGCGGGCCGGAACTGCGAGCCTTTTCATGTTTTGCGAGCCGCTGGCGGGCTGGCGTCAGGTCCGCGTGCGCGAACAGCGGACGAAGATCGACTGGGCGTTGGAGATGGCCGAGCTCTTGCGGGGCCGCTAGGCGGCGGCCGCGAAGGTGATCCTGGTGTGCGACAACCTGAACACGCACACGAGCGGCGTGTTCTACGAGGCCTTCGATCCGGCAACGGCGTAGTCGCTAATCGGTCGGCTGGAATTTCGCCACACGCCCAAGCACGGCAGTTGGCTCAACATTGCGGAGAACGAATTGAGTGCGCGGACGCGGCAGTGTGTCCAGGGTCGCCGCTGCGCGACGGTTGACGTGTTGCGCGAGGAAACCGGGGTCTGGCACCAGTATACCAACGACAAACAACGCGGCGTCGATTGGCAATTTTGCATCGACGATGCGCGAACGAAGTTGAAGTCGCTCTACCCTAAAATCAAAGGCTGACGCTGCACTAGTGTAGGATTAAAGGAGGTGTTTTTTCCATTGGAGTGCGGCGGCTCGACGCCGCTCTCTTTCTTTGGCGGGGCCGGGTGTCTCGGCAAAGAAAGAAAGAAAGCGGGGTCGAGCCGCCGCACTCCAAAGAGCGGCCGGCTCTCCGCTGGCTACGAAAGCAGCGTCTACCAGGGGCTACCGCTCCTGGCGATTAACTGCCGCCATCTCCGGGGCTAAAGACCATGACCCCTACTCCTTCTTCGCCGTCACCCGAAGCATCTGGTCCCAGCCAGTCAACTCGATCTCCTCCTTCGCGGCATCGACCTTCAGGCTATGGAACTGCTGGCGGCGGTTCGTCGTGTCGGCCTGGTTAAAGAGCAGCTTGCCGCTGCTCTTGCGAAAGATTTGGGTGGCGACGACGCTTTGGACGGCTTTGCCGCCCCCTACAGGAACCCACGTGTTGTAGCGCGCCGTGAATATCAGTACTGGCATTACCGCGAAATCAGCGAGGACCAGCTGCTGATTGGTAACGTCGTTGTGCCATTGCACCTCACCGGTCGCGCGGTCGAAGGCGTACAACTCGCCGTTGACCGACTGCGACCGCAATCCGGTCCCCGCCAGCAGGTTTCTCTGCACGCCGCCCCATGGCGCTAAGGCGGGGTCCGCTGCCTTGTTGCAGGCCAGGTACAACTTGCGGTCGTCGGCGAATACCTCCACCGACTCCACCTTGTCGAGGTGCTTGGGGTCCACCTTGAGCGCGATCCCTTCCTTGCCGTCCGTCACTCCGAAAAGGCGGGCCGTGCCGTCCGGTTCGATAACGCCGTACCAGTCGGAATTGCCGCTGCGGACCACGCGCGTCCCGGCCGGAAAGGTTTTCTTCCAGACGTCCTTGCCGGTCGCCACGTCGTAACGGCGGAGCGTCAGGGCATTCTGCTTGTCGATTTCGGCCGCGACGACGATGCGGCCGACGGTAAGAATGCGCTCCGCGAACGCCGCGTGGAAGTCCAGTGCCTTGACCGTACCACCGTCCGCGGCCCGCACCACGCGAGTGGCCGTCGGCTTGCCGTCGCCATCGCGCGCGACGATGGCGACGTATTCGTCGTCGCCGAAGTAGTCGTCGCGCATACCCTCGTCCCGCTGCCAGAGCGTCTTGCCGCTGTAGGCGTCGAGTGCAGTCAGGCCATCGCTCGTGTCCACGATCAACCGGCCGCCGGCGAGGAAGGGTTGCGATTTGCCCAAACGCTGCCTCCAGCCGTTGGCGTAAAGCACCTGGACCGTGTTGTCGCGCGGGTCCATGCTGATGGGGGGCATGCCGGTCTGCGCGTTGCCTAGTGGCGGCAAACCGACGCCGGCAATCGCCGGGGCGTAGAGGTTCTTCTCCCACAGCACTTTCTTGTCCACCGGGTCGATACCGAAGACCATGTGGCCCAGCGGCAGCACGACGAGGTGGCCGTTGTTCAAGAAGTGGTGTTCGGGGCTGAGTTGGCCGCCGCTCTGCGGGTTCCAGACGGCGTGCATCTGCGCGAAGGTGGTGGTGGTCAGGTGCTGGTCCATGCGCGGCGGCTCGTCCCCGGACCTACTCGCGATTTTCAGCTGATGCGTGTTCGTCACCAAGGCGACGCGGTACTGCTTGAAGAACGGCAGCTCCTCACCGCTTTGCACGAAGGTGTAGCCAAAGTCCTGCGCGTTGAAGCCGTTGGCCGGCGGCTTGGCCTCTTCCACCTTGAACGGTCCCTTGGTAAACGGCGGCGGTGTTTCGTCCAGGAAAGGCAGGAACCGTTTGTCCGCCGCGAGCGCGTCGAAGAGATCCTTGCCGGTCTTGCCGTCGGCCACGGGCGTCTTGGCGTAGTCGCGAGCGAGGATGCGGTAGTAATAAACGGCGTCCGCAATCAAACCGCGTTCCGCCTGCATCTGGGCCAGCAGGTAAAGTGCCCGGCCGGAGCGGGCCGCGTCGTCGGGCTGCCGGCGCACCTCTTCGAGATACCGTTCCGCGCCAAGGTAATCCTTCTGTTCCCTGCGGTCCGCTGCCAGCGTCAGCCGCGCTTCGCGCCCGGCCTCCGTCTCGGCACCGAAAATGGCGCTGAAGTCGCGCAGCGCGTCGGAATTCTTGGCACCGCGCAGGTCTTTCCATTTCTTGTCGATCTCGTCTTGCAGTTCCTTGGCCTTGTCGGCGGGGGCGTTTTTGAGCATCTCGCCAATGCGCTGGCGGACCCAGACTTTGCGACTGAGCTTCACGGCCGGCTCCTGGGGACTGGGCAGCAGCTTCTCGTCCGCGCCGGTCTCCGCGAATTGGAGGTAGAGGCCGAGCGCCTCACGCAGCCGGCCTTGCTGCTCGCGGCCGCGCGCCACGAGGAGCAAAAAGGCGGCCCGGCGGCGCTTCTCCTCCGCGACCGCCGCCGCCTTCTCGTCGTCCGCCATCCCCTCGGTGTCGAGCTTGCCAAGGCCTTCGTACTCCTTGAGGAAAGGCTCGGCCTTGGCGAAGTCGCGTTCGAGGTAGCCGCTCAGCGTCTCGTAGAGCAAGCCGCGGGCGCGAACGACCGTCTCTTTCGGTGGCTTGTTCTCCAGCGCCTTGCGCAAATCGTCGGTCGCCCCTGGCAGGTCGCCGTTGTTCAAACGCAACTCGCCGCGGTCGGTCAGCCCCAGCGGGTCGGCAGGGTTTTTCGTAAGCAGTGCGTCGATGGCCGCGAGCCGGGCCTTGAGCTGCGGGTAGGCGACGAGGTCCCGCGTCGTCTGCGACAGCACCTGGCCGTCGCTGAAAACGAGGTTGCCCGGCACGTCGCGCAGGCCGTTTTTCTCGCGCGCCTTGGAGTGAGACGTGATGCGGCCATTGGCCAGCTCGATCGCGCAAACCTCCGGCGCTCCGGAATCGGCGGCCGCACGCAGGGGCAGGTAGTAGACGCCATCGCTGGCCATGCCGAAGCCGGACGGCACGCCGGTTTCGAGGTTCCATACGACTTCGCCCTTAGCGAGCGAAAGCGCCTTGGTGACGCGCTTGCCGACGATCACGACGTGGTCGCCGAAAACGCCGGCGAGGTAGAGATCGTCCTCGGCCTTCGGCGCACGCCAGGCCACCGTGCCGTCCTTGAGGTTAAGGCATTCCACGCGGTCGCCGTCGGGGGCCGCGCAGACGACGCGGCCGCCATGAATGACAGGGGCCGTCACCTTCCACGTCGCGTTCCGAAGAACCGGCCAGCCTATGCCCGGAGGCCGTCCGGGTTGGACGAAGCGCGGGTTGGGTTCCGGGCTATTCCTATCGACATACTCCGTTTTCCAGAGGAGGTCGAGCCTCTTGAGGTCCACCCCAAGAATACTGCCGGCGTTGGTCGGCACGACCAGGACGCCGTCGGCCGCGGCGAGGTGGGCGGCTGCGAGTCGGCGACCGCTATCGATTGAGACGGGGACGCGGGGCATGAAGATTGCCTCGTCCGCCAGTACTTTGCCGGTAGCGGGGTCGAGCCGCGCCACACGCACGACCGATTTGGAGAGCAATGCCGGCGCTAGCTTGAGGGGCGGACTCAGGAAAGTAACCCACGCCGGCGTTTCGTAAGCGGTTTCGCGGAGGACGTACAGGCTGCCCTGGTACGGCAGCGGCGACCCGAGGAAAAGAGCGTTGCCCAGTTGCGCGTCCTTGCCCGCACCGCCGACCTGCCATTTTAACTTGCCGCCGGCTGCCAACTCGAACGCCTGGAGTAGGCTGCCCTTGACGGCCGCGTCGATTTCTTTGGTGCCCGGCGCGTTCGGGTTGCCGGGGAAGTTCGGCGGCGGCGGCACGGCCAAATCCTCGACCGCGAAGACCAGGGTGCCGTCGGTACTCAGGGTGCCGAGGACCGAGTTTTCATAGACGATGCCCGGCCGGCCGTTAGCCTGCAAATAGAACTGCAACCAGCTGTTCAACGCCGGCAGCTTGGCGGCAGAAGAGGCCATGTTTTCCAGGCCCCAGTTCGACGGCGCTGCCCAGACGAGCTTCCCGTTCGTCGGGTCCACCGCCTGAATGCCGGAATAGGTGCGGTAAACGACGAGGGAAATCTCCTGGACATTTTTCCCGTCGTGGCGGGTGTAGCGCACCGTGATCGGGACGGCCGCCGGGATAACAACCTGGCGGCGGAGGAGGAGATTATCGGCCATTTTGAGGATATTTTCGGCCGTATTGCTCGGCGTTTCCAGACCGTCGCCAAGCAACGACCGACGCCAGCGCCACTCCAGGTAGGGCACCCCGCCGACGCCCTGGGCCGAGCGCGTGGCGTCGCCGCCGAACAGGGGCCAAAAGGCGTTTGCAGCACGATCGGGTTCGTCCGCCGTCGCGCCGCCGGCGAAGGCGGGACGCCCCACGGTTGCCAGCAGAAGACCCGTCACGCCGAGGACAACGGCCAACCGACGCCACGCGCCCATCGCAGTCTCCCTTCCTTCCAGGCCGGATCGGAACAGGAACCATTTGACCGGATTATCGCAGATCGGCGCTCCGACGGGGAAGGAAAATGAACGAGGATCAATCCTTGTCCTTCTTCCACTCGACCTTGGGGTTGGGGCCGCGCGGGCCGAAAATGACGCCGTCCTTCAGGGTGTAGTGCAGCCCCAGCGTGGCGCCGCCCTGCTTGGCTTTCGCGTCGATTTTGCCGTCATCCGAGATGGTGTACGTCCCGACGGCCATCACCCACTCGCCCTTCTCCTTGACGAAGCCGCATTTGAAGGTGCCGTCCTTCTCGAACACGAGGGGTTCCTTGTCGTCGTCCTGCGAATGCCACGTCCCGACGATGTCCTTGTCCTTTGCCGGCTCGGCGGCCAACCCCACCTGGCTCTTGGACGCAACCTTGCCGTCTTTCAATTCGACGACGATCCGGCACTCCTCCGGCTGTTTGACCTCAACGCCGCCGACGGGCACGACGATAGCTATCTTGACCCAGGACGCGCTATCGATCACTGTCCGGGTCGTGCCGTCCGGTGCCTTTTCGTCGTGCCTGCCCCCCGCGTTGTGCTTGCCGAGAAAGGCTTCCACTTCTGGCAGCGTCATGCCGACTTTGATTTTGTCGTAGTTCGCAAGCGTCAGGGGCGGGTCGGCCACCACGACGACCGGTGCCGAACCGGGTGCCGTCGGCAAAGTCCCCGTTTTGAGACAGGCGAGGCCGCTCAAGCAGACCAAGACGATGGGCAGGAGTTTGTAGTTCATGGGGTCTCAAAGGGAAATGGTGCTTCGGTACAGGTTGCCAACATCCGCAGGCTACCCCTTGTCGGTAGTGGGAGTCAACAAGATTCGTGGGTCAATGGAAACCCAGGCGTTGGGGCGCGTCGCCTTGCCTTTCAAGATTGGGCCAAAGACGGTAGTGTCTCCGTTTGGCGTGCTCCTCG
>JBBRLG010000391.1:0-7269 GCA_038231495.1 Gemmatales bacterium | reverse complement strand
TCCACGTCGGGCTTACGCCCCGACGCTCGCCCGGAAACCCACACGTCGGGCTTACGCCCCGACGCTCGCCCAAGAGTTAGTTATGAGGATGGCGACATGACACCGGGCGAACTTCCCGTCAAGCAAGGTCTGTACGACCCCGGCTTCGAGCACGACGCCTGCGGCGTCGGCTTCGTCGTTGACATCAAGGGCCGTAAATCGCACGCCATCGTCCAGAACGCGATCCAGGTTCTCGTAAACCTGGAGCACCGCGGCGCGTGCGGCTGCGAGAAGAACACCGGCGACGGCGCCGGCATCGTCGTGCAGATGCCGCACCGCTTCCTGGCGAAAGTGGCCGAGCAATTCAAATTGCGCCTGCCCGACTACGGCGCGTACGGCGTCGGCATGGTCTTTTTGCCGACCGACGCCCACGACCGGCAGCATTGCGAAGGCCTGTTCGAGCAGGTCGTCCGCGAAGAGGGGCAGGTCGTCCTCGGCTGGCGCACGGTGCCGACCGACAACCGCCAGATCGGCCCGACCGCGAAGTCCGCCGAGCCGGTGATGCGGCAAATCTTCATCGGCCGCCGCGACGAGGCACTGCGCCACCTGGGCAACGACGGTCTGGCGTTCGAGCGCAAGCTGTACGTCATCCGCAAGCGCGTCGAGAACCTCGTGCGCGCCTCCGGCATCGCCCAGTGCGGCATGTTCTACATACCGAGCCTGTCGTACAAGACGCTCATTTACAAGGGTATGCTCAACTCGCCGCAGCTGGGGCCGTACTTCCCCGACTTGCTGGACGCCGACCTGGAATCGGCGCTGGCGCTCGTCCATTCGCGCTTCAGCACCAACACGTTCCCGACCTGGGCGCGGGCGCACCCTTACCGCTACGTCTGCCACAACGGCGAAATCAACACGCTTCGCGGCAACGTCAACTGGATGCGCGCCCGCGAGAAAATGTTCCGCTCCGAGTTGTTCGGTGCGGACCTCGAAAAAGTTCTGCCGGTCATCGACGAGACGGGCAGCGATTCGGCGATGTTCGACAACGCCCTGGAACTGCTGGTCCTCGGCGGCCGGTCGCTGCCGCACGCGGTCATGATGATGATCCCGGAGCCGTGGGGCGGCGACCCGAACATGAGCGGCGCCAAGAAGGCGTTCTACGAATTTCACTCCTGCCTCATGGAGCCGTGGGACGGCCCGGCGTCGATCGCCTTCACCGACGGCCTGCGCATCGGCGCGGTCCTCGACCGCAACGGCTTGCGGCCGTCGCGCTACTACGTCACCAAGGACGACCTGGTCATCATGGCGTCCGAGGTGGGCGTCCTCGACATTCCGCCCGAGCGCGTGCTGCGCAAGGGCCGGTTGCAGCCGGGGCGCATGTTCCTCGTGGACCTGGAACAGGGCCGCATCATCGGCGACGATGAACTGAAGGACAAGATTGCCGCGGAACACCCCTATGCCGAGTGGCTACGCGACAACATCGTCTCGATGGACCAGCTGCCGGCCGGCGACGTGGAAGTCGAGCCGGACCACGCCAACGTCCTCCTGCGCCAGCGCGCGTTCGGCTACACCACCGAGGACTTGAAAATCCTGCTCGCGCCGATGGCCGCGGATGGCAACGAGGCGGTCGGCTCGATGGGCAACGACGCGGCGCTCGCAGTCCTTTCGGACAAGCCGCAGCTGCTCTACGGCTACTTCAAGCAGCTGTTCGCGCAAGTCACCAACCCGCCGGTGGACTGCATCCGCGAAGAGATCATCATGTCGATGGAGACCACCATCGGCTCGGAGTACAACCTGCTCCAACCGACGCCGCGCTCGGCCCGGCAGATCAAACTGAACTCGCCGATCCTCAAGAACGACGAGCTGGAAAAGCTGCGCCGCCTCGACGGCCGCGGGCCGCAGGAGTTCAAATCGATCACGCTGTCAATCCTGTATCCCGTCAAGGAAGGGGCGGCGGGGCTGGACCGGGCGCTGGTCGAGTTGTTCCAGAACGTGAGCGCGGCGGTGGAGTCGGGCAACGACTTCATCCTCCTGTCCGACCGCGGCAGCGACCGCACCCTGGCGCCGATCCCGGCGCTGCTGGCCGTCGCCGGCGTGCATCACCACCTGATCCGCGAGGGGACGCGCACCAAGGTCGGCCTCGTGCTGGAAAGCGGCGAGCCGCGCGAGGTGCATCACTTCGCGCTCTTGATCGGCTACGGGGCCGGGGCCATCAACCCCTACCTGGCGTTCGAGACGCTCGACGACATGATTCGGCAAGGAATGCTCAAGGACATCGACCCCGACAAGGCGGTCAAGCACTACATCAAGGCGGTCGGCAAGGGCGTCATGAAGGTCATGTCCAAGATGGGCATCTCGACCGCGCAGAGTTATTGCGGCGCTCAGATCTTTGAAGCGGTGGGTTTGAACAACGACGTGATCGATCGTTATTTCACCCGGACGGCGTCGCGGGTGTCGGGTGTCGGCCTGGACGTGATCGCCGCCGAAGCCTGGGAGCGGCACGCCCGCGCGTACCCGGACCGCTCGCTCAACGGCCACACGCTCGACGCCGGCGGTCAGTACCAGTACCGCCGCGAGGGCGAGTACCACCTGTTCAACCCGGAGACGATCCACAAGTTGCAACACGCCGTCCGCTCGAACAATTACAAAGTGTTCAAGGAGTACAGCGCCCTCGTCAACAACCAGGCGAAACGGCTTTGCACCCTGCGCGGCCTGTTCGGCATCAAGCTGGCCAACGAGCCGATCCCGATTGAGGAGGTCGAAGCGGTCGAGAAGATCGTGCGGCGGTTCAAGTCCGGCGCGATGTCGTACGGCTCGATCAGCCAGGAGGCGCACGAGACGTTGGCGATCGCCATGAACCGCATCGGCGGCAAGAGCAACACCGGCGAGGGCGGCGAGGACCCGGCGCGCTACCACTGGACCAACGAGCGCGGCGACTCGAAGAATAGTGCCATCAAGCAGGTGGCGTCCGGCCGTTTCGGCGTCACCAGCGAGTACCTGGTCAACGCCCGCGAGCTACAGATCAAGATGGCGCAGGGTGCGAAACCCGGCGAAGGTGGCCAGTTGCCCGGCAGCAAGGTTTACCCGTGGATTGCCAAGGTCCGGCACTCGACGCCGGGCGTGGGCCTGATCTCGCCGCCGCCGCACCACGACATCTATAGCATCGAAGACCTGGCCGAGTTGATTCACGACCTCAAGAACGGCAACCCGCAAGCGCGCATCAGCGTCAAGCTGGTGGCGGAGGTCGGCGTCGGCACCATCGCGGCGGGCGTGTCCAAGGCCCATGCCGACGTGGTGCTTATCAGCGGCCACGACGGCGGCACGGGCGCGTCGCCGTTGACGAGCATCAAGCACGCTGGCGCGCCCTGGGAGTTGGGTTTGGCCGAAAAGCACCAGACGCTCTTGCTCAACAACCTGCGCAGCCGCATTGTCGTCGAGGTGGACGGTCAACTCAAGACCGGCCGAGACGTGGTCATCGGGGCGCTCCTCGGGGCCGAAGAGTTCGGCTTCGCCACCGCCCCGCTGGTGGCGCTGGGCTGCGTCATGATGCGCGTCTGCCACCTCAACACCTGCCCGGTCGGCGTGGCGACGCAGGACCCGCAGCTGCGCAAGAAGTTCGCCGGCGACCCCGATCACGTCGTCAACTTCATGCGCTTCATCGCGCTGGAAGTGCGCGAGCTAATGGCGCAACTGGGCTATCGCACGTTTGAAGAGATGATCGGCCATAGCGAGCGCCTGGAGACTGCGGCGGCAGTGGACCATTACAAGGTGGGCGGCCTGGACTTCGCGCCCATCTTCTACCAGCCGCCGGTGGGACCGGAGGTCGGCCGCTACCACAGCCAGGACCAGGACCACAGCCTCGACGCGGCCCTGGACCGCACAACGCTGATCCCGCTGTGCCAACCGGCCCTGGAACACGGAACGCCCGTGACGGCGGTGCTGCCGATCCGCAACATCAACCGCGTCGTCGGCACGATGCTCGGCAGCGCGATCACGCGCCGCTACGGCGCCGCCGGCCTGCCCGCCGACACGATCCGCCTGACGTTCAAGGGTTCGGCGGGCCAGAGCTTTGGGGCATTCGTGCCGTCGGGCGTGACACTGATCCTGGAAGGCGACGCCAACGATTACGTCGGCAAGGGGCTGTCGGGCGGCAAGATTATTATCTATCCGCCGCCGGACGCGACGTTCCGCGCGATGGATAACGTGCTCATCGGCAACGTGGCGTTCTACGGGGCGACGAGCGGGGAGGTTTATGTCCGCGGCATGGCCGGCGAGCGTTTTTGCGTCCGCAACAGCGGGGTCAACGCGGTCGTCCTCGCGGTGGGGGACCACGGCTGCGAGTACATGACGGCCGGCCGGGTGGTCGTGCTGGGGCCGACGGGCAAGAACTTCGCCGCCGGCATGTCGGGCGGCATCGCCTACGTCTTCGACGAAGACGGCAGCTTCCCGAACAACTGTAACCGGGAGATGGTGCAGCTCTTCCCGTTGGAGGAAGAAGCGGACGTGGCCGAGGTGCAATCCCTACTGCGGGCGTTCTACGAGTACACCGGCAGTGAGCGCCCCTTGCGCCTGCTGCAGCGCTGGGACAAGTTCCGGCCGAAGTTCGTCAAGGTTTACCCCAACGACTACCGGCGGGTGATCGAGACGCAGAAGCGTTTCAAGCTGGACGGGTTGTCGGACGACGAGGCGGTGATGGCGGCGTTCGAGGAGAATGCACACGATCTGGCGCGCGTGGGAGGGAAGTAGAGACACCTCCGGCCGAGGAGTAGAGCATGGCCAGACCGCTTGCGCGGGTGCCACGTCCAGTTGTGTGGACGAATCAGACTATCAAGTTGTACCACGGGACGCTGACTGTTCATGTGCCATCCCTATTGGCGGCAATTAACCCTTTTCATGGGCGTGTCGATACCGATTTTGGTCAAGGATTCTATACAACCACCAAGGAGAAGCAAGCGCGGGACTGGGCAAGGCAGTTAGCCGTCCGGCTAGGTGGGTCTCCCGCAGTGATATGCTTCGACGTTGATCGGAAGAAGCTAGCTGTCCTGGATAGCCTCTGGTTCGTGCGCGGGCGCTCTGATGCCGAGGACTACTGGAGCTTTGTCTCCCACGCACGGGTAGGAGGCGCGCATGGTAAGATACCCAAGGGCGATTGGTACGATATAGTTGTCGGCCCGGTTACCGCGTCGTGGCGAAGGCGTTATGCGATTCCTGATTCCGATCAAATCGGTTTCCATACTTCGACGGCGACCGCGGTGTTAGATCGTAGTCCTAAGAGGCGACTCCCATGATAAATGAAAAAGTCAAGGAAGCATTCTGGGAAGTAGTCGAGGATTGCTTGGTCGAGTTCCACGGCCTCAAGCCTGAAAAAGCTGAGCAAAAGAGTGATAGGTTTCGTGAGAGGATCGAGGAGTGCCGGCCTCGTGGCAGCGGGAGTGATATATTCTATCACTCGGAGCCGTTTCAAGTTGCTTGCGACCTGATGGAAGCCGATCTGGACCTTGCCAAGTACCGGTCGGAATACGATCGGATATTAGTTCGGCATAATTGGTAAGTGATCCGAGGGTTGTGACATGGGAAAGCCCACCGGTTTTCTGGAATACGCACGAGAGCTACCGCTGGTCCAGGCGCCCGCCGAGCGCGTCGGTTCCTGGGGCGAGTTCCACGCCCACACCGACGCGACGGTCCTGGCCCAACAGGGTGCCCGCTGCATGGACTGCGGCGTGCCATTCTGCCACACCGGCACGCTCATCGAAGGCATGGCGTCCGGCTGCCCGGTCAACAACCTCATTCCGGAGTTTAACGACCTCGTTTACCGCGGACTGTGGAAAGAGGCATTGGAGCGCCTGCACAAGACCAACAACTTCCCGGAATTCACGGGCCGCGTCTGTCCCGCGCCGTGCGAGGGGTCGTGCGTCCTCGGCATCAGCGAACCGCCCGTCACCATCAAGAACATCGAATGCTCCATCATCGATAAGGGCTTTGAAGAAGGTTGGGTCGTCCCCGAACCGCCGCCCGTGCGCACCGGCAAAAAAGTGGCCGTCGTCGGCTCCGGCCCGGCCGGTTTGGCGTGTGCGGCCCAGCTGAACCGCGCGGGACACCTCGTCACGGTCTTCGAGCGGGCCGACCGCATCGGCGGCCTGTTGATGTACGGCATCCCGAACATGAAGCTCGACAAGCGCATCGTCCAGCGGCGCGTCGATCTGCTGAAGGCGGAGGGCGTCGCGTTCGTCACCAGCTGCGAGGTCGGCAAGGACTACCCGGCGGCGCAGCTGCGCGACGAGCACGACGCGGTAGTGCTGTGCGGTGGCGCGACGCGGCCCAACGACTTCTTCGCCCGCACCGAGGGCCGCAACCTGCACGGCATCCATTTCGCAATGGAGTTTTTGCACGCCAACACCAAGAGCTTGCTGGACAGCAACCACGCGGACGGTCGCTACCTGTCCGGCAAGGGCAAGGACGTAATCGTGCTGGGCGGCGGCGACACGGGCACCGACTGCGTCGGCACTTCCCTGCGCCACGGCTGCAAGAGCATTCTGCAACTGGAAATCGTGCCGATGCCGCCGGAAGCGCGGGCTGCGGACAACCCCTGGCCGCAGTGGCCGAAGGTTTACCGCCTGGACTACGGCCAGGAGGAGGCGAGCGCGCTCTTCGGCGGCGACCCGCGGCGTTATGCCGTGCAGACGACGAAGTTCGTGGGCGACGCCAGTGGCCAGGTCCAGGAAATCCACACGACGCGCGTGGAGTGGGTCAAGGACAACGGCCGCACCTCGCCGCGGGCGGTGCCCGGCACGGAGCAAATTTTCCCCGCGCAACTGGTGCTGTTCGCCCTGGGTTTCGGCGGGCCGGAGGGCCAGTTGATCGACCAGCTCGGCGTGACGAAAGACGGTCGCAGCAACGCCCAGGCGGACCACGGCAAGTTCGCCACGAACGTAGACGGCGTGTTCGCCGCGGGCGACATGCGCCGCGGGCAGAGCCTCATCGTGTGGGCGATCAACGAGGGCCGCGGCGCCGCGCGCGAGTGCGATCGCTTCCTGATGGGGGCGAGTGACTTGCCGTAGTGACACCGAGGGAATGAAAAAGGGGACGCAATTCGGGAATGAAAAAGGGGACGCAATTCGTTTTACGGACGGCAGGCCGTCCGTAAAACGAGTTGCGTCCAATAGTGTTCGGCTCGATTTTTGCTAGTGACGGAAACCCGTGTTTTTCCGTGCGCTCTCAAGCCCTCGGGGCCGAATCGATGCCTTTTCGGCAGGCAGCAGATCGTCCGGCTGTCAGTTTTCGGTCCCCGGCCTC
>JBBRLG010000390.1:0-7280 GCA_038231495.1 Gemmatales bacterium | reverse complement strand
GAATGACTTCCCTGTGGAATGGTTGAAGCGACCGGCAGTATTCCTGGTCTTGTTCCAGGCTCCACGCGGCCTGGTGCCGGCCCTCCCTGCTTTACTGCCCTGACGGAACTCGGCCAAGACGCGAGCTTAGGCGGCTGTCCCGGCGCCCGTCTCCATCCCCACCTCAAGTTTCAGCAGAGCGGCGTCGTCGCCCTGCGCAAAGCGGATGAACGTTTTGCGCAACTTGCCTGCTTCTGTATACCCCTTATGAACGCTTCCGGACGGTACACGAAGTGGTTCAATCCGTATTTCCTGCAATCGCAACGAATTTAGAATATTCGTTATTTTCGGCATAATCCTTGCATTAACGTTACGCCTTCATTGGGGTGCCCTGAGTAGGCTTGCACCCGCTTTGTCTGGTCGCTGCCGCACGGTGCGGCGCACCACTTTTGAGGTGGATTCTGTACGTCCGTGGCTGTTGGACCTTCTGGGAGATGGCCTGCCCCTCTCTTTTCCCGTTTTCCTGCAAAGGATGGTTGTTAGCATGAGCGAACTAAACACGAGCGGCTGGTTGGAGGCGTTGGAGTTAGAACGACAACTCCCGGATCAGGCCGCTGAACCGCAGCCCCCTAACGATTGCGACCCGGCCCGTCGGTCGTTCCTTCGGCGGGCAGCCGGCGTCGCGGGAGTGGCCGGGGTCATCGGAGCCGGAGCACTCACGGCGTCCAAGGCGGACGCCAGCGAGGCGAATCCGGGACTCACCGCCAGGGCCTTCCGCGACATCCGCAGGCACGAGAACGCCCACGTCCTGGGGTTGCTCAACGTGCTCGGTGCCAATGCCCGCACGAAACCGACCTTTATGAACTTGGCCCAGCCCAACATTCGCAAATTTCTCCTGGTGTCCCAGGCGCTAGAGAATACGGGAGTCGGAGCCTATCTGGGAGCCCTCCCGGCGGTCAACGGCAAGGCGGTCATCTCGGCGGCCGGCTCGATCGCGCTGATTGAGGCGCGGCATGCGGGCTGGCTCAACTCGCTGGTGAATGCCCATATAACCACCAACCTCTTCGGACAGGAGCAGAATTTCGAGAGGCCGTTCACTATCAGCCAGGTGGTCAACTCCGCCTCGCCTTTCATCGCAAGCCTCAACGGCGGTCCGCCGTTGACCTTTAGCTCCACGCCGTCGGACAGCAACGACATTGCCATTCTCAACTTCGCGCTGGCACTGGAGTTCCTGGAAGCGGAGTTTTACAACATCAACGTCCCGAAGTTCTATTGAGGTAAGCGTTCACTCCCCCCCTTACGAAGGGGGGGCAGGGGGGGTGAAGAGAGCGCCATGACCGAGTACTTTAATCGTTCTTACCCCCCTACCCCCCTTCGCAAGGGGGGGGGCAGTTGATGTCGGTGAACGGTTACGCGCGTTTTACCCGCGACCAAGCGGTCCCGGTCCTCTTCCATCCGGGAAAGGACCGGGTTCGTGGCGCGGCTGACGAACCGACCGCCCAAACGCCGCCTCGGAGAAGAGTAATGCCGGTCGCGCTTGTATGTTCTGCCTGCGGCAAGAAGTGGAAGGTGCCGGGTGTCGTGCCCGCTCGGATAGCCAAATGTCCGGCGTGTTCCGCCAGTTTGATAGCTCGTGCCGCCCCTGTCGGCGCGGCGTCCGGTCCAACCCGTGGCGCAGTTGGGCGAGCAAACCGCCGCGCGAAAGTAGGTAGCTGGTCGGTGTTCGTCCCCGTTTTCGTCGTAGCCGGAATTGGACTATTGGGAGGCTCCGGGTTTACTGCATATCAATTCCGAAATCGCCCGGAAGCGGACTTTGCCGAGTCTGCCGCCCCCGTAGTGGAGGCGCCTCCCTTGCGGCCGGCAACCCCGGCCAACCCCGATTGGCCGGCCGACCTCGGGCCGCCGCCCGAGTGGCTTTCCACCCTGCGACCGGTGACGAGCGCGCCTGTACAACCCCAGAATCCCGAGTCGGTTCCGGCCGCCACGATCACTTTACCCTTGGTTTCTCGGCCGACTCCGGCCGGCTCGCCTAAACCTGCCGCCCCGGCAAAGGGGGGGGGAACGCCCGACGCTGCAACTGCGCTTGACCAGGAAATGCGGAACGCCCTCGTCGGCGTCAAGCTCGCGCCGGTCGAAATTAGCATCGGCGGCTTGGATTTTACCGTCGAAGCCCCCGAAGGTGCAGAAGTGTCGAAAAGCTCCAAGAGCGCCGCCATCAAGTGGGGAAGCCGGTTCGACCTCCGGATCGAGATCGGTAAAGTCGATCTGTCGATGGCGAAAGACAATTGGAAAAGAGGCGACGGCGACAAGCTTCGTTCCTTGGTCCTGGATACCGAGGACACCCTTGTCGGCGAAAGCGTCGGCGGCACGGCAGCCGCGACCAAGACCTTTCACCGGCTCCTTCATAACGTGTCGCTCGCCCACCTGGAGTTCCATTTCGAGAACAGCAAACAGGCCGACGACTTCAAGCCGTTCAGTTTGCGCGACTGCCTACTCATGCTCCATTGTGCCCGGACGGTGGACCTTTACCGGGTGTCCACCGTGCCCGACTCGGTTCACGCGCTGCAACGGCTCGGTGCGCAGGTCGAGACCAACCCACGCGGGCAAGTCACGAGCCTTACCCTGGCGGACATGCCCTGCACCGACGCCACCTTGGCCGTGTTCCCGATCGCCAAACTGGCGCCCACCTTGGAAAACCTGGACCTGTCGGGGGCCGTGGTGAGCGACCAGGGACTCAAGCACCTGGCCAGGCTAACGAACCTCCGCATCCTGATCCTGCCCGAAAAGTCGGTCGCCCCTCTCAACGGCTCCGGGCTGGTGTACCTCAAGGCGTTGACCCGGCTCGAAGCGCTCGGCCTCGCGAACACCGCCGTCACGGATGCGGGCCTCGCCAACCTCAAGGGGTTGACTGCCCTCAAGGCGCTCGACCTCCGGTCCACGCGCGTCACCGGCACCGGCTTCGACGACTTCAGGGGGTTTACGAACTTACAAATCCTAAACCTCGACGACACGCCGTTCACCGACGCCGGCATGAAGAATGTCCAGGGCATGACCGGACTGCGCGAGCTACGCCTGGAAGAAACCGAAGTTACCGACGCGGGGTTGGTGTACTTAAAAGGACTGCGCAATCTGACCGTTCTGGAATTGAGCGGGACGCCCGTAACCGGCACCGGCTTTGCCGCCCTGCATGGACTGACGGAAATCCAGAGTCTCGGCTTGAACCAGTCCCGGTTTGAAGACGCCGGGTTGGAACACCTCGCGGGCATGCGGAAGCTCCGTTCGCTCGGGCTTGCCGGCACACCGGTTACGGGTAATGGGTTCGTCCACCTAAAAACATTGACGCAACTCACGGACTTACACCTACGCCAATCTCAAGTGAACGATATTGGTTTAGGGCAATTTCCGGGATTGCCGTTGTTGGAAACCTTGGACCTCAGCAAGACGAACGTGACCGACGCGGGCCTGAAGTCGCTGAAGCGGTTGCCCGGCCTGCAAAGTCTTGCCCTCGAAAACACCCAAGTAGCCGGCACCGGACTGGACGGCCTCCGCGGCGCGACGGCCCTCCGTTCGCTCCAGCTCGGCGGGACGCAGGTGACGGACGATGCCCTGGTGTACCTCAAGGCGTGCGGCAACTTAAACGCCCTGGAGCTGGACGGCACGCGCGTCGGCGATGCCGGCCTGGTCCACTTGAAAGGATTGGCCAAGCTGGAAGCGCTCGGCCTGTCCAATACCCAGGTCGGCGACGACGGCCTTGCTTTCCTCAAAGGTCTTATCAATTTGAGGACGCTCGGGGTGCAAAATACGAAGGTCAGCAAAGCGGGAGTCGCGAAGCTGAATAAGGCGCTGCCGGAGGTTTTGATCGACTACGGTAACTGAGCAGCCCGCGCCGTCAATCTTGTTATGGCACGCTCCCCGTCGCTTCCCGGGGGCGTGCAATTTACCAATGGAAGCGAACGCGGCACGTCAGCAATTTCTTGCGCCGGTCTTTTACACTCTAAGGAGCATTTCCAATGCGTTTTTCCCTGTCCAAATTCTTCTCATCCCTTGGGGGCGGAAACAAGGTTGTCCACCGCCGTTGCTTGCCGCGCCGCCGGCCGGAGTTGGAAAGCCTTGAGGCCCGAAACCTCTTGGCCGTCACGTTCTCGAATCCCGCACTCATGAGCGGCGACGTGACCGTGACCGGCAATACGGCACCGGGCCAGTTCCTCATCCAACTCGGCTCGTCGGGCGGCGCCACCCAGACCATTCGGTTCAGCGACAACAACGGCCAGAGCTTCACGACCGCCAACCTCGTCGGCATCACCAGCGTCACCGTCAACGGCGTGGGGCGGGACACGCTGACGCTCGATGCGACCAACGGGGTCGTCGGCAAGGCCGGGACTGGGCTACCCATCAACTTTAACCCCGGCGTCGGCGCGTCTACCCTGGTTTTGCAAGGCAACACGCCTGCGACCACCGGCGCGATCACCGAGGTACTGACGGCCGGCACGACCGCCCAGGCCGGTACCCTCACCGTCGCGGCCGCGACGGTGTCCGGCGGTGCGGTCGCCGCGTCGAGTTCCATCACCTTTGCCAGCCTGTCGCTGATCCAGGACACGACGCAGGCGAACAGCTTGACCGTCAATGGCCCCAATCAGAACAGCCTGATCGAGTTCCGCGACGGGCCGCTGGTGAACGGCGTGCAGACGAACAACATCCTGGGTCTCGACACCAATGGCACCGGCCAACGGGACGACGGCCTCGGCGGCTCGGCTTCCCTCGCCGGTCAGGGGGCACCGACCGCGGGTACGAAGGGCAACGGCTTTGTTAGCATCAACTTCGCCAATAAAACGACCGTGACGGTCAACGCCCAGGGTGCCAACGAGTTTATCACCCTCAATTCGTCGGCACCGGCACCGGGCCTGCAGACGTTGAACCTGAACGGCGGCAGCGGCGGCAACAATTTCTATTTCGACCTGCCTCTCCAGGGCGTCACCACCAACCTTACGAACCTCCCGCAAGCCCAACAGCTAAGCGATCCCAACCAGGCGTTCGTCCAGGACCTCTACATCCGTTTCCTCGGCCGGGTCGGCAGCATCAGTGAACTGGCTTATTGGCGTAACCAGTTAGACACCGGCGGCCCGGACGCGCGTACGACCGTCATCCGTGGCATCACCGGGTCCGACGAGGCTCTGAACCTTTTCGTCAACAATGCGTTCCAGCAGTACCTCGGCCGCAACGCGCGCGGCGACGAAACCCCCTTCTTCCGCAACCAGTTGCAATCCGGTGGGAGTGAGGAGCAAGTGCTGGCGAGCGTCCTCGGCTCGCCGGAGTTCAACAGCCACTCTCAGAGCCAAAACGGTTCCGGCACCATGGACCAGCAGTTCGTGCAAAACCTGTATCAGGTTCTCCTCGTGCGGACGCCGAGTCAAGGCGAGGTGAGCTTCCAGACGACCCTGCTCCAGAGTCAGACTCGCACGCAGGTGGCGTTGTCTTTCTTGCAGTCGCAAGAGTTCCGCGACAACGTGGTGACGCAGGATTTCAGCCAGTTGTTGAATCGCGCTCCGAGTCAGGACGATTTCAACTACTTCAACGGCAACCCGAGTTTGACGCTGCGGGTCATTCGAGAAGGCTTCCTCACTAGCCCCGAATTCACGGCGGGCGAGTTCGGCAACCTGTTTTGAGTCGCTGGCCGCTCCGATTTGAAGGTTGAAGAAAGGCGGACGGGAATACAATCCCGTCCGCCTTTCTTAGTGCCCTAGATCCCATTACCCGGCACGTCCTACCCCTTATCCAAGCGTAGGCAGAGCCAATCAACTCTTCCGCCGGGGTCGCCCGTAGCCGGAGGGCGCATCGCCCGCATCCTTCTTGCCGGACGACGTACTCGGCCCCGGTTTCCCGGACGATGAATTGGGTGCCGGCTTGGCACCGCGTGCCGACCGCGAACCGCCCTGGCCGCGGCCGCCGCCGCCCGGCCGCGGCCTGGCGCCGCCCGGCTTGACCGGGGCCGCCGCCTTGTAATCGAAGTCCGGCAGCGTCACGCGCGGCAGCCGTTGCCCGATGTGCCGTTCGATGCTCGCCAGCGATTTCTCCTCCGGCGGCGACACCAGCACGAAGGCGTCGCCCTCGGTTTCCATCCGCCCCGTGCGGCCGATGCGATGCACGTACTCGTCCGGCACCGTCGGCACGTCGAAGCTGATCACATGCGTGATGTGGTCCACGTCCAGCCCGCGCGCCGCGATGTTCGTCGCCACCAACACCTGGAACTCGCCGCGGCGGAAGCCTTCCATCGACCGCGTGCGCTGCGCCTGCGTCCGGTTGCTGTGCAGTTCCGTTACCGTGAAGCCGTCGTTCTCGACTGTCCGCGCCAGCCGCCGGGCCGACTGCTTCGTCCGTGTGAAGATCAGGACCGAGGGCATTTCCGTGTTGCGCAGCAGGTGCCGCAAGAGCGTCGTCTTGAGGTGTTCGGCGACCGGGTACACCGCCTGCGTGATGCCCACTGCCGGCGCGCTGCGGCGGCCGATCTGGATCGTCAGCGGGTCGCGCAACATTTCGTTGGCCAGCTTGGCGATCACCGGCGGCATGGTCGCGGAGAACAGGAGCGTCTGCTTGCGCGAGGGCAGCCGGGCGACGATGCGCTTGATGTCCGGCAAAAAGCCCATGTCGAACATGCGGTCGGCCTCGTCGAGGACGAGCGTATGCACGTGGTCGAAGCGCGTCTGGGCCTGGCGCATGTGGTCCAGCAACCGGCCGGGCGTGGCGATGAGGATTTCGACGCCGCTGCGCAGGGCCTTCTGTTGCGGACCCATCGCCATGCCGCCGACCAGTTGGCCGAAGCCGATCGGCGTGTGGTAGCCGAGGCCGACGCAGACGTCGCCGATCTGCTGGGCCAGCTCGCGCGTCGGCGTGACGACGAGAGCCTGGGTGATATGTTTGGGCAGCCCCAGGAGGCTGTGCAGGATCGGCAGGATGAAGGCGGCGGTCTTGCCGGTGCCGGTCTGGGCGGTGGCGATGAGGTCGCGGCCGGCGAGGACGGCGGGAATGGCCTGGGCCTGGATGGGGGTCGGTTCCTCGTAACGCATGTCGCGGATCGCCTGCAGAAGCGACGGGTGCAGGCCCAAAGCCTTAAACGGCATGTAAAAAATCCCCTCCTCAAGGGCTGAATGCTCAATCCACAAGCTTATCCTAGCGATTTACTCATCCTTCGGCGGGTTTTTATTCCGCATTCATCCTCTGCGCTTGCGGCGCAACCGCAAGTCGTCGCCGCCGTGGTAGGTCAGGAGCAGCGCCCCCGCGCCGGCGTGGCGCTCGAACAGGGCACT
>JBBRLG010000389.1:0-7322 GCA_038231495.1 Gemmatales bacterium | reverse complement strand
GCTTCTGCATGGGTTCAGCCAGCAAGCGAGCCGCTTGCGGCTACGACAGCGGGTTCAGCCCGCACGCGCCCGCGTGCGGAAATCCCGCGTTCTGGCGAACGCGGCTACCCATCCGACCTGGCGTGACAGACCACCAGAGCCGCGTCAACGGTTCAAGAAATTCTCCCAGTACGTTAGCTCGTCCACCTTGGCCGCGCGGAACAGCACGTCGAGGTAGGCCTCGCGCACCCACCGCGCGGGGTTGCCCGCGGCGCCGTTCTTCTTGTTGTAATACTCCACCGAGCCCACGAAGCCGGAGTTGATGTCCTCTGTCGTGCCGCCCGCGTTGAAGACGTCCACCCAGTATTTCAAGCCGCCGGCGTCGGCGGGACGCTCCAGCAACGTCTGATAGGTGGCCGCCACCCGGTTTTGCAGGCGCTCAAGGCTCGTCGTGAAGCCCAGGGCCACCAGCGTCGGGTCCAAACCCGCCGCCAGTTGGCCCAGCCAGAACGCCTCGCCGTTGGGGTCCGGGGCGCGGCTGAGCAGATCCTGGTAGATGCCGTCGATCCAGGCCTTGCCGACGCTGCCGAAGCGACCGATGTACTCCTTGGAGTCGATGAAGCCTGCCTCGATCTGCTCCTGCTTGAGACCCTTGGTGTGGTCCGCCTGGTAGGCCTTCATCAGATCGACCCAGTACTTGACTTCCAGGTCGGTCGGCGGCCGCCGTAGGTAGTGGTCGTAGGAGGTCCGCACGAACTGCTGGTAGTGCTCGTCGCTGGTACCGAAGCCGATGCCCGCCTTCTGCAACGTGGCCAGCTTTGGCGTGGCATTGGGCACGATCGGCAGGTTGTCGTCGAGGATGGTTACCGTCGTCGCGACCTGGGACCCCAGCGTCGCGCCGCCGGCGGGTTGGCTCAGGGTCACGACGAACGACTTGTTCTCCTCCACCAAATTTTCCTGGGTGACCGCGAACGAGAAGGTCTTTTGCACGTCTCCGGCGTTGAACGTCACGGTGCCGTGCAGCACGCCAGTGAAGTCGGTGCGCGGGACGGCCTGGTACTTGGTCCGCAGGCCGGACGCCACCGACACCTCGTACTGGAGCGCGACGGCACCGTCCGAGCCGCCGCTACGGTTGACGGTGAGGGTAACGATCCCGTCCTTCTCGTGGACGCTGTACGCGGCGGCGCTGAACGCCAGCACCCCCCCTACCCCCCCTTGCGAAGGGGGGGAGCCAGGGGGGGTGGTGATGAGGGTGGTCGCCTGGGCGGCGGCGGGGGTCGGCTGGCGGTGGCCGACGTTGTCGGTGGCGACGCTGTAGAAGCCGTATGTATGGCCGGTGACGCCGGTGAACGTCGCGGAGGTTTGCGCGGTGGCACTCTGGAACGGCGTGAAGGCGGCGCCGTTGTCGGCAACGAACACATCGTAGATGGCGACGCCCGAGCCGCCGGCGTCGTCCTGGCCGGACCAGTTCACCGTGAAGGTCGCGCCGATCGTCGTGGCCGGCAGGCCGGTGACGCTGCTCGTCGGCCCGCCGGCGTCGATCGTATTGACGATCGGTGCCGTGTCGAGCGGCGCGTTCGTGTCGAAGACGATGGTGGCCTTGGCGTTGACCGCGGTACCCGTGGGGGATGCGGCTTTCGGCCGCACGGTGTAGGTGACGAAGCCCTCGCCCTGGGGCGCGGCAACGTCCGGCGGCAAAAAGCCTTCGAGGACGGCAATGGGCACGTCGAGTGTTTGGGGGTCGATGGAGGTAAAAGTCCACGTGGCCAGGCCGGTGTTGAGGTTAACGCCGGCGGACACGTCCACGAAAACGCCGAGGGTGGCGCGGGCGTCGTAGCGCGTGCTGAACGCGGTGCGCCCCGCCGGCACGGGGATGGTGACGTTGCCGAAGCCGATGTCGCCAAGCTGGAAGGTGCTCAGGTCGAGGTTCGGGTCGAGCTGCTGGGTGACGGTGACGACCTGGGCCGGTGCCGAGGCGTCGGGCTTGTTCTGGAAGTCGATGCGGTAGGGGAACGTATGGTTGGGCTGGATGAAGCCTTGCGGTCCGAAGCCGGCCGGGCCGGTGATGTCGTTGGGGTCTTTGGGGGTGCGCTGCTCCGCTTTGGTACTCTGATCCGGCGGCCGGTCTGGCGGCGGCGTGGGCGGCAGCGGGGCATTTGCCGGCGGCGGTGGCGGTGAGGGCGGTACAGGCGGCGGGCAATCGTTAGATGGGTTTGAAGGGAGCGGCTTATGCTCAAGATCGTCCAAAATCGCAGTGACCGAATCTCGATTAGCCACCTGGATGAAGACCCCCTGCGCAAGGGGAACGCCGGCGCTGGCCGTCGTCAACACCAACCCGCCCCCCGTAGAGGAGAGTCCGCCCCTCACGGTTCCGGGCACTTCGGTCACAGCAGTTTGCGCAACCGTGGACGCCGCGTTATGGTTATCGCTAATAGCTACCGCATGGGTGGACGCCTCAGCCCTAGCTGTCAAATCGGTGCCCCGGTCCAATACTTGTTTGAGCCTCGCTGTCCGCGCTTCCTCGTCGCCGGGGCATAGGCCGCCGGGATCGGTGTTTTGGATGGGGGAATTGTGGACGTACTGGTACAAATTGGTGCTGCCGCCCGCCAGGCCGAGCGGATCGGGCGAGGTAAAGCGGCCCAGGGCGGGGGCGTAGTAGCGGTTCCGCATGAAGTACAGGCCGCTGCCGTCATCTTGCACACCCGCCCGGCCCACGAACGTGAACGGGTTGGGAGTCGTCCCGCTCGACGACAGCTTTTCGCCGAATGGCAAATAGCTGTAGCTGTCGAGGGTCGCACCGCCGCTGCCGGTCAACTGCACGGTGTCGCCAGTGCCGTCGAAGCCGTAGAACGCGGCGGTCCCGCCGGCATCGACGCGGCTCGTCAGGCCCAGCCCCGCGGTGTAGTGGGCCACCAGCCCGGTCCCCGCCTGGTATTCGCCGATTACGCTGCCCAGGCCGGCCGGGTCGATCAGGTACTCGGTGCGCTGGCCGTTGTGCGTCGCGGCCGTCCGGTAGCCCAGGGCGTTGTACTCGAAACTCCCCGTCCCCGTCGGGCCGTTGAAACCGACCAGGCGACCCTGGGCGTCGTAGCGGTAGCTGGTGGTGCCACTGCCGTCGGTGCGCGTGAGCAGGTTGCCGTCCTTGTCGTAGGTAAACGTCGCCGGCCCGGCGCTGGTGTAGGCGTTGAGGTTATTGGTCGCATAGGCGGTCGTGACGCCGCTGTCCACCACCGCCACGCGGTTGCCCGCGGCGTCATACTGGTAGGTAATGACGCGGCCGCCCGGTGCGGCCACTGCGGTAAGCTGGCCGTCGGCGTCGTAGGCATACGCGAACGTCCCGGCCAGCGTCTTCATGCTCGTGACCCGGCCCAGGGCGTCGTAGGAGTAATCGAACTGGGACTGGACGCCGCCGTTCGCCCCGAGGTTGGCGAGCGTGAGGAGCTGGCCGGCCGCGTTGTAGGCGTAGGTCGTTGCCGTGCCGTTGCCGTTGTCGGTGCGGATCAACTGGCTGGCATTGTCAAAGGTGTAGACGGCGATGGTGGCGCCGGCACCGTCGGTCAACTTTTGCAAACGACCGCTGGCGTCATACGTGTAGTTGACCGTGTAGCCGGTGCCAGTGGGATCGGTTACGCTCGCGCGGCGGCCGCCGGCGTCGTAGGCAAAGACCAGCGAACGGCCGGTCGGATAGCTGACCCGAGTCTGGCGGTCGGCCGCGTCGTAGGTGAACGAGGTAGTCCCGGTGGCGTCCGTGACCGCGAGCAGGTTGTGGTGGGTGTCGTAGGTGTAGTCCTCGTGGGTGCCGTCGGCGAAGTCCTTGCGGGTCACCAGACTTTGGGCGTTGTAAGTGAAGCGGATGGCCTGGCCGCGACGGTTCGTGGTCTGGACGATCCGGCCTTGGTCGTCGTAGGTGTATTGCACGCTGCTGCCGTCGGGAAAGCCGAAAGATACCACGTTATTCCGGCCGTCGCGCGTGAAGGTTAGCGTGTGGCCCAGCGGATCGCGGAGGCCGGTATTGCTGTTGAAAGTAGGGTCGTAAGTCAAGTCGGTGGTGTGGCCGAGGGGGTCAACGACGTGCGTGGGGTTGCCTTTGCCGTCGTAACCGAGGGTGGTGGTCAAACCGCCGCCATCGCTCAGGCCGGTCAACTCGCGGTTGGCGTCGAAGCCGGCCCGCGTCGCCCGACCGAGCGGGTCCAGCACCTGGAGGTACTGCCCCCGGTCGTTGGGCTGGAAAACAGTCTTGCCGCCGGCCGCATCGGTAACGGTGGTCCGGCCCACGGCGTCGTAGGTGAAATTCATCGGCTCGACGCCGCCGTCGCGTTCCTGGTGAGTGAGCCGCCCTTGAGCGTCGTAGGTGAAAAACAAGTGCGTACCGTCGCGGTAGGCGATCGCCGCCAGAGCGTGTTCGCGCGCGGCCCCCTGTCCGGTGACGTAGGTGAAACCCACCGTGCCGCTACTGTCGGTGAGGTTAAGAAGGTGCTGGCTCGCGGCGTCATAGGTCAGCGTGGAGACCCGGCCCACCGGGTCGGTGATCTGGGCGATGCGGCCCTGGCTGTTGTAGGTGTAGCCGGTTGTGTTGCCGTCCGCGTCGGTGAAGCTGGTGAGGCGGCCGCCGGTGTAGGCGGCGGTGATACGCTGGCCGTTGGTGTCCTGCCGGTAGTTGTAAGTACCGTCGGTGTTGTAGACCACCAGCACGCCCGTCTTTTCGCGCAGCTGGTAGGCGCCGTTGACCAGCGTCAGGGCGGCGAAATCGCCGGCGACGCCCTGGTAGCTGCCGTCCGTTTGCTTGCGGAAAGTGCGGATTTGACCCGACGTGCGCAGGGCGACGTTGCCGGCCGCGTCGGTGAGGGCAACGAGGTCGGTCGGATCGGGGAGGCCGCGGCCCAGCGCGCCGAGCGTGTAGCGGCGGACGATCGCGCCGAAGGCGTCGGCCTGCTGGACTTCGTAGTTGAGCAGCCGGCTGAACGAGGGCGTGTATTCGCCCAACGAGCTGAGATAGTTGGCGTCCTGGTCGAGGACGGTTTGAATGCTGGCGGACGTGTTGCCCAGCTTGGCCGTGAGGATTGGGAAGACGGCGTCCCAGGCGTCATTCGGCGTGCCCACCGGCTGGAGGGATTTCTTCACCGCGTTCCAGTCGAACGGATCGGTGGCGTTGGCACCGAAGAGCTTAAAGTTGCTGAAGACATGAGCGCCGAGCGTCTTGGGCTGGAACTCAACCGTAAGGGTGCCCCGGAAGCCGGGCGGCAGCGTACCCGCCGGGCCGTTGGGGTTGATCCCCACCAGGCGGAACTGATCGTCATTCCAGACGGTGTCGCCGGGCAGGCGGAAACGGGCGTTGTCCGAATCGAGCAGGATCAACGGGGCCGGGATGTCGGTGTCGCCGGTGTTGTCGTATTCAAGGGTGAGGGTCGTCCCCTTCTGGTTGGGCCGAATGACACCTGGCCCAGTCAGAAAGAACTGAATGTTGCCAGCCACCCCGGCCGTCACCGTGAAGGCGGCCGGGGCCGTCGCCGTCTGCGCCCCGTCGTTGGCGCGGATGTCAAAAGACCCTGGGGCCAGGCCGGTCAAAGCGAAGGTGGCGAACAAGGTGGTGCTGTTTTTGAACACCACGCTGGTGGCGGCGCGCTGCGTGCCGCCCGCTACCAAGGTCAGGGTGGTGTTCGGTGAGAAGTTGTCGCCGCTCACCGTCAGCGTGACCGGGCCGGCGTTGGCACCGCGGGTCGGCCCGATGCCGCGGACCTGAAACCCCAGGGTTGCGGTGGTGAGCGTGAAACTTTGTCCGGCCCCGGCCCCCTCGCGGCCGTGCAGCAGGACGTAATAAGGACCGGCCTGGGTCGCGCTCAAGATGATTTGTTGCTGCGCCCCGGTGGGCGCGAATGCCAGCTGGTCGAAGGTGGCGCGGTTTGGCAAGACCTGGAAGCTTTCATACAACTCCGCCTCGCCCGGCACGGCGAAGTTGCCAGCGAGTTGCACGTCCTGGCCGGGGGGGACGTCCACGCGGTAATACACATCCTGGCCGGCGCCGATCGTGCCGGACGCGGTCGCACCCAGGGCCAGGGTCTGCACGGTCGCGTTGATGACGTCCGTGGATACTTTGACGTTATTCGCGCGGTTGGCGTCGGGCACCAGGCCGCGGCTGTCAGCGACCACGACGACGTAGACGTTGCCTAGCACGCCCGGCAGCGGAGCGGTCAGGGTGCCGCCGTAGCTGCCGTTCCCGGCCACGTCGCCGGTGTGCGTGACCCGACCCAACAGCACGTCGGTGGGGTTCAGCGACCCGTCGGCGGACAGGTAGACGGAATCGACCCAACTGCCGGTGGCGGGCGTGCCGCTCAGGTTTTGCACCGTGTAGTGGACGGTGACGTTCTGGCCGACGACGCCCGTCGGCGGCACGGGATCGATGCGGCTGACTGCCAGGTCGGCACTGCTGATGACGGCATTGAGGACCACGCCGGTCGGGTTGGTGGTTTCGCTGAAGAAATTGCGGCGGCCGTCGCCGAGGCTGGTGACGGTGGCGAAGTCGCCGGTGTGGCCGGCATAGTTGACGATCGGGTAGGTCTGCCCGGCCGTGGGGCCGAAGCCGTTGAGCAGGCTAATTGCCAAGGTACCGCCCAGGATGGCCTGGCCCGTGGCATTGAGCCGGCCGAATTGGCCGCTGGCGGGCGTACCGCCGATCGGAATGTTCAGAGTTCCCGCGGCGGCCTGCGTGTAGTTGCCGTACACCGCAAACGTGGTCGCCGTGCCGACCGTAAGAATGCCGCTATTGGTCAGGTCGGCCGCGAAGGTGAAGTCGGTGCCGCCGAGGAAATTCAAAACACCGGCGTTGCTGGCGAGGGAGTTGATTTGGGGGAACCCGGCGCCGACCCCGTTGAAGGTGACGGTCGCGTTGTTGGTCGTCAGGGCGGGTGCCGAGCGGAGGTCGAGGGTCGATACGGCATCGACCACCCAGGTGCCGCCGCCGAGGGTGGTGCCGGATACCTGCGCGATGGTGCCGGAGAACTGCAACGTCCCCGATGCGACTTCGACGGTCCCACTGTTATTCAAGGCGACCGACACCTGGGTGCTATTCACCCCGGCGGACTTGCGGACGGTGCCGGCGTTGTTGAGGACGCCGGTGCCTTGCACCGGCGTGTCGGCCTGGAAGTCGAGCAAGCCGCCGGCCAGGTTGTTGAGCGTGCCGCCGGACAATTGGAACGCGGTGTTGTACTGGGACTGACCGTTGAGGTCGGTGATGGTGCCGGCGTTGGCCAGCGTGCCGGACAGGGTCTCCGTTACGTCGTGGCCGTTGGCGGACACGGTGATGAAGCCGGCGTTGGTGAAGCGGCCGTTGCCGGCGGCGAGGGTGC
>JBBRLG010000388.1:0-7343 GCA_038231495.1 Gemmatales bacterium | reverse complement strand
GTGGGCGACCGGCCCGACCGGAGCGAACCGCGGGCCCGCAAGCGCCGACAAAAGCACTACCCGTTCCTCAAAGTTCCCCGCAACAAAGCGCGTAAGGCCCGCCATGCAAAGGCTTAGAGGCTTCAGGAAGTGCCATTCGGGTCCGCGTCTTTTTTGGTCACGTTTGCGGAGATGATTATCTTCAATCCGTCAGCAACCAATCGACAACACTGGACATCTTTTACATGCACTTGGCGGAAAAGTTGGTCGAGCAACCGTCCGACTGATGACGACGCTTAATGCGAGGTATACTTTACAATGACTCTGCAAACCTTCCGCGAACTCCTGACACAACGGCCGTTCAAACCGTTTCGGCTCGTGATGTCGAGCGGGCAGACTTATGAGGTCCGCCATCCGGAGATGACTATGTTGACCAAGACGAGCATCCTCGTCGGCATCGACATCGCCGATGACGGCGTGCCGGCCGAGTTCAAGATCTGCGCGCTTTTGCATGTTACCGCGGCTGAACCGTTGAGTATCGCGTCAACCGAGCCGCGATAGTCGGAAACGGCCGAAGATGAAAACCTGGCACCCGGCACAGGAGTGAAAAGGAGACAACATGAGCATTGAACTGACAGAGGAGCAGCAACACACCCTCGACCAGGATGGGGAAGAACCGCCGCGCGTCATCGACCCGCGGACGAAGGCCGCCTACATTCTTCTGCCGCTGGCAGAGTATGAAAACGTCCGCGAAATTGTCGAGGACGAAAAGCGCCACAAAGCAATCCAGCCGAGAGCCTTGCAGAACGCCATCGGCCGCATGAACGAGGACGGGTAATGAAAGCGGGCGAAATCTATCTCGCCGACTTCCTCTTGGCCGGACGGCATCGGGTCCTCGTCGTCTCGCGCGCAGATTTGAACCGCGGGAACTACGCCCTGGTCGTCGTCTGCACTTCGGCCCGCTTCGCCGTCCGGCGCACGCTCCCCAATTGCGTTCCCTTCCTGGCTGGCCAATTTGGATTCACAATGGACTGCGTCGCGCAATGTGAAAACATGCTTTCCATCGAAAAGGCGCAACTCGATCTTGCATCCGGGCCGGTCGGCATCCTGGACGACATCAGGCTTCGTGACGTTATCTAGGCCATCGGACACGTCTTGGAATCTGATTGTGAGCCTGTGTAATTCTCGCAAAGGTTTGCGCCGCCGGTAAACGCGACCGGTCTCTCCCCAGGGCGTCCCCTTGGACCGCGCGGCCTCGGACACCCTCCCGACCCTTGCCAAAGCGCAAGAACTTGGCAAGGGTCGGATTTTGGCACGCAGCGACCGTAAGTGGCAAGCAGCGGCGCGGATAGACCCTTGCCAAAGGCTTGGCAAGGGTTAGCGAAGGAGGTTGGCAAGGGTCCGTTTGACATGCCCCTTGGCGCAAGCCGCGGGTGCGCAACTTGCGGGCCGAGGTAATAAGCGGCTTACGCTGCAAAGGCGGCGGGTTGAAACGAGAGGCCCTTCCCGGGATTGAACCGGGGTATGACGGATTTGCAATCCGTTGCCTTTCCGCTTGGCTAAAGGGCCGCGAGCGTCGCGCTCGGGTGACACCTAAACCATCGGACGCCCGACGCCTGCCACTTCAACGAAAGACTGCGGCTCGCCCGCCGATGCCTCCTTCATTCACCATTTCTTGCGCACGTCGGCGCCGGCCTGGGCGTCGAGGTGGGCGAAATACTCCTTTGTGTTCGTCAGCGCAAAAAGGAGGTCCTCGACACCCTCGCGCCGCGGCCTCTCCTTCCGCGCCAGGGGGGCAAGCCCTACCTTGGTCTCGCTCTCCGTCGGGAAACGGCCGAGCGTCGCCACGAACAGCGCTTCGACCACCTGCTCGTCCGTTTTCTTCCTCTTGAGGAGTTCGTCTACCAACCGGCCGAAGCTCGCGTCGGCTGCCGCCGGCTTCTCGGCGGGAGGGGTCGCCTGTTTTTCAAACTCCCACAGATAAACGACGCCGCCTTTGCCGAGGACGGCCACCACGTTGCCCTTGGGCGCGAACCCGGCGGTGGTGCGGGCGTCCGACCACGTACGCAGGAGTTTCCCCGTGCCAACGTCCCACAGTTTCACTTCCGGAATGTGTCGGTCGTCCTTGTCGTTCGCACCGGCGCAGACGAGGAACCGACCGTCGGGGCTGAAGAACGGCAGCGAATTCTTCGCGCACGCCGGCGCGAGTGCCCGAATCTCCTCCCCCGTGAGCACGTCCCACAGAAGCACGCGGCCGTCGCCCTGGGCCGTGGCCACGGTCTTGCCGTCCGGGGAAAACGTGACGCCCAGCACAATGCCACCCGCGTTGGAGGACGACAGCACCTTGCCGGTGCGCACGTCCCACAGCCGCACCGTCTGGTCGTGTTGATCGCCGCCGGTCGCGACAACCTTACCGTCCGCGGAGAACGCCACGCTAACCGCCAGGCTCGTGTGGCCGCGCATCGACTGGATTACTTTCCCCGAGGCCACCTCGAACAGACGCACGCCGCCCTGGATGCCTTTCTCCTTCAGATCGCGGCCCTTATCGCCGGCGTAGAGCACCGCCAGCACCTTGCCGTCAGGAGAAAAAGCGAACTTCGGGGGACCGCGGCCGTAGTCCATCTCGATAGTATTCTTTAACTCCCCCGTGCGCGCGTCCCACAGGTCGATTTTGTCGCCGTCCGCAATCGTGCCGCGCGAACTCAGGGCGAGTGTCTTGCCGTCCGGAGAAAAGCCGATGCCGACCAGGCCGCCGTTCTTGATCTCGCCGAGCGAAACGACCTCCTTACCGGTGCCGGTGTCCCACAGTTTGACCGTGGTGAAGACGTCGATCTCGTCCGTACCGTCCTTGCGCTTTTCCGTCCGGCTGCCAACACTGGCCAGGAGCTGCCCGTCCGGGCACCAGAGGATTTGGACAACGTCCGCATCGAGGGTCAACTTCTTCGGTTCGGGGGTGGCCCTCTCGGGCGCTTCGGCGCGTTGGGATTCCTCGGCCGCCTGGGGGGGCGCGGCGGGCGCGTGCATGGCAACGCTACCCACGCCTACGACCAACAGGCTGACCGCGAGCAACGTCACGGCCGCCACTTTCCATTTAATCAGCGACATGGCTTGTAACACTCCTTCCATCAGGGCCGCGGTGCGCGGCGGGATGACAGCGCCTTCCGATCCCGTGGCGAGCACCACGGCAATTCGCAGGGTGGCAGCCGTCAAGACGGACGGCACGGCCGCCGGCGCCGCCGCTTGGGAGAGGCCCGCCGCGACGACGCCCGCGGAGAGCGTCAGGCCGCGACGCACCAGGCGTTGCCGAAGGAGGTGGCGGGCCAGGTGGAGGCGCGTGGAGAGCGTCCCTTCCGGCCAGTTGAGCCGTCGGGCCGCCTCGCGCTTGCTCAATCCTTCGAGACAACACAGCACGACCGGGGCGCGGTATTTTTCCGGGAGGCGGTGCAACTCCTCGTCGAGGATGGGCCGCAACTCGCGCCAGACGAGTTGGGCAACGCCGCCTTCGACCGGCACGTCAACGATGGGCTGTTCGCGCTGCCGTTGCCGGTGGGTGCGGCCGCGCGCCTTGAGTGCGGTGCGGTAAGCGACGCCGTAAAGCCAGTTCGCCAGGCGTGCGGGTTGGCGGAGGGAGCCGGCCTTGCGAACGAGGACGAAGAAGGTGGCTTGAAACGCATCCTCCACGTCGCCGTCGTCGTGCAGCAGCCGTCGGCAAACCGCGAGGACCATCGGCCCGTGGCGGCGGAGGAGGGCGGCGAACGCGCCGCCGTCGCGCCGGACCACGAAGCTTTCCAGGAGGTGCGGGTCGCTAAAACTGCTGTCGCCGCCGGCGAACACCCGGCGCAGGTACGGCAGGATCGGGGCGATTGCTCTTCGCGCCATGTTGGGTCACCTCAGCGGGTTCGTTGGCTCTCCATAAAGATACTGCCTCGAAGGGGGCAAGTGGGTTTGAAATTGTCGGAAAAAAGGGTCGCGGACGAGCCAGAAGGTTCCGAAAACAGCTCCCTTGATCCCGCACCAGGACTGGCGTTCAGGGTCGGTGCAAACGTCGTCGGGGAAAAGGCTGAAGCCGACGGAATAAAAAGGCGGCGTTCCGGCTCTTTACTGAGGGTCGCCCGGCAGCGCGTGCGCGGTGAGGATTTGCGCGACCGTTGCCCGGCAAATGACAACCCCCTGCCCGGCATTGTCCTTGACCCTACAATGGGGGGGACGGAGAATAGCTTCCAAACGACTGCGCCGCCACGGAACCGCATACCGATGATGATTGCACACCGCCCGCACCTGAAGTTACAGCACGAGTTCTTTCGCGTCGAACGCATCACCAAGCCGGAAGCCGACGGGCTGCCCAAGCGCACCAGCCGGGTCATTGCCGTGATGCCGGCCTACAACGCCGAGCGCACCCTCGCCGCCACACTGGCCGACATTCCGACCGGCTCGGTCGATGAAGTCATCCTCGTGGACGACGGCAGCACCGACCGCACGGTGCAGGTGGCCCGTGAGATGGGACTAACGGTCGTCGTCCACGCGCAGAACCGCGGCTACGGCGGCAATCAGAAGACGTGCTATCAGGAAGCGTTGGCCCGCGGCGCCGACGTTATCGTCATGATCCACCCGGATTACCAGTACGACAGCCGGGTGATCCCGCACGCGGTCGGCTTCATCGAGCTGGGCATCTGCGACGTGGTCATGGGCAGCCGCATCCGCTCCCGCGCCGAGGCGCTGCACGGCGGCATGCCGGTCTACAAGTACGTCTTCAACCGCTGCCTGACGCTGTTCGAGAACTTCATGCTCGGCCAAAACCTCGGCGACTTCCACAGCGGCTTCCGCGTCTACCGCCGCGAAGTGCTGGAGCGCGTGCCGTTCGAGAAGAATTCCGACGACTTCGTGTTCGACACGCAATTTTTGGTGCAGGCCGTGCGGCTGGGCTACCGGCTCGGCGACATTCCCGTCCCGGTGCGCTATTTCGACGAGGCCAGCAGCATCAACTTTCGCCGCAGCGTGATCTACGGCCTGCGCACGCTCGGCGCGGTCGGCACCTACTGGCTGGACCGACTGCGGATCAAGCGCTCGCCGCTTTTCGTCCCGAAGGAACGTCCGACGCCGACGACCACCGAGGCACCGCCAATGGCCGACGCCCAAACCGCCTCCGCTGCAGCGCGGTAATAAGGGGCGGCCGCGAGCCACTGACGAGACGCACGGGAAAAACCCGTGGGCCGAAAAATGGGTCGAGGGCATCAAGGCCGATTGATGCGGTTGGAATCGCGGCAACGCTTGGGGTGCGTCAACCGAACCGCTGGCAAATAATGACCTCGCTTGGCCGACGGCCCGTGGGGTAAAATATCCCCGAAAGACAAAGGCGCTTTTTCGACGTGGTTCGCCGGCACGGCAAAGGAGAGTGGGAATGTCCACGGTGACAACCAAGCGAGCTACCCTGGATGACCTTTATGGGATCGAAGGCAAGGCCGAGTTAATCGGTGGGAGGATTATTCGTTCCATGGGATCCGGACACTTACCCACCGAGGTTGCCGCCTCGATTTATGTGAGTTTGCGAGGCTACGCCAAAGCGGTCGGTAGGGGTGTTGCGAAAACGGACGGCATCGGCTATGCCGTCCCGGAATTGCCTTCCGGCCGCGAATCCTTTTCGCCCGACGCCTCGTATCACGCCGGCCCCTTGCCCCGGAACCTCATGCGCTTCATTGACGGTGCGCCGACCTTCGCCGTTGAAGTCCGTAGTGAAAACGACTATGGGAACGCGGCCGAGGCCGAGATGGCTGCCAAGCGGGTAGACTACTTCGCCGCCGGTACGTCAGTCGTGTGGGACGTTGATCCGATTGCCGAAACCGTGGCGGTCTATCGTGGAACCGCTCCCACGCGTCCGGTCCTTTATCGACGCGGCGACACGGCCGACGCCGAACCGGCCGTGCCCGGCTGGCAAATGTCGGTCGATGCCATTTTCACGGTTTAATGGACAAAAACGGAGCCGCCGTGCGCCGCGGCCACCCGCGGCGCCCGGCGGCTCCGGTACTTACCCACCTATTTAACCGGCTTCGGCAAAGCGACGGCTTTACGACTGGCCCGTTTCTTCACCACACCCGGCACCGCCAGGGGGGTAATCTTCAAACCGAGCGGTGCCAGGCCGAGGCGTTCGTGCAAACCGCCGAGCTGGGCGACGAGGGCTTCCGCCACGCGACCCGCGTCCGGCCCCATGTCTGCCTCGCCCAGGCGCTTCAACGCGACCTTCGCCAAAAACGAAATCGAATCGCCGAAGCGGCTCTCGTTCGTACGGCGAAAATCCATGTAGAGCGGAGGCAATTGGTCCAGGCACCAAAGGGCAGTGTGCCGGGCCTCCGGCGTAAGACTGGCCTTTTGGGCCAGGGTGCGAAGGGTCACGAGTTCGGTCATGCCGCCTACGTCTTGCATCTTTCGACTCCGGAGGGTTGCGGGGGCACGCTATCATACCTGCTACAACCCCCCAAAAGATAGGGCAACGTGTCGGACTTGTAACGGATTGAACGGTAAAGTGATGGGCAGCGCGAGGAAGAAACGGCGACGAATAGGACAACGGCACGGCCGTTTCACTGCCAACGCTTGATCTCGGCGAGCATTTGCAGCACGTCGTTGCGGCGCTTCTCGAACAGCGCGAACAGCGTCAGGATCGCCGCGCCCAGCACGATGCCGGACGCCCACCAGACCCACGTCTGCGACCGGTCCACGGCGGCGTGCCAGATTTGCGAGAACACGTCCAGGAACAAAAATGTCACGCCGAGCAACAGGAACGCCCGCACCCGCAGCAAAATGCCGAGCAGCACCCCGGCGACGGCCAGAACCGCCAGGACGATCGGCAGCGCCACGCCCTCGCCCAGGCCCGTCAGGAACATGTCGGCCGTTGAGGAGAGGTAAACGAGCAGAAGACCGGCGTAGCGCAGGGCGAGGGCCTGCGCCGCCTGCAAGCGGTCGCGGTTGATCTGTTCGGCGGCGAGGACGATCAGGCCGAGCGGGATCAGCCACAGCTGCGGGTGGACGAGGAAGGTCAACCGGTCGTGGTTGCCGAACAGAACCCACAACCCGAAGTTGGCCGCCACCGCCGCGGCGAGCGCGAGGCCCGACGACCGCCGGGTGAGGGCCACGACCAGGTAGAGCAGCGCCATCAGGAACCAGATCGAGGCGTGCCAGCGGAAGTCGTCGGGCAGCCGGTCGAGGTAGCGCGTCAACGGTTGCAAGCCGTGCAGCGCCCCGTCGCCGCCGCTGCGTAGGTCGTTGAACGGGCGGACCAGGAAGGCGAGCAACGGCAACAGCGGTAGGAACAGGGCCGTGCGCTGCAGCGGGTCGGCCAGCACGCGCAGGCCGCGGCGCTTGAACAGTTCGCT
>JBBRLG010000387.1:0-7344 GCA_038231495.1 Gemmatales bacterium | reverse complement strand
GGGGGTGTTTCAAACCCTGCGGGGGGGGCCCCGCGGCCCCCCCCCCGTGGGGGGGGGCAACTACCCCCGGGGGCGCCCCCCCCCCCCCCGCTCGCCTTCTGATTGGCGCGACACGATTAAAGCCGCGAAGGCGGACCGATCTTCTCCGCCTCGGAATGTTCGGTCGGCACCACGATCTTGCTGCGCAGGAAGTCCAACTCCGTCTGCATACTTTGGCTATTCGCCTTGGGCCAACAGCGTTGGGCCAGTTCGGCAAAGCGTGCGGCCTCTTCCGCGCGGCCCTGGCGTTCGCACAAGACGTTCATGCCCAGTGCGGCCCGGAAGCAACCCGGATCGTGGGCCAACGCCTCCAGGAATGCTTCTTCCGCCACCGTTTCCCGGACGCCGCGCAAGGCCGCAACGCCCCACGTCTCCATTTCCGATGCGCCGTTGCCCCAGGCGTGATGGCCGTAGTCGTTTTTCGTCTTCTCGACGTTGCGGGCCAAGAGTTTCAAACCGGCGTCCACGTCGCCGGACAGGCACATAAGCAGCCCTTGTGTCTCGTTCACCCGTGTTTCCAGCTGCTTGTCGGATTTGCGGTCGCGGTAGGCGTGCTGCAAAACCTCGACCTCCGGCGCGGCACTCACTGCATCGCCTTGCCGGAGATAAATAAGAGCGGCAAAGTAGCTTGCCGTCAGCTTGTCCTTTTTGCGCAAGTCATCGACGAGTTTGAACGCCTCGCTCCAGTCGCGCTCGGCGAGGTAAAGGCGGAACCAGACGTTGGGGTTGTTCAACCCGGCGGCCTTGGCCTCGTCGCGGGCGGCGCGGGCCTCGGCAAAGCGACCGTCGTGGATGAGCGAGATTGTCAGGATTTCCAGGTGGTGCGAAAACTGCTGGTCCTCGCTCGGCTTGACGCCCATCTCCTTGTGGTAAGCGCGCTCCAGTTCGACGGCGTGGGCGGAACGGTCGGCCGTCTTGGCCCATTTGCCGATGCGCGTCGCCAGATGGGCTTGCATGTGAAACGGGTGCGGGATGCCGGGCGACGACTTGATGTAGTTCTCGGCGTAAATCCAGCCAAGAGCCGGCCGCTTGTAATTCTCGTAGAAGTGCAGCAGTTCGTGGTTAGCGCCGGGATGCAGCGGGTTGACCTTCAGGAGCGCCTTGTAAAACGGCACGGCCGACACCAGGCCGCCGAACCCGCCCGCGCCGCCGGCAAGCTGGGCGCGGAAGTACCAGCCTTCCTCGTCGTCGTCGTAAACGGCGATCATGTTGTCGATGGTCGCGACGGCCGCCTTTTTCCGCGCGTCCGCGTCGCCGACGCCGGGGGCTTGGCCTTTTTCCTGCATACTGGCGAGGATCAACTGCTGTTCGCGGTGGCTGGCTTTCGGGGCCAACTCGCTTGCCTTGAGGAGTGCCTTGGTCGCCTGGTCGTTTTTGCCCCAACGTTCCAGGCAGCGGAACAGGCCCCACCAGGCCAGCGCACAGTTCGGGTCATACTTCGTCGCCGTCTCGAAGGACCGGGTGCCTTCCATGTAGACGTAGGAGTAGAAGTAGCCAAGTCCTTGATCGACAAACGCCTGACACTCGCCTGAGTCGGTGCCGACGCGGTAATGGATCGAACACAGGTCGGGAATGAGCTTGGAAGGGGTCAGGCCACACAAGGCGAGCTTGTTGTCGATCGCGCCGGCGAGCCGGTTGTCGGCGGGCGCGATCGTGCCGGTCGGGTTAGGCTTGGCACTGGCCGTTTCGTCCTTGTTCGGCGTGGCGAGTTTGCCGGACGCGAAATCCGCGCTCGGACCGGCACCGGGCTTTTCCTGTCCCGGCGCGCCCTGTCCGGGGGTCGGACCGCGCCCGGTGGCAGGCGGGTTGACGAAGATGTCGGCCCGTGCAGACGCCAGGCCGAGGAGCAACACGCCGAGGGCCGGCAGCAAATGGCGGAGGGAAGTCATGATGAAAAACCTGCGTCCGGGGGCGGGTAAGCCATGCCACCATTGTGGACGATTGCAGGCGCGGACACCAGGGAAAAATCGGGACGGTCGCGGATTGTGTTGCGGCAAAACATTCATCCGCACTACCGCGTCAAAAGTTCGCACACTTCGGCACGGGAAGGAAACCCGCTTTGCGTGCCGTGGCGCGTCACCGTAAACGCGGCGATGGCATTGCTCCGCCGGACCGCCTCGGCCAACGGCCGGCCTTCCGCGAGCAGGACGGCGAGGCTGCCGATAAACGCATCGCCCGCGCCGCTCGGATCGACCGCCGTCACCGGCACCGCCGCAAACGACTCGACGCTATCGTTGGTGACGAGCAGCGCCCCGCGGTCGCCGAGCGTGACAATGACGGTCGCCGGACCCTGACGCCGCAGGGCGGCCGCCGCTTTTTCCGCCTGCTTGACGGTACGGGCCGACTGGCCGGTTAACACCTCGATCTCGGTTTCGTTCGGCACACAGATGTCGGAAAGCCGCAACAGCGCTTCCGGCAGCGGCCGGGCCGGGGCGGGATTGAGGATGGTGCGCACGCCCTGGGCCTTCGCGATTTGAAACGCCTCCAGGACCGATTCCACCGGAACTTCCAACTGGCAGACTACCACGTCCGCACGCTGGATTGCGCCCGCCGCCGCACGCACGTCATCGGGAACCAGCTTCTCGTTCGCGCCGGGAACCACGATGATGCAGTTGCGGGCCTCGTCATCGACGATGATGGCCGCCGTGCCGGTGTAGTGGTCTGTGTCCGGGCGGACGTGGGTTGTGTCGATGCCTTCGTCGCGGTAATTGCGCAGCAGTTGGTCGCCGAACGGGTCGCGGCCGACACGGCTTACCAGGCTGACCTGCGCGCCGAGGCGCGCGGCCATGACCGCCTGGTTGCCGCCCTTGCCGCCGTAGCCGAAGTGGAACAGGCTGCCGGCCAGGGTCTCGCCGGGCCGCGGCAGCTGCGGCGTGCGAAACGTCAGGTCCAGGTTCGACGAGCCGACGACGCAGACGCGGGGCATCGTAGCCTCCGTTGTGATCTGCAAAGCCGCAAGCGGCAAACTCACGATCAGGATCGCGCCCGGGCCAGTGCCAGGTACATTTGCGCGAGGTGGTGCCAGGCACTCGTTTCGGGCAGCAGCTTCACGGTGTCGCCGAGGGCGGCCTGGGCGTCGGCGAAACGGCCGAGGAAAATCGCCGCCATGCCGCGGTTGAACAAGACCACCGCCGAGGCGTCCTGACTCTGCCACGCCGTCAACGCCTCCGCGTGCCGGCCCTGGTGCCACAACAGGGCGGCTGCCTCGTTGGCCCGCAGCGCTTGCCACGCGGCCGGGGCGTCGCCCGCTTGTTGCAACAACTCGGCTGCCTCGTCGAAGTGGCGGGCCAACCGCAAGACGCCGATTGCCAGCAAGACTTCGGGGTAAGTGCGTGCTTTTTTCGCCCATGCGACCAGGCCGGCAACCGGCAACGCCCGCGGCGCGGGACTGGTCGGCAGCACGGCCCCGCGCAGGGTCAGCAACGGTTGCAGCAGGCGCACCATTTGCGGGAAGTTGCCCAGGCAGAACGCCAGATCGACCGCCGGCTCCTGGATCGCCACCAACGTCGGCCATTCCGGCGGCACCTGCCAGGCGACCTTGGCTTTGGCGGCCAGCTGCGGTACGGCGGCCAGGGCGTCCTTCCAGGCTTGCTGCGGGTCGGCAGGTTGCAACGGCACGGCCTCGTGCGGCACCACGTCGCCGGCCACGTCCGCAAAACCCAACCCCGCACCCTGTGCCGCCGTCTGGCGTTGCAGGTAGTTGCGTAACAGTTCTTCCAGCGGCGGGTGCGTCATTTTCGGTGTATCGGACATCGCTTCATCCCCTTCCGGCGTGAGCGGTTCGGACCTTGCAATTCACCCCTCCACGCATAGAACGCCCTCGTCGCAGGAACTTGCGCGCGATCCGCCGCTTGCGGCTTTGCGCAAAGCCGCAAGCGGCAAAAGCATTGTGGCTAACCTCTTATTGAAACCGACTCCTCATGTCCGCCCCGTTCCTTGAAGTTCGCGACGTGCGCAAGTCTTTCGGCCCGACCGTGGCCCTGCACGGCGTCGGCTTCACCGTCGCGGCCGGCGAGATGTTCGGCCTGCTCGGCCCCAACGGCGCCGGCAAGACGACGCTCCTGTCCATCCTTTCTTGTCTGCTCGACGCCTCGGCCGGCGAGGTGCGGCTCTTGGGCCGCGCCATCCTCCCCAGCGACCGCGCGGTGCGCCGCCTCATCGGCATCGTGCCGCAGGAACTCGCCATCTACGCCGACCTGACCGCGCGCGAGAACCTCAGCTTTTTCGGCGAACTGTACGGTTTGAAAAGCGCTCATTTGCGCGATCGGGTTGCCGACGTGCTGCGCGCCATCGGCCTGGAGGACCGTGCCGACCACCGGGCCGGCACCTTCTCCGGCGGCATGAAACGCCGGCTCAACCTCGGCGCTGCCCTGGTTCACGAACCGCGACTCCTCTTGCTCGACGAGCCGACGACCGGCGTCGATCCGCAGTCGCGCAACCACATCTTCGAGGAGGTCAAACGGCTGAACGCGGCGGGGCTGACGGTGCTGTACACGAGCCATTACATGGAAGAGGTGCAAACGCTCTGCCCGCGCATCGGCATCATGGACCAGGGCCGGCTGGTGGCCTGCGACATGCTGCCGAACCTGCTCAAGCAGTTGACCGGCGTGCTGCGATTTCGCGTTTCGGATTTGACTCCGGCGCTGCGCGGGCGTATCAAGGAGTTTCCTGATTGCACCCTGGCCGAGCGCGACGGCCGCCTGGAGCTGCGCAGCCACGATTTGCAGGGTACGCTGGTGCGGCTGGTGGCGGCGCTGAGCGAGTCGCACGTCGCGCTGGACGGTTTGCAAATCGAGGAACCGAACCTGGAGCGGGTCTTCCTGCACCTGACCGGCCGGGCGTTACGGGATTAAAACCACGGAAGACACGGAAAACACGGAAAAAAGGCAAGAATGCCAACTGTCTGCACCGGGGTGAAGGCTCATGCATTTGCCTGATTTCCTGTCTTTTTTCCGTGTTTTCCGTGTCTTCCGTGGTTTCATCTTCTGGGGGAGAGTGTCCATGCGTCGCATTTTCTTCTTGCTCGCTTCCGTGGTTGTGCTCCTCGCGTCGCGGCCGGCCAATGCCGCGGACGAGTTGCCGCAGATGAAGTTCAACGACGTGAAGGAGGTCGCGCCCGGCGTCTTCTTCCGCTACTCGGCCATCAGCGCCACCGACGACAAGATCGTCTTCGGCGGCAGCAACAACGTCTGGGTCGTGTTCGAGGACTACGTCGTCGTCATCGACGCCAACTTCCCCAAGGAGGCCGGCGACGTGATCGAAGCCATCAAGAAGACCACCGACAAGCCGATCCGCTACGTCTTCGACACGCACCACCACGGCGACCACGCCTACGGCAACGCCGTGTTCGGCAAGGCCGGCGCCAGCGTCATCGCCCAGGCCAATTGTGCGCGGCTCTTGCGCAGCAACGGCCCCAAGGAGTTTGAAGAAGCCGGCAAAGGTCCGATGGGCCGTAAGGATGTGGCCAACAGCACGCTCAAGGTGCCCAACGTTATCTTCGACGACAAGCTGGTGCTGGACGACGGCAAGCAGCGCGTCGAGTTTCTGTTCCTCGGCCACGCCCACACCGCCGGCGACGCCGTGGCGTATTTGCCCAAGCACAAAATCCTCTGCACCGGCGACGCCTGCGTCAACGGGGCTTACAACTTCATGGGCCATTCCGACTCCGCGTCCTGGATTCGCGCCGTCGAACGGATGCAGCAGCTCGACGTGAAAATGGTCTGTCCCGGTCACGGCCCCGTCGCGGGCCGGGACCTGTTCGAGAAGCAGAAGCGTTACTTCGTCGAACTGCGGCAATTCGTCCAGAAGGGCATCGCGGCCAAGCAGGACGCCGAGGAGATCGGCAAGAAAATCGACTTCCCCTGGTACAAGGAATGGACTGGCGTGCAACCGACCGGGGCGAACGTCAAGTACGTTTACGACGAGCTGACGGGCCGGACGATGCCTTATGACTTGGTGGAAGACTTCGGCATCTACGAAGGGCCGTCGCCGAAGAAGGACGATCCCGGCTGGAAGGTGCCGCGGCGCATCGTCGTGCCGGCGGGCCTGATGCCGGCACGGCTCGAAGAATTAAAGCGGATTGCGCCGGAGGTCGAGTTCATCCCGGCCAAGAATGCGGCGGACGCAGCCAAGGTCGTCGGCGACGCGGACGCGGTACTCGGCTACTGCACGGCGGATTTGGTGAAGGCGGGTAAAAGCCTGCGCTGGATTCAAGCCGGCCACGCCGGGATCGAAAACGAACTGTCCAAGGAGTTGAAAGATAGTTCCATTGTCATGACGAACACGCAGCGCATTTCCGGCCCGCCGGCGGCGGACCAGGCGTTCGCCCTGTTGCTGACGCTGACACGCAAAGTCATTGAAGGGCAACCGAAAAAATGGACCGGCGACGGCCCGGCACCCCCGGTCAAGGAAGTCGTACCGGAAGAACTGCACGGCAAGACGATGCTGGTGGTCGGCCTCGGCGGCATCGGCAACCAGGTGAGCCGGCGGGCCAACGCCTTCGGCATGCGCGTCCTGGCCGTCGATCCGAAGGACATGCCGCGGCCCGATTACGTTTTCAGCCTGGACCAGCCGGCCAAGCTGATGGACCTGTTGCCGCAGGCCGACGTGGTGGTGCTGGCGTGTCCGCTGACCGACGAGACGCGCGGCCTGATGGGCGCGAAGCAATTCACTGCAATGAAAAAGTCGGCGTACCTCATCAACGTGGCGCGCGGCGGCCTGGTGCAGACGCCGGCACTGCTCAAGGCGCTTGAAGCCAAGCAACTCGCGGGGGCGGGCCTGGACGTGACCGACCCGGAGCCGGTGTCGGGCGACAGTCCGCTGGCGGGCAGGGAAAACGTCGTGTTGTCACCGCACACCGGCGGCAAGTCGCCGGAAGCCGACGACCGGCAATGGCGGCTGTTCCGCGAGAACGTCCGGCGCTTCGTCGCGGGCGAGCCGCTGCTTTGTGTGGTGGACAAGGCGAAGGGGTATTGAAAATTCAAAACTCCGAAATCCCAAATCCGAAATCCGAAACGGAACCGTTATACGCAACGCGGCCCGGTTTGGGCCTGGTTCAAACGCGGGTGGCAAAGGAAGCAACCTTTGTGCAATGACGTGGCGCTGGGGCGCCACCCGGAACGAATGCTTTAAGTCTTTTCCCAGCCAGAAGTTCCACCTTGAGGAATTCGTTCGGGGGGGTGTGTGGGTGGGTGAATGAAACGAATTCCACTGGTTGCCGCGCGCGGGCCGCTTTTGAACCAGGTCCCGGTTTGACACAAGCCTGAAGCGCAATCGAAGGATAGTCCTTCGCTTGCGCTTCAGGCT
>JBBRLG010000386.1:0-7346 GCA_038231495.1 Gemmatales bacterium | reverse complement strand
TTCGGGCCGCTGGCGCTGGCTCCGATCGCCGAGGTGCCGCCGCTGGTCGTCGTCAACGGCAGGCGTGCCACGCGCCTGCGCGACAAGGTGCGCAAACACGGCCCGCGCCGGCCCGGCGTCTACGGCATGGTGGACGCGGCCGGCGAACTGCTCTACGTCGGCAAGGCCAAGTGTCTCCGCGCGCGCCTCCTGAGTTACTTCCGGCCCAACAGCCGCGACCCGAAAGCCGGCCGCATCCTCGAACACACGCGCACCATCGTCTGGGAACCCGCGCCGAGCGAATTTGCCGCCCTCGTGCGCGAACTGGAATTGATCCGCCGCTGGCAGCCGCGCAGCAACGTCCAGGGCCAGCCGCGCCGCTACCGGCGGACGTACCTGTGCGTCGGCCGGCCGCCGGCGCCGTATGTCTTCCTGGCGGCGCGACCGCCCGCGACGGCGAAGTTCACTTTCGGCCCGGTGCCGGCCGGCGCGCGGGCGACCGACGCGGCCCGGCGGCTCAACGACTGGTTCCGCCTGCGCGACTGCCCGCAAGCCCAGGAGATGGTGTTCGCCGACCAGGCGGAGCTGTTTCCGGTGTTGCGCGCGCCCGGCTGCCTGCGCCACGAAATTGGCCAGTGTTTAGCGCCGTGCGCCGCGGTCTGTTCGCGTGCGGAGTATAAGACGCAGGTGCGCGACGCGCTGACGTTCCTGGACGGGCGCGACCCGTCGCCGTTGACCGTTCTTGAAAGCCAGATGGCCGAAGCGAGCGTGGCCCTGTTGTTCGAGCGTGCCGCCGCCCTGCGCGACAAGCTCGAAGTATTGCAATGGCTGAACAACCACCTGCAACGGTTACGCGAGGCGGCCCGGCAATCGTTTATTTATGCGCCGCTGAGCCACGAGGGGCCGGGGCTGTGGTACCTGATCGACCAGGGTCGGGTGCAAGGCGTGACCGCGGCGCCGGCGGACGAGGCAACGCGCTTCCGGGCGCATGCGGCGTTGCAGACGGTGTACGGCAAGCGGCGTGGGCGCGTGACGCCGCCGACGGCAGATGAAATTGACGGCGTGTTGCTGGTGTCCGCGTGGTTTCGCCGGCACGCGGCGGAGAAGGAACGGACGTTCGCACCGGAGCAGGCGCTGCGAGACGTTTTGCGACCAGAAGGATAGCACTCCGGGCACTGTTCAATCTTCAAGTCCGAGTTCGCGCAAAGACTTGGCGTCTATAACGGCGAGTAGCAATTCCTCCAATCGCTCCGCGGGCCACGCGTCCAATCGGTCGAGGACCGGAGCGGGCAAAGCTCCAAAACGGTGCTCTAAAAAAAGACGGGCTGTTTCGCGCCTGGCTTGTTCGCGGCCTTTTGCCAGTCCCGCCGCCATCCCCTTCTCAAACGTGGTTACGGCCATCGTTTCGATCTCCTTGTATTGATCCGTCTGCAATAACTCCTTGTACACCCCTTGCTGCTGTTCGTCCAGTTCGGAGTACGCTTCGACACACTCCCACAGCAGCAAGCGGCAACACCTTGAAGCGCTGGTCGTGGTCCGTCATGCGCCGCCTCCGGGTGAGCGCTCAGCCGCAAGCGGCAGCGCCTCTATTTTAGCCCTGCCTTCAACTCTTCTAATCGCCCGTCCACCGCGCGCTGCTCCTCCGCCGCCAGCGGCCGGCCGCCGAAGCGGACGCGGTAATACAATTCGACGACCCACGCGGGCACGCCGGCCACCGCGTGCGCGGCGGGTTCGGACGCCAGCACCTCGGCCGCGGCCGCGCCGAACTCGCGCGGCGTCTGCGCCGGTTGGGGTTCCAGGCCGCGATGCCACGCCAGCAGTTGCAGCAGCCGCTGGTAAAACGGCTCGGCCACTGGTGTCGCCGGGGCGGTCAGCCCGAACCGTTGCAGCAGGGACCGCACCAGGTAGACCAGCACCAGCAGCACCAGCACAACCACCAGCAGGTAAGGCAAGTTCGCCGCGGCCCAGCTGAGAAAATCTGCCTGCGTGTGGCCGTCGAAGTTTACGGGGTTGAACGACCAATTGGACGTGCCCAGGCCGCCCCACCAGGTGCTGATCCACGTCAGGAAGGCCGAAAACCAACCGCCGCCCGTCGACGCCGGCCGCGGCGGCGGGTACGGCGACGTCGGGTCGAGCGTGAGCCATTCGGGCTGGGCCTGGTTCTTCAGCCAGTAGTCACAGCCCGGACAGCCCACGGCACTGCCGAGCGCCGCCGTACCCTTCGGCGGCACCAGCGCCTCCACCCAGGCATGGGCCGTGTCTTGGCGCACGAGGAAATTGCCGCCCCCCTTGGGTTCACAACCGCGGAAGCCGACCACCACCCGCGCCGGCACTCCCTCCGCCCGCAACATCAGCGCCAGCCCGCTGGCAAAACGCTCGCAATGCCCCTGGTGGACGTTCACCAGAAAATCCTCGGTCGGGTCGAGCTTCTTGTCGAAGCGCGCTCGGTCCAGCGAGTAGGCGAAGTCGCGCGAGGAGTTCAAATACTGCGTCAGCGCGACGGCCACGCGCTCGCCGCGGACCGAGGCCCGCGGCGTCAGGTCGCGCGCCCGGTCGCCCTCGCCTTCCAGGTCGCACTCGTTCAGGCCGTACAGCTCTTGCCCGGCCAGGTCGTGCAGCGTCGTCGTCGTGTAGGTGCGGATGCCGGGCGGGATAAGGAGTGCCTCCTTCCGGAAGACGTTGGGGTCGATGCCGAACGCCGGCGCCCGGTCCGGGTCGGTGCCAACGGTCGCGACCTGCGTGTAGTTGCATGGTTGAACTTCCTTGGCGCTCCCTAGCGGCGGTTCGAGCGTCGCGGTGTTGGGGTAAAACGAGGGGTAACCGGCCCACGGCGCAGTGCGCAACTGAATGCGGCCGGGCAGCGGCACGACCGGCTCGGCCAGGAGCAATCCGCCCGCCAGTTTCACGCTCACGGTGAAGGCGAACTGCCGTTCGCCGGGTTTGGCGGCCAGGTTGTCGTTGCGCGGCCCCGTCGTCTCGGCGGTCGCCCAGGCCTTCTGCGGCGGATACCAGCGGCCCGACCGGTAGTCCGCGAACACCGCGCCGCGCCAGCGCTGAATGACCGACAGGTTTGCCACGGGTCGGTGCTTGTCGTCCGTCACGACCACGGTGAAGGCCGTGTGGGTGCCCAGCTTGACGCGGCCCGTGCGGTTCAAGTCCATGCCGTCGCCGAACGGCGCGACGCCCACGCCATCGCCCCAAATCAGGTCGGGCCGCGGCACGAACAAAAACAGCAGGACCACCAACGGTACGACGAGCAACCCCCACCCCAGCAATCCGCGGACGCGCGGCTGGCTCCCAAGTTCCGGCGTCGGCGCGCGGACCGGGCGCACCGTCACATGGACCCGGCACACCGCCTCGGCCTCCTGCCGTCGGCGGAAGTGGTACAGCGTCAGGGCGGCGACCGCAGTGCCGATGTAAAGCAGGAGCAGCGCGCTGAAACCCGCGTCCTTGCACACGAGGCAACCGAACAATACGAACACGAAGCCGACGCCCTGTTCGAGCCAGAAGTCGAGCGGCGTTTTCGGCCCCGTCAGCTTGACGAGCAAGAGCGCTTGAAGCGTCAGGAAAAAGTAGATCCGTGGCAAGACGCCGTGCGTGGCGACGCCGGCGAAATTCGCAGCCGCCTTGTCCAGGACTTCGAGCCAGATGGCGAGCACGACGACGATGGTGCCCAGGCCCAGCATGGTCCACCAGGGAAAGCGCCAGCGGTTTTCGCTGTTCGCCAGGAAGAACGTCAGCACGGCCAGGACGCACGACACGAGGAGATACACCGCAGCGGAGTAGTCCTGCGCGGCCAGCCCGAACGGCACGGCCAGGTTCGCGAGGGCCAGGACCACGGCGCTCAGCAAGACGTACCAACGGTTAATGCGCATCGTCGGCTCCCCTCCCACTCCGGTTCACTCTTCCCACGGAATATAGGCCGGCGCTTCGTAAAAATCGAGGCGGCTCAGCGTCGTCACGTCCACCCAGCTGACCGGGCGGTTCAGCGCGGTTTGCAGCGGTTCGACCAACGCGCTGGCTTCGACGGTCACGATAAGGGCACTGTAGGCCGGCATCGGTTTGGACCGCAGCCAGCCGGTAATCACCTTCATGCCGTCCTCGACCTCTTCCCGACTCGGCGTGCCGTGGACGCGGTTCGGCCGGCAGCGGGACAAAAACTCCAGCACCGTGTAGCCGTGCGCCAGGCTCGTCGGGCCGTCGAAAACCACCGTAGTCTTGCCCACGAACGCGAAAACCAGGCGGTTGCCCCGGCGGCGGCACCAGTCCCAGGCGATCGTCGCGACGAGGCTGACCGCCTGCTCGAACTGCTCGCGCAGCCAACGGCGGTCGGCCACGCGCTCCGTCGGCACCAGGTCTTCCTCGTCCAGCACCAGCGTCGAGTCGAACACCAGCAGCAGGTTCTCGCTCGGCAAATCCTCGAACTCGCGCACCATCAGTTCGCCGCGGCGGGCCGAGGTGCGCCAGTGGATCAGGCGCGGGCTGTCGCCGGGGCGGTAGGGGCGCAGGCCGTGAAACTCGTCCTGGGCGGCGCGATGCACCTTGGGCCGTTGGCGGATGCGCAGATTTCGCGGGTCGGCGCCGCGGAGGAAACGCCGCAGCTTGCCGCGGTGCAGTTTACCCAGCGCCGGCAGCACGAGGGTTTTCTCCGCGGGAGGCACCAGCAGGCGGCGCTCGACCAGGCCGAACGGGTAGGCGCTGCTGACGATGAGCGGCGCCCAGAAGTAGGTGCCGCGGTAGGGCAGCGTCACCTCGTGGCGATACGTTCGGCGGCCGCGGCCTTCGAGCCGGACGCAGAAGTTCGGCTGCGAATGCGTGGACCCCTTCTCGACGACCTTGACGCCCCACAGGTCGCGCGGCGACGGGTTAAACAATTCGACCTCGACGAGGAACGGCGTCTGCGCGAAGATCGGCTGGAGGACGTGCCGACGGGCGCGGAGGTTTTCCAATCCCCAGCCGACCGCGAGGCCGTTGATCAGGATGAGGGCGACGCCGGCGTAGGCGGGCCAGACGAGCAGGTTGATTTCATTGTACATCCCTACGAACCCGGCAATGAGGAGGACGACCGAGAGCATACCCCACAACATGCCGGCGCGGGGGAACCGGAGCCTGCGCGGCAGGTAGATCATGGAAACGAGAAAGGTGCCGGCCAGGGCAAGCACGGCCAGGGTCGTGAGGGTGCCGAAGAGAAAGGCGACCGGAATGCTGACCACGGCGACGGCGAAGGCGACCCAACCGGCGACGCGGCTGGTGCCGCCCCAGGTGGTGGCCTGGGCGCGGCCGAGTTCATTCGGCGTGGTAGACCGGAAGGCGGGCGGGGGTTGCATGCGGTTCCTCGCTCCCGAGGGGTCTCGCGGCGATTCGTCGTCGTGACCATCAAACGGGAATCGCCGCCTGCGCAACGATGCCGCGGACGATCTCTTCGGACTGCTCGGCACTGCCGCCGGGTTGCGCCGCTTTCGGCAGGATGCGATGCGCCAGCACCGGCACGGCCAAGATTTTCACGTCGTCGGGCACGACGTAATCGCGGCCCTCGACCAAGGCGCATGCCTGCGCCGCCCGGTACAGCGACAGCGCGGCGCGCGTGCTGGCGCCCAGGTACAGGTTGCGGTGGTCGCGTGTGGCGTGGATGATTTCAAGTAAGTAGTTGGTCAAACTGTCTTCGACGCGGATCTGGCGAACCGACTGTTGCAGGGACAGCACCTCGGCCACCGACAGCACGGGTTGCAGCTGGTTGATCGGCTCGCCGGTGCGGTGGCCGGTGAGGATGCGTTTCTCCGCCTCGCGATCCGGGTAGCCGACGTGCAGCCGCATTAGAAAACGGTCGAGCTGACTCTCCGGCAGCGGGTAGGTGCCCTCGAATTCGTAAGGGTTTTGGGTGCCGAGCACGAAGAACGGCGCGCCGAGCGGCCGCGTCTGGCCGTCCACGGTTACTTGCCGGTCGCTCATCGCTTCGAGCAGCGCGCTCTGGGTGCGCGGCGTGGCGCGGTTGATCTCGTCGGCCAGGACGACGTTCGTGAAGACCGGCCCCGGCTGGAAGATGAACGTGCTGGTTCCCTGGTGGTAAATGCTGGTGCCGAGCAGGTCGCTGGGCAGCAGATCCGGCGTGAACTGGATGCGGTTGAACGCGCACGACAGGCTGCGGGCGACCGCCTTGGCGAGCAGCGTCTTGCCGACGCCGGGCACGTCTTCGAGCAGCAGGTGCCCCTCGGCGAGCAGGGCGACGAGCGTCATCTGGATCGCTTCGGGCTTGCCGAGGAACACGGCGGCGATGTTGTCGCGCAGCCGGCCCAGCAGGATGTGCGGGTTGGGCGTGTCCACGTTCGCGGTCATCCGAATACGTCTCGTGGAATGGCGGGAGTTCGCTTGCAGCTAAGATATGACTTGCGAACGGTGCCGGCGTCAGCGGGCGGCGAAATAGAATACTTTGCCGCTGTCCAAAAGGGCGTATTCCGGCTGCGGCAGGTCGCCCGCGCCGTTGGCCGGTTGCAAGCGCAGCGCCCGCCGTTCGTGCAGCCGCCGCAAGCCGTCGTGGAACGCCGTCACCGACAGGCCGGGGTGTTGGTACGCCAGCGCGGCGAACAGTTCCGGCAGGGCGCAATCGTGCGGCGCGCCGCCGTTGCGCCGCCGGTCGAGATAGTTCAGCGCGTCGATGCCCCACGGCACCGCCTCGGCAACCTCGGCTGGCAACAACGGCAGCGTCGCCTCGATGCGCTTCAACGTTTCCTCGACCCGGCGGGTTAGCGCGTCGAGTCGTTGCGTCCACTTCTCGGCGTCGGCGGTGAGTCGGCCGTCGAGCGCCTGCAAACCCGCCCGCATGTCGCCGAGCCAGAGCGGAATGGCCTTCTGGTTGCTGCGTAAACTGTCGCGCAACTCGTGCAGGGCGTGGACGGGCGATTCGTGTTCGTGCAAAAACTCGACGCCGCAGGGCGTGAGCCGCACCCAGTCGATGGTCGTCTTGCCCTTCGCCTCGGTGCGGGCGATTTCAAACAGCCCGTCGCGCAGGCCGGTGGTCGCGGCGTCGCCGTTGATCCCGGCGCGGCCGGCGAACAGGCCGTCGAGTTTGCCGCTCTTGTACAGGCGGTGTTCGACCGGTTCGGCCAGCGCCCGCCGCAGGGCGTCCACCAGGATTTCCGTGACTCGTTCCATGACCCACACGGCCCCTGAACAATGCGCTCCCTTGCTGCGAACACAGTACAAGGTAAAAAGGTCAAGGTATAGAGCAAACAAGATCGGGTGTCGGGGGGGGCGGGGGGGGGGGTGGGGGGCGCGGCAGGCACGGCTGCAGGTGGGTGACGAGCCCCCCCCCCCCCCCGCACCCCCCCCCCCAGAAGTGCAAACGCCGAACCAACACCCCCGGAAGGGCG
>JBBRLG010000385.1:0-7408 GCA_038231495.1 Gemmatales bacterium | reverse complement strand
GGGTGGGGATCGTCCATAATGGCATCGCCGGATCTCCTTGCGGATGTCGTTTCGCAACAACATCTTGGCAGGGGGCTCCGGCTCTTCGCTACCCGAACTTCACGCCACCCTTCTGCAATATTTTTCCGGAAAGTGCAGACTAATGTGAACCTGCAAATTGTTTAATAGAATCGGTAGCCGCCCCAATGAGAATCACCCCCGTGAACGCATACCAACACGCCCAACAACTCAACCGCCGTCTCTTCCTGAAACGTACCGGCGTCGGCCTCGGCGCGATGGCCCTCGGCTGTCTGCTCGGTCGCGATCAGGCGCGGGCTGCCGATACCGGCGCATTGCCCGGTCTGCCGCACTTCAAGCCGAAGGCCAAGCGCGTCATCTACCTGTTTCAGTCCGGCGCGCCTTCGCAGATGGATATGTTCGACTACAAGCCCGACCTGAAGGAAAAACGCGGCATCGACCTGCCCGACTCGGTGCGCATGGGCCAGCGCTTCACGACCATGACCTCCGGCCAAAAGAGCTTTCCCGTTGCGCCGTCGATCTTCAAGTTTGCCCGGCACGGCAAGAGCGGCACCTGGCTGAGCGAGTTGCTGCCGCACACGGGCAAGATCGTGGACGAAATTTGTCTTATCAAGTCGGTGCAGACCGAGGCGATCAATCACGACCCGGCGATCACGTTCGTGCAGACGGGTTCGCAACTCGCGGGCCGGCCGAGCATGGGCGCGTGGGCCGCCTACGGCCTGGGCAGCGAGAACCAGGATTTGCCGGCGTTCGTCGTGCTGCTGTCGCGCGGCGGCACGGACCAGCCGCTCTACGACCGCCTGTGGGGCAGCGGCTTTTTGCCGACGCGCTACCAGGGCGTCAAGCTGCGCGGCGGCAAGGAGCCGGTGCTGTACCTCGACAACCCCGAAGGTCTGTCGTCGCCGACGCGCCGGCAGATGCTCGACGACATTGGCGATCTCAATAGACTCCGCTACCAGGAGACCCAAGACCCGGAAATCCTCACGCGCGTGGCCCAGTACGAGATGGGTTACCGCATGCAAACGTCGGTGCCCGACCTGACCGACGTCTCGAAGGAGCCGGCGAAAGTTCTCGACATGTACGGCCCCGACGTGAAAAAGCCGGGCAGTTACGCGGCCAACTGCCTACTCGCCCGGCGGCTGGCGGAGCGCGGCGTCCGCTTCATTCAGCTTTACCACATGGGCTGGGACCATCACGGCAACCTGCCCGCCCAGATCCGCAACCAGTGCCGCGACACCGACCAGCCGTCGGCGGCGCTGCTCCTGGATTTGAAGCAGCGCGGCCTGCTCGACGACACCCTGGTCATCTGGGGCGGCGAGTTCGGCCGGACGGTTTACTCGCAGGGCGAACTGACCGCGGAGAATTACGGCCGCGACCACCACCCGCGCTGTTTCACGATCTGGATGGCGGGCGGTGGCGTCAAGGCGGGCGTGACGCACGGCGAGACGGACGACTTCTCGTACAACATCGTCCGCGATCCGGTGGAGGTGTACGACCTGAACGCGACGATCCTGCACCTGCTCGGCATCGACCACGCGCGGTTGACGTACAAGTTCCAGGGCCGCGACTTCCGGCTGACGGACGTGCATGGCAACGTCGTGAAGAAAGTGTTGGCGTGAGGTCGGCCGGTAAAATTTGCCTTGTGGCCTTGCCACTTGCTGTCGCGCCTGAAATAATACCACCTTTCCGTTACGAACCGGGACACCGGCCGCGGCTTTGGTGTTCCTTTTTGTTTTGGCACCGAGAACGAACATGGCAGACGCCGAGGTACTGACGGTCGAAAAGCGTGACGGACGGGGCAGCCGCAGCGCCGGCAAGCTGCGCAAGGCCGGGCGCATTCCTGCCGTGATCTACGGCCACAAGGAACAAACCATCTCGGTGTCGCTGTCCGGCGACGAAGTCCAAGCGATCCTGCGCCACAAGGCCCAGATCGTCGATCTCAAGATGGACGGCGGCGTGCAGAAGGCCCAAATCCGCGAGGTGCAGTGGGACCACCTCGGCAAGGACGTGCTGCACGTCGATCTCAAGCGCGTCGCGCTCGACGAGCGCATTGAAATCCACGTCCCGATCGAGCTGCGCGGCATCGCCCCCGGCGTCGCGGCCGGCGGCGTCCTCGATCAACCGCTCCACAGTTTGCACGTCGAATGCCTGGCCGTCGCGGTGCCGGAGTCGATCCGCGTCAACATCGCGGCCCTGCAAATAGGTACCGCCATCCACGTCCGCGACCTGCAATTGCCGGCGGACGTCAAGGCGCTCGACGACGCCGACGCCGTCGTCGTCCACCTGACCGTGCCGCAGTCCGAAACCGAAGCCGGCGCGGCACCGATCGACCAGGCCGAACCCGAAATCATCGGGCGCAAGGCCGGGGACGAAGAAGCGGCGGCCGAGTAAGTCGGATGAAAGTCGTCGTCGGGCTGGGTAATCCGGGCAGGAACTACGAGGGGACGCGGCACAACGTCGGCTTCGACGTGATCGACTTGTTGGCGGCCGGGCCGCGCTGCGGGCGCTTCCAGAGCCGCTACCAGTCGCAGGTCGCCGAATTGATCGAGGACGCCGAGAAAATCCTCCTCGTCAAGCCGGAAACGTTCATGAACCTGAGCGGGCGGCCCGTCCGACAGCTCCTGGACTTTTACCAGCTGCCGTTGACCGACCTGCTGGTGGTCTGCGACGACATCAACTTGCCGTTGGGCAAGCTGCGGGTCCGGGCCAAGGGGACGCACGGCGGGCACAACGGCCTCCGCAACATCCAGGAACACCTGGGTAGCGTCGAGTACGCCCGGCTGCGGATCGGCGTCGATGCCCCGAAGGAAGGGGCCGTCGATCACGTGTTGGGCCGGTTTCGCGCCGGCGAGCGCGACCTAATTCGGGACGCGGAATTGAAGGCGGCCCAGGCCGTCGTCGTCTGGGCGCTGCGGGGCGTCGGGGCGTGCATGAATCAATACAATGTCGGAACGGCCAAAGACCCGGACTGACGGCGTGGGGCAGGATCGGAATCGTGCCCCTCAGGGATAACACCACCATCCGTTTGAGCGAGTGAGTCACCGAATGGCAGCCAACGTTTACGAGTGCATGTTCCTGCTGGACACTAACAAGGTAGCCGGCGACACGGGCGCGGCCGCGAAGCAGCTGCAAGACCTGCTGGAGCGCAACCATGCCGAGATGCTCGCCAGCCGTCCCTGGGACGACCGTCGGCTGGCCTACCCGATCAAGGGCCACAAGAAGGGTCTGTATTACCTGACCTTCTTCCGCACCGAGGGCACGAACGTTGCCAAGATCGAACACGACGTGGCGCTGAACGAAACGGTGCTGCGGTCGCTGGTGTTGCACGTCGATCCCAAGCACGTCGAGGCGATGCTGACGATGGCGCGCGACGAGCACGCGGTCGCGCTGCAAACGGTCAACGAGCCGCCGCCGGAAGACGACATGATGGGCGGCGGCGACATGGACCGCGGCCGTCGGGGCGGCGACCGGGGCGGCCGCCGGCGCGACGAAGGGCGGGATTAGCAGGGTCTTTGCCGCTTGCGGCTTTGCAGGGCCGAAAAATGCAACGCCGCAAGCGGCAAATCTCGCTACCAAGCTTGCATCGCTTGAGGGACAGAGGTTAGAGTGCAGTCCGGTGGCTGACTCTTACTTGCGCAGGAGATGTTCCCGTGGCGAACCTCAACAAAGTAATGCTGATCGGGCGCTTGACACGCGACCCGGAAGTGCGGACGTTCTCGAACGGCGGCAAAGTCGCGAAGTTCGGCTTCGCCGTCAACAACCGGAAGAAGAATCAACAAACCGGCCAGTATGAAGACGATCCGGTCTTCATCGACGTGGACGCGTTCAACCGCGAGCCGGGCCGCAAGTTAGCAGACCTGGTCGAACAGTATTTGCACAAGGGACACCAGGCGTACATCGAAGGCAGCCTGGTTCTCGACAAGTGGGACGACAAGACCACCGGCGAAAAGCGTTCCAAGATGAAGCTGTTGTTGAACGACGTGCAGTTCCTCGAACCGCGTGCGGACGGCGGCAACAGCAACAGTGAAGGCGGCGCGCCCGCCCGCCCGGCCCGTGGCATGAACGCCGCCGCCCCGCCACCGCCCGCCCGACGCCCGGCGGCGGAGCCGACTTACGAGGACGAACCCGAACACGACGAGCCGTCCCGCGGCGGCAAGACTCCCGAAGACGACATCCCGTTCTGACGCGAACGGGCCGAACCGCTAGTACAGTAGGCCAACCATGACCATGAAGCGAAAGCAGCGCAACCAGATCCTCAAGGGCAAGCACGGCGGCATGCAGCTGGTGCTGACCGAGAACGTCGCCAACCTCGGCCAACAGGGCGACGTGGTCGAGGTCAAGGCCGGCTACGGCCGCAACTACCTGGTGCCGCGCGGCATGGCGACCGTGCCGACGGCCCACAACCTCCGGCTGTTGGATCGGTTCAAAATCCGGGTCCGCCAGGCCGTAGACGCCCGCGTCGCCGACCTCAAGGCGCTGTCGGCCCAGCTGGCGAACATGGCCGGCATCACGATCGAGGCCAATGCCAACGACGAGGGCCACCTGTACGGCTCGGTCGGCGTGCCGGAGATCGCTCGCGGCCTGGTCGCCAAGGGCATGCCGATCGACCCGGAAATGGTCAAGCTCGAAGGCCCGATCAAGGAAACGGGCGTGTACGCCATCAAGCTGAACCTCGGCCACGAAATCGAGACCGAAGTGAAGGTCGCGGTCATCAAGGCGCAAGAGAAGAAGTAGCAATTGGTCCGTCGTCCGTCGTCCGTTGTCCGTTGCAAATACAGCTGGACGACGGACAACGGACAACGGACAACGGACAACGGACTGCGCAGCACCACAGGAGGTGGAGCCATGCCGCCGGAGAAAGAAGGCCCCGACCGCCTGCCGCCGCAAAACCGCGAAGCGGAACGGTCCGTCCTCGGCAGCATGTTACGCGACAACGGCATCATCGGCGATGTTATTCTCATCCTCCGCGCCGAACACTTTTACGCCGACGCGCACCAAAAAATCTATTCCGCGATGACGCACTTGTACGACAAGGGCCAGCCCGTCGATTACGTCGTCCTGGCCGAGGAATTGAACCAGCGCGGCCAGATCGAAGACATCGGCGGCTACGCCTACCTCGTCGAACTGTGGGACTCCTCCCCGACCGCAGCCAACGCCGAGTACTACGCCAAGATTGTCCGCGACCGCAGCCTCGTGCGCAGCCTGATCCACACGAGCACTGAGATTCTGCGCGACGCTTACGACCAGGTGCAGCCCGCCGACGAGATGATGCAGTCCGCGGAGCGCAAAATCTTCGAGATCGCCGCCAACGGCATCATCGGCCAAACGTACACGCTGGCCGAAGCGATCCAGGATGCGTTCCAGCGGATCGACCAGCAGGCGCTCGGCGAGGCGACGAACACCGGCATTCCGACCGGCTATCTCGACCTGGACGAAATCACGGCGGGCCTGCACAACAGCGAACTGGTCATCGTCGCGGCACGCCCGTCAGTCGGAAAAACGGCATTTGCACTCAACATTATCCGTAATATCGTCGTGGACGAGCGGCTGCCGGCGTTCTTCGTCAGTCTCGAACAGGCCCGCATCGAGTTGGCCGAACGGCTGCTCGTCTGCCAGGCGCGCGTGGACAGTCACAAGCTGCGCAAGGGCCGCCTCAACTCCGACGACATCGACAAGCTGATGGAAGCCGGCGGCCTCTTGAAAGACGCCAAGCTGTTCATCGACGACACGCCGGCCCAGAACATGCTGCGCATCGCGGCCAACGCCCGTCGGCTGAAACTACGGCAAGGCATCAAGATTGTCGTTATCGACTACTTGCAACTGATCGAGCCGGACAACCGCCGTGACCCGCGCCAGGAGCAGGTGGCGCAGATCAGCCGGCGGCTCAAATTCCTGGCGCGTGAGTTGAACATTCCCGTCGTGGCGCTGGCCCAGGTCAATCGCTCGTCGGAAGACCGTCAAGACCACCGGCCGCGCTTGGCGGATTTGCGCGAAAGCGGCTGTTTGGCGGGTGACACCCTCGTGACACTGGCCGACACCGGAGCGCGGCTGCCGATCCGAGACCTCGTCGGACGCTCCAACGTTGCGGTCTGGGCGCTTGACGAAGTGAGCATGAAGTTAAAGCCGGCGGAGGTTAGCCACGCGTTTGGCACAGGGCGAAAACCGGTGTTTCGCTTGACGACGCGCCTGGGGCGAACGATTCGCGCGACGGCGAATCACAAGTTCCGCACGTTGCACGGCTGGCAGCGACTCGACGAACTGAAGGCCGACGATTGCCTTGCCGTGCCGCGCACCATCCCCTGTCCCGCCGACGCCACCCTGACGGCGGCGGAAGTTGCTTTGCTCGGACACCTCATCGGCGACGGTTGCACGCTACCCCGACACACTATTCAGTATACGACACGCGAGCCGGACCTGGCCCAGACCGTGGTTGATCTCGCACGCGCCGTTTTCGGCGCCGGAGTGCAGCCGCGCGTTAACCCGGAACGGAGTTGGTATCAAGTTTACCTTTCCGCCTCCGCGCGGTTGACGCACGGGCGGCGCAATCCGGTCGCGGCTTGGCTTGACGGACTCGGCGTGTTCGGCCTGCGCTCCTGGGAAAAGCGGGTGCCGGACGCGGTGTTCCAGCAGTCGCGTGAAATCGTTGCCACCTTCTTGCGCCACCTGTGGGTGACCGACGGCTGCATTCGGCCGCCGCAGGGCAGCACTCCCTACCCTGCCTTTTATTATGCTTCCAGCAGCGAAGTACTGGCGCGAGACGTGCAGTCGCTCCTTCTACGATTAGGAATAAACGCCGTCCTGCGGTCCAGGGACCAGGGAGAGAAGGGGCGTGTACAGTTTTATGTCATGGTGATGGGACACGCCGACCTTGTGAATTTCGCCGACACCATCGGTACGGTGGGCGCTTACAAGTCTGCCGCCCTGGAACAGTGTCGGCAATGGCTGCACGGCCGCCCGGCTAAGACCAACCGGGACGTGGTGCCGAGAAGTATGTGGATGCTGTATGTTGTTCCCGCCATGAAGCGCAACAGCATTACGATGCGACAACTACAGCGCAGTCTCGGCACGGCTTTCGCGGGGACGGGACTGTACAAACAAAATGTCAGCAGAGAACGGTTGATACGAGTTGCCTGTGCCGTTGGCGGGGAAGAAACCCTCGCGGCATTGGCCGCCAGCGATGTGTATTGGGATCGGATCCTATCCATAACACCGGATGGAGAGGATGAAGTCTTCGACTTGACTGTGCCCGGGCCGCACAACTTTGTCGCGGCCGACGTGCTTGCTCACAACAGCTTGGAGCAGGATGCGGACACCGTTATCCTCCTCCACCGTCCCGACCGGTACGAACCGGGGCAGCACGAAGGCATCATCGAGGTCATCGTCGGCAAGC
>JBBRLG010000384.1:0-7413 GCA_038231495.1 Gemmatales bacterium | reverse complement strand
GTTACGTTGTCCCGGGAGCTTCGCACCTCGTCGTTACCAACGACGCACGTCCCGGTAGGATACGCCTGGCAGAACAGCAAGTAAGGTCCATCCTCCGACGGCATTACAGCTACATCGACGACCTCGTGTCGCACCCGAACTACTGATTATCCATACCGGCGCCGAACAGCGAGGGCTCGCGCCGAGTCGCCAGGCACCGGGTGCCGAACAGCTAGGGCTCGCGCCGAGTCGCCAGGCACCGGGCGCCGAGTCGCTAGGGCTTTTTCGCACTTCTCTAGTAGATCACGGCCTCCCTCCCCCGTCAAGAACCCATCTCCCGTTTGCCGCCTTCTCGTCTTTTTTGCTTGACAGCTGCGAATGTGCATGTGTACACAAGACTTTGGAACAAGTGTCTACATCGTCCAGGAGGGTACTCGCAGGACCACCTCCGTGCCGCCCGTACTTACCTCCCCAGTGCAACCGCCGCGCCTGCGCGATCCGTTCGGCTTTCCAGCCACTTTTCCGACGCCCACCCGGTGGTTGGTGGAAGAAAGGTGGCTGGTGGTTGGTGGTTGGTGTAAAACAGTAGCCGGTCGTTGATGGCAGGTACAAAGGCAGGTCCGTTTCTGTCTTTTCACCAGCCACCAACCACCAGCCACCATTCACCACTGGCCAAGGGACTACGCGCATGGCAGCCACCAAGAAAATTCGCGTCGCCATTGTCGGACTCGGCTTCGGGGCAGAGTTCATCCCGATCTTTCAGAACCACCCGAACGCCGAGATGTACGCCGTCTGCCGGCGCAACGCCAAGGGCCTCAACGAAACCGGCGACAAGTTCGGCATCAAGATCCGCTACACCGACTACGACCAGCTGCTCGCCGACCCCAACGTCGATGCGGTCCACATCAACTCGCCGATTCCCGACCACGCCGCCCAGAGCCTTGCCGCGCTCAAGGCCGGCAAGCACGTCGCCTGCACCGTGCCGATGGCCACCACCGTTGACGAGTGTAAGCAACTCGTTGCGGCGCAACGGGCGTCCGGCAAAGTCTACATGATGATGGAAACCGTCGTCTACAGCCGCGAATACCTGTTCGTCAAGGAGCTGTACGACAAGGGCGAGTTGGGCCGCATCCAGTTCCTGCGCGGCAGCCACCAGCAAGACATGGACGGCTGGCCCGATTACTGGCCGGGTCTGCCGCCGATGCACTACGCCACCCACTGCGTCGGCCCGTGCCTCGCGCTCCTCGGCAAGGAGGCCGAGAGCGTCGTTTGCCACGGGTCGGGCCGCATCCGCGAGGATTTGATCGGCCGTTACGGCAGCCCGTTCGCGCTGGAGACGGCGACGTTCAAGATTCGCGACTCCGACGTGGTGGCCGAGGTGACGCGCAGCCTGTTCGACACGGCCCGGCAGTACCGCGAAAGCTTCGACGCCACCGGCAGCAAGAAGAGTTTCGAGTGGCAGCAATTGGAAGGCGAAGACCCGGTCCTGCACACGAAGGGCATGCCGGAGCCGAAGATTCCGGTGCGGGTGAAGGTGCCGGACTACGCGAGCCGGTTGCCGGCGTCGATCCAGAAGTTCACCGGCACGATCCAGGACGCGGAGCACCTGTCGTTCATCCAGGGCGGCGGCCACGGCGGCTCGCACCCGCACCTGGTTCATGCGTGGCTGAGCGCGATCCTGGGCGAACGACCGGCGCTGCCGGACGCGCCGACTGCCGCGAACTGGACGATGGTGGGCATCTGTGCGCACCAGTCCGCGCTGAAGGGCGGTGAGCGCGTGATGATCCCGAAGCTATAAATTTAACCACGAAATACACGAAAAACACGAGAAAATGACAGAAAGCAAATGCCTATTCTTCTGCCTTTTTTTCGTGTTTTTCGTGTATTTCGTGGTTATTGTCCGCCTTTGCGGATGTAAGGGATCAGCGGCAGCATCAGCAACAGCAGGGCGGCACCGAAGGCATACGGCAGCAAGTGCGACGGGTGCGCCTTGTACAACGTCAGGAAGATGACCGGGCCGAGGATGCGGGCCATCGCCGACGCCGATTGGTTAACGCCGAGGATTTCGCCCTGCCTTGCCGGGTCGCTGCGGCGCGACACCAGGGCTTGCGCCGAGGGCGTCAGGAACGCGAAACCTACCACCGCCGCCGTCAGACCCACTCCCACCACCGACCAGAGGACGGCGGTCGTTTGCCAGGGCTGCACCGCCATCCAGGTGACGACGCCCAGACAGCCAACGCCCAGCCCCATCAAGGCGATGCCGAGGGCCATGAACGTCACTTCGCTGACGCGATGCGCCAGCCGGCGGTAAAGGAAGCCCTGCGTCAGCATCAGCACGAAACCGACGTAGGCGAACGGCAGGAAGTTTTGGCGTTCTTCCAGACCCAGGGCGTCGCGGTTCAAGAGTGAGAGCGTCACTTCGAGGCCGCCAAAGCCGAGCGTGGCCAGGAAAAAGCACCACACCACCGGCGCGATCGCCGGGTTGCCCAGGGCCAGGCGAATGGCCTGCGTGTCGAACCACTTGCGCTTCAAGGGCGGGGCCGTGTCGAAGCGGCGCGTCTCCGGCAGCAGCACGCAGCCCAGGACGAAGGCCAGCAACGATAGCCCCGCCGCCGCGTAACCGATGACGCCGTGATGATTCGGCCATAACCACAGCGACCCGGCACCCAGGAGCGGGCCGAAGGTGAAGCCGATGCCGAACGCGGCACCGATCAGGGCCATGCCGTGCTTGCGCTTCTCCGGCGTCGTACAGTCGGCAATCACCGCCTGGGCCGTGGCAATTGTGGCCCCGGCAATGCCTGCCCCCATCCGCGTCACGAATAACAAGACCAGGGCGGTCAGCGCCAGGGTTTCGGGGTCGAGGTCGGAGGCGTAGCCAAACAGGGAATAGAACACGACCGACCCGGCCAGGCCGAGCAGCAGGATCGGACGGCGGCCGATGCGGTCGGAGACGCGGCCCCAGAGTGGTGCGAACAGGAACTGCATAAACGAGAACGACGCCATGAGCAGGCCGACGACGGCACCGCCGGCCGGCGCTTCCTTGCCGCCGGGGATGAGCTGGGCGACGTAGCGATCGCCGTAGAGCGGCAACAACGGCAACACGATGCCGAAGCCGAGCAAATCGATGAAGACGACGAGGAAGACAATGAACATTGCCTTGCGCGCCGCCGGCGAGGTCGGTTCGGCGGCGACGGGTGCCGGCTCGTTGTCGGGATAGGCGGGCAAACCGGCGGGCGTAGGGGCTACGGGTTCAGACATGGTCGGCGTTCCTGGGTAACCGGGGGGGCGGGGAGCGCGGGAGCAGATGTACGCTTTATACCGGTCCCGCGGGCGGCTGCCAGGGCACGGTTTCAGCTGCAAACGTTGCGCCGAACCCTCTCTTGCTGCTACAATTGCCGGAAGGTGTCGCGCGGCGGGCCGGCGTTGTCCGTAGTGCCGACATTGTTGCTTGACCTGGACGTGTGCATCGGTCATCCTTGAGTACGGTACGTTTGCTCCGACCGGGAGGGCCGGCATGATCAGCAGCCACATCAGCGCCGAGATCAAGGCCCGCCGCGGCACGGCGGAGGCTCCCGGTGCTTCAACGGCCTTCCTCGTCCTCGACACCGAAAGCATCCCCGACGGTCGGCTCATCAGCCGGGTCAAATACCCCGAAGACAACCTGACGCCAGAAGCCGCCATCGACCGCGCCCAGGCCGAGGCCCGCGAGCAGTCGCGCGACGGCTCCGACTTCTTGCCGGTGACGTTTCAGATCCCGGTGGCGGCGTGCGTGGTCCGCGTGGCCCCCGACTACACCATCCAGGCGGTGGCGTGCCTGGACCCGCCGCAGTATCGGTCGGAGGAGATCGTCAAGAAATTCTGGCTGGGCATGGAGCGCTACAAAAAGGCGAAGCTGGTCACGTTCAACGGCCGCGGCTTCGACCTGCCGCTGCTGGAACTGGCGGCGTTCCGCTACGGCCTATCCGCCCGCGATTATTTTTACGACAGCCGCAACCGCTTCAAGGGCAACCACATCGACCTGTTCGACTGGCTGTCCAATTACGGCGCCTGCCGACTGAACGGCGGCCTCGACTTGCTGGCGAAAATGATCGGCAAGCCCGGCAAGATGGACATGGCGGGCGATCAAGTGTACGCGCTGCACCGCGACGGCCGGTCGCGCGAGATCAACGACTACTGCATGTTCGATACGTTGGATACTTATTTTGTTTTCCTGCGGACGCGCGTCCTCACGGGCGAGATGTCGCTGGACAATGAGAAAATGCTAGTGGCCCGCGCACGGGCGTGGTTGGAGTCAAAGACGTTGGAGATGCCGGCGGTCAAACAGTATCTGGACAATTGGGTAGATTGCGGCTAGAGGATGTACACACTTGTTCCAAAGTCTGGTGTTTACAGGCACATTCGCAACTATCATGCAAAAATGACGAAAAAGGCGGAAAACGGAAAATAGGACGCGGCTTCTTGACGCGGGAGTGCGGCCGTGATCTACAAGGAATTGCGAAAAAGCTATAGCGACTCGGCGCGTGCTCTGCCGGCGCAGGCGTAATACCTTGACCGGCGCGAGCCGTACCTGCACCTGCACCTGTACCGGCGCCGGTATGGATAATCACCAGTTCGGCGAGAGAGGCGGATCGATGGGCAACTTCAGCGCAGAGTACCGAGCCGCCATTGAGAAGAGCCTGCATGACTTCGTCAACAACGGCGATGATGTCGTTTGCATCGGTTACTTCGTCCACAAGTACGGTCAGTGCAAGATGTGTGACCACGTGCCGATCAAGTGGCATTATATCGTGGAGAACTTACGGAACCACCGATCCCTGATCGTCGGTAGCGAGTGCGTCGAAAACTATCAAGCCATTCTGTCCGAGTGGGGGTATCGGCCAGAATACCTGATATTTCCGAGCTTTCTGCGTGCCTACGTCAGGTGGATTCTTGAGAAGAACCCGAGGGCAGTCGTGTTCGATGATGGGGTAGTGATGCGCTTCCAAGCGGACTGTAGCGCGATCATCAACGCCAACAGCCACCCCGCTGGGCTTCAGCACTATAGATATGTACAGCGCTCTGTGGTCGGAGAATTGGAACAGGTCGTCGGCGTCGATGAGTCGGGAAGACAGTTTCCTGTAGGATCGTCAATCGGTTACGGCTTCGACGAGTATGTGGACTCCGAACGTGAAGACGAACAAGTGGGCTGGGATCTGTGCGGCTGCGATGTCGAGTTGTCTTACTGCGAAGAGTGCGACAACGAGATTTGTCCGGAGTGCCTGGAAGGCTGCGTCTGCGCCGCCCGCGACGAGGAACGGGATTATGATTGGGAAGTTCCGGGCGAAAAATGATTTGCGCCGAATCAGACGTTCGGTGGAGAGGATGCACATGTCAACAGATGCCGATTTTCATTTCGATGCCGTGCCTGAATCAAATGCTGAGGCTGTCGCCAACAAGATTGTGTTCGAGAGCATCGATCTGGACGGCACAGGAGTTGTGGAAATACTGCGTCTATTGGTCTCGCGTGCTGAACAGATGAGAGACGTAAATCAGCAGTTCGGCAAGTTCGACGCACAGCTCTCGACAGGTCACCTTCCCGGCCAAGACGACCTGAATAGGGAGCTGTTGCACGGCTTATACGAACCGATATGCCTCAAGTGGTTCCTCGCTCGTGCGCTGCGATCCCTGGCCAAGCGATTGGAGTTCGAGGTCACTGAGAAACAGCAACACCTGCGTCCGATCCAGAAAATCGTGTACGCTATTGATGGAGATTTGGAAAGCTTTACTTTGCGTAGCTCTGATCGTCCCGAGAGCGAGTAGGGGCAATCGCCGAATAAAGCGATGCAGCAAACCGGCCATGCGAATGACGCTGAATCGTGGTACACGCTCCAAGCCGCGTGAGCCAGCTGCTGAACTGGGTCGTTCATACGAAGTCTACAACAACGAGGTGCATCGCTCACACTAATACTAGCTCTCGGAGTTCGCTCTTTTAGCGCACAATATGGGTCTGGATTGCACGAAAACTCCGGTGTTCCGCGGTGGTGGAGATCTGACGCCCAAGTACGACTTTGGCGAGGTCAAGATCAAGAACGGCAAGGTCCAGCCGACACGCGGCGTCTCGTTGGAACTCGATTCGGCGGATGCGGCGAGGCATGGAGTGCCGCACCGCCTCAAGTCGATCCCAGGCGAGTTGGAAATCGTGCAACAAGGCAAGAGGCCCGAACACCACGAAATCAGGCCGAAGGTAGAAATGTCTGTGGAGCGCTTTGAAGAACTGCTCAAGCAAGTTGTCTGGGAACCAATCCCGTAGAGGGCCGATCTGATGGAAATGAACACCGAAGCGCCACGACTCGTGTTTCCCGAGGGGTTCACGGATCGGGACGAGTGGGAAATGGAGCGTAAGGGCTTTGTCTACGCTTTTCTCGAATGCGAAGGCGGTCGCCGTTACCAAGTTATGTTCATCGATCCTGTCCGTCTCACCCAGGACGTGGAGGCGACTCTGCAATCGGGCCAGCCATACTACTATGAGTTCTGCCAGGTCGTTGTCCCCGAAGTCACGGTCTCTGCTCTCACCAAGGTCATACCGCATCTGGTGGAGGAGGGGTACCTTGAACGGCATTTGCCCGTGCCCGAGCCGGCAGCTAACAAAATGCCGCACCTGACCGGGCAGGCATGACGGCTACTCCACAAAGTTCGGCCGAATAGGCTGCGGAGTTGGGGTTTTCGTTGGTAGGCAATCATCCGTTGACCTTAGGGGGTATCAAGTTCTCCAAAACTCCACCAAGCCCCGTCTCAAGAAATGTTGCACGCCGCGCAACACCACCAAACTTTTCGCCGCCCGGTCGCGCCGGCCGCGCAGCCGCCGCCAACCGTATTGCAGCGCGTGGCCGAGCCATTGCAGCGGCGCGTCGCACGTCAGCACCAGCTTGTACCAGAACAACGCCGACCGCGAACCACCGCTCTTACGCAGGAAGCGCGTGATGCCGATCACCGTGTTCGTATGGGCGAAGCCGATGTGCTTGCGACTGCTGGCGCGGCCGTGGTGCAAAACCTCCACGTCGGGATGGTAGACGACCGGATACTTCCGCCCGATGCGCGTACACAGGTCGATGTCCTCGCCGCCGAAGATGTAGCCCTCGTCCCACGGGCCGAGTTCGGCGAAGACCTTGCGCCGCACCAGCAACGCCGCGCCCATTAGCACTTCGACGGGGCGTGTCGTCTGCACGTCGTTGTCGCGTTCGCGGTAGCGCCGGTACGCCCGCCGAAATAGGCCGGTCCAGCGCAGCAGACAGGTGCGGTGCAGCAGTGCCCCAATGGTGGGACGCTTGCGATACGACGTTTGGACGCGCCCCTGGCCGTTGCGCAGGCGCGGGCCGACGAGGCCGGCTTCGGGGTGGCTGCGGGCGTAGGCGAGCAACTGGCGTAACGCGCCCGGCGGCACCACGGTGTCGTTGT
>JBBRLG010000383.1:0-7423 GCA_038231495.1 Gemmatales bacterium | reverse complement strand
CCTCGTCATGATCGAGCACCCGGTCCGCAACGAGTTCAAGCTGATCGACGACAAGGTGAAGCCGACGGAAGTGGCCAGCGACGTGTACCGCTTCGAGGTCAAGGTGCCGGCGGGCAAGACCGAAACGCAGGTCGTGACGGAAGAGCGCGTCCTCAACCAGGGCTTCCAGGTTCTTAACACGAACGACGAGCAGATTCGCATCTTCCTCAACAGCCCGGTGGCCAGCGAGAAGGTTAAGACGGGCCTGAAGAACGCGATGGAGTTGCGCTACGCGATGGCCAAGACGCAGCGCGACATCGCCGAGCAACAGCAGCAGTTGAAGGTCATCACCGACGACCAACAACGGTTGCGGGCCAATTTGAAGGAGATGCCGCCGACGGCCGCGGCGTACAAGCGCTACCTGGAAAAGTTCGACGCGCAAGAGACGCAGATCGAGCAGTATCAGGCCGAGGTGAAGAAGCTGCAATCGGTCGAGTTCAAGCAGAAGAAGGAGTTTGAGGACTACCTGGCCAACTTCTCCGCTGACTAAGAACGTTCGGAAGAAATGCGCTGGGCAGACATTCACACAAGCCTGAAGCGCCAGCGAAGGAAACCGTTCCCTTTGCTGGCGCTTCAAGCTTGTGTCTTTCTTTCTGAACGGTCTAAACTGCCGGCATCTGCACGCGAAAACACGCCCCGCCCGCCGCCGGCGTGGCCTGAAGCGTGAGCCGGCCGCCGAGCAGTTCCGACCAGCGCTTCGCCAGCGCCAGGCCCAGACCGACGCCGCCCGCGGTAACGTCCGCATCGCAACCCCGGCGGAACGCGCGGAAGATCGAGCCGCGCTCGCCCGCCGCCACGCCCGGCCCCCGGTCCTCGACCTCGAAATAGACGTGCTTCCCTTCGGACCGGACGCGCACCCACAAACGCTTGTCGTTCGCGCCGCGGCTGTATTTGCAGGCGTTGTCGAGCAGGTTGCCGAGCACCTGTTGCAATAACTCGCCGTCCGTCCACAGGGCTGCGTCGGCGGCGGTCTGGTTTTCGAGCGCGAGTTCCTTGCCCGCGTCGTGACAACGACCCTGCCAGGTGGCGGCCAAATGGGCCAGCAAGTCCGGCACCGGCTGGCGGGTACGGTTGAGGTTGGGACGCTGCTTCTCGAGCCGCGAAAAATCGAGGACGTTGCCGACCAGCCGGTTGAGGCGGTCGGCTTCGGCGTGCAGCGTCTGAATGTATTCGGCCCGCTGCGTCTCGTCGCGCACCATGCCGTTCATCAGCATGTCGAGGTACAGGCGCAGCGTCGTCAACGGCGTCCGCAGTTCGTGCGTCACGGCCGAGACGAAGCGGATGCGGCGCTCGGACAGGTCGATGAGCGACCAGCCGCCGAGGCCGACGGCCAGCAGGGCCACGAACGCCGCCGTCCACGCGATCGCGAGGCCGACGCGCAACGGCGTCCAGCCCCTTTGCGGCGCGACCGGATTTACCGGCCCCGGTTCGAGTTGGAACGGCAGGGCGCTCATGGTCCGCTCCGGCTGCGACGGCACCGCCTCGCGCATCGGCACCACGCGGGCATCCGGGAACAGGTCCTGCACTTCCGCCGCCAGCATTTCTTCCAACCGCGGCACGTCGAGCACGATACCCTGGCAGCGCTCCGTACAGCGCACTGAGTCTTCGCCGATGCGCACGACCCGCACCGCGAGCAGTTCTTCGCGGCCGTTCGCGGTCGTTACCCAGATCGGCGACAGCGAACTGAGATAAACGTACGTCTCGGCACTCTGAGAAATGGTTTTCTGGTTGGACCCGAACCAGTTGAGGCCGTTGTGATCGACGTTGTTGAGCGCCACGTCGCGGGTCACGCGCACCGGGGTGGTCTTGCCTTCGATCTGGGTTTTATTCTGCACGGCGGCACGGTTGCCGTAGTCGTTCGGCTGACTTGCCTGGCCCCGGCCGGGCAGATCAACGATGGCTTGTTGCCCCTGGATGCTATTCATTATCTCCATCGCGGCCGGAGCCGGCAGCAGCAGGGTTAATTCCTGAACGCGGTCCTTGGTGATGCGTTCCTGGGCGGCGGCGACGAGGTCGGCCGACTTCAGGTGGCCGTCGAGTTCGTGCAGCAAATCGTGCCGCCGCGGCGTGACGTTCGTCATTTGGACACGCGTGTTGCGCAGGTGTTTGAGGAGGGTTTCCGACGGAACCTCCGGCGACTCCCAGCCGGTGTCGGCGCCGGTCTGGAAGTGTAGCAACATCCAGTCCGGCAAGTCGGCGTGCAGGAGCGGCGACGGCTCGAGCACGGTGCCGGACTGGTAGCAGCAGCCGTCGTTGCGAAACGAAAGCGGTGAGGCGTAGATGGCGCTGTAATGGTCGAAGGGCCGGCTGTCCTCGCGGGCCAGGAGCGGCGAGACCCGGCTGTCGAGCCGCCAGAGAGCCAGGCGAATGCGGCCGGCCCGTTCGTTTTCGGCTTCGAGGCGCAGCGCCTCGGCCGTGACCCAACCCAGGCCGCCGGTCACCAGCACGACGACGAGCAGGAAGGCCAACAGGCCGCCGCATTTGCCCCGGAGGCAGTCTTTCATGATGTCATCTCGGAACTTTTTTGCCGCTTGCGGCTGAGCGCTCAGCCGCAAGCGGCAAAGGCTTCTCGTTGTCAAGGGGCAGCAAGTCCGGCCCGGCCATGTAGCCCAGCGCCCGGACGGTCAAGATCGCCTCCAGCGGATGGTTGCCCGACGGGTCGCGCAGCTTCGTCCGCAGCCGGGCGATGTGCATGTCCACGGTGCGCGTCTCCAACCCCAACGGCTCGATGCCCCACACGTGCGTCAGCAACTCCTCACGCGACACCGCCCGCTTGCAGTGCGCCACCAGGAACGCCAGGATGGCACTCTCCGTCTCGGACAGGTCGCCGCGCTCGTCCTCCGACCAGCAAATTTCCCGGCGTTTCAGGTCGATGACCGCCCGACCCAGGCGCGCGCCGCGCACCTCCTTGGCCGGCTTGGGCACCCGCCGCAGCACGGCCTCGACGCGGGCCAACAACTCGCGGGCCGAGAACGGTTTGACCACATAATCGTCGGCCCCCATCTTCAGGCCGCGAACCCGGTCGTCCTCGGTGCCGCGCGCGGTCAAGATGATGATGGGCAGCGCGGCCCGCACCCGGCGGACGTTGGCCAGCACTTCCAGGCCGTCGCGCCGCGGCAGCAACAGGTCGAGCAGCACCAGATCGACGCCGGCACGCACGGCCTCGTTCTGGCCCAAAAGGCCGTCGGCGGCCTCGGCCACCTCGTAGCCGGACGCGCGGAGGGCATCGCAAATGCCCCGCCGGATGGGATGTTCGTCCTCGATCACCACGATGCGCGCGGGGTGCATGAGTCGCCTCCTCGGTCGGGAGTCCGGATGCGGGCGGCGGGAAGTGGGGAATAAATAGCTCTCAGCTTTCAGCTATTAGTCCTCAGCCAATTCCAGACACGCGCTACCGGCGTGAATAAGTGTTCATAAGTTTACCGGGTGAGCCAAACGTTTCGCTATCTATATGACGACCGGCGCCCCCGCTTCGTTTGTCCAGAATCATGCCACCCGCGTGGTCTGAGGCATTCTATCCGACGCGGCCGGGGGAAAGTTGTAACGAATCGTAACGAAGCGGAGAACGCTTCAAGCGTATTTGCTTGCTCGTTTCGGGCTTGGTGCCCCTTGCCGCGAAACCATTGGCACCGGCTGCCAAGTGCTTGCAATCGGTTTTTCGAGATGGTACCTTCAGCCTCTGCAATCGGAGCCAACGCCCATGGGGGTGGCCGGCGGGAATAGTTCGGTAGGCATTTCAGCGCGAAGGGAGCCTCTCATGGCCACGACGAATCCGCCAAACAACGTCGAGCGTGCGGCGGTGGAGAAAAATTTGGGAAAGATCCAGACCCTGCCCGACTTCCTCAAAAGCGCCAACGAGTTGAGCCTCGACGACCGCGACAAGCTTATCGAGCAGGCGTTGGTGATGGTCGAACAGTTTTACGTCCACCTGCCGCTCAAACGAGCCATGCACGCCATCGACCCGGTGCAGCGGTTACGGCTGTTGCGGCTGCGGCTGGCGGCGCTGTCCGAGCGGGCCTTTCACGACGAGATGATCGCGATCTATACCCACTTGCGCGACAAGCACACCACCTACATCCTGCCAGACCCGTACCGAAGCCGCGTCGCCTTCTTGCCCTTCCGGATCGATGAATTCTTCATTAAACCCGACAAGAAACCGCACTACGTCGTCACCGAGGTGTCGCCGCTGAACACCGACCCGAACCTCAAACCGGGTGTCATCCCGACCCACTGGAACGGCGTGCCCATCGACCGGGCCGTTGAGGTGAACGCCGAACGCGAGGCCGGCAGCAACCTGGACGCCCGGCACGCCCAGGGGTTGGCAACGCTGACGAACCGCTGGATGGGCATGTCGCTGCCGCCCGATGAGGAGTGGGTGGAGCTGCGCTACTCGGACCTGGATGGCAAAACGGTTCGCGAGGGCCGCTTCAACTGGCAGGTTTTCGAGCCGAACGCCTTTGCCGGTGGCGTCGATCCGTTGGGGGCGCGGAGCGATGCCGCCGCCGGCCTCGGCCTCGACGTCAAGACCGAGATTCAGCGGCGCGTTAAGAAGCTGTTGTTCTCGACGGTGGCGGTGGAGACCGCGCGGCAAATGGGCGCCGTTGTCAAGGCTGTCGGACCGACCCCCGGCCCCGCCGCCATCCCCGGCCGAGCCGGCCTTGAGGCCTTCACCCGAACCGCCGCCCACGCCCGCCAATGCGCTGCAACCCTGGACCGCGCGGCCAAGGACGCCCAGGCCGACGTGAGCGCGCAAAGCGTTCTGCCCGACGCCTTCCCGAAGTTCAAGGCCGTCACCAGCAAATCCGGCAAGCAGTTCGGCTACATCCGCCTCGTCACCTTCGACGTGTGGGACGTCGGGCAGTTCGTCGACGAATTCATCCGGATCGCCGCGCTGTTGCCGCAGGGGGGCCTGATCCTGGACGTACGCGGCAACGGCGGTGGCCTCATCGCGGCCGGCGAGATGCTGCTCCAGCTACTCACGCCGCAGCCCATCGAACCGGCCTCGTTCTCCTTCGTCAGTTCGCCGTTGACGCTGCGCTTGTGCGAAAAGGTCTCGTCCCTGAACTCGTGGAAGGCGTCGATCGTGCAGTCGGTCCAGACCGCGGCGGCGTACTCGCAAGGCTTCCCCCTGACGTCGCCCGAACTGTGCAACAGCATCGGGCAGAAGTACCGCGGCCCGGTGGTCCTGATCACCGACGCCCGGTGCTATAGCACCACCGACATTTTCGCGGCCGGCTTTCAGGACCATGGCATCGGCATAATCTTGGGCACGGCACCCCGTACCGGCGCGGGCGGTGCCAACGTCTGGACGCACAACTTCCTTCTCCAGGTTTTCCCGGAGCCCAACTCCCCTTTCCAAAAAATTCCCGGCAACGCCTCCTTCAGCATCGCCATCCGCCGCTCGGTCCGTGCCGGGCTACAGTCCGGCGTCCCCCTGGAGGACCTGGGCGTCACCGCCAACCAGACCCACGACATGACTCTGAACGACCTTCTGGAGGGAAACGTCGATCTGATCGAGCATGCTTGCTCGGTCCTGGAAACCGGAACCGCCTACACGCTCGACGCGGAACTGGCGGCCGGCACCGCGGCCAATGCGGCCCACCGGGTGACGGCGACGACCGTGAACCTCGACCGGGTGGACGTGCTGGTCAACGGCCGCCCGCGCCTCACCCTCGACGTGTCGGACGGGCCGCACACCTTCACCCTACCCGCGACCGGCGGCTCGATGGTGCTGGAGCTGCGCGGCTACCGCGGTAACACACTGCAGGCGAGCACGCGGCTGCGGGCGGACGCACCGCCGCCGCGCCCGGCCGGTTCGCCGCCGACCACCGCCTCGGCAACGCCATCGGTCTCCATCCAGGCGCTTCTGGCCGTCCCGCCGGCGGACCGCGACGTTGACTGGATCAAGGAGGGTTTGCGCGAAGCGGCCCGGCTGGAGTTTGCCACCATTCCGCCTTACCTCTGCGGTCTGTGGTCGGTCAAAAACGACAACGATCCGGTCTATGACGTCATCATGGCCGTCGTGCTGCAAGAGATGCTGCACATGGGGTTGGCGTGCAACCTGCTCGTCGCCCTGGGCGAAGTGCCGCAGATCAACTCCAAAGGGTTCGTGCCGCCGTACCCGTGCGAACTACCCGGCGGCGTCCATCCCGGCCTGATCGTCAGCCTCGTCGGCCTGTCGGTGCCGTTGGTCCGCGACGTTTGGATGCAGATTGAACGCCCCCTGGACCCGGTGCCGATCGCCGGCTTGACGCAGACGTTCCAGACGATCGGGCAGTTCTACGACGCCCTCCTCAACTGCTTCACGCAGGTAGACCCGCCACTGGACGGCACCCACCAGTTGACAGAGCCGATGGTCGGCCTGTACCCGGTCACCGACCTTGCCGGTGTTACCAAGGCACTGACGCAGATCAAGGACCAGGGCGAAGGGACGACACAGTCTGCCTTCACGACACCCTTCGGCGACGAGTTGGCGCACTACTACCGCTTCCAGCAGATCGCGGAACAGAAGTTGATCGTAAAGGGGCCGGACGGCAAGGCCAAGTGGGGTGGCGCGCTGACGTTCCCTGCCGTTTTCAACATGGCCGAGGTGCCGAAGGGCGGCTGGGCGGACCCGGAAGTTTCGCGACCTTTCAACCAGCGTTTCACCGCGATGCTCGGCCTGCTGCAAAACGCATGGGCCGACGGCGACAAGCACAAACTGAAGCTGGCAATTGACGTGATGCGCGCGTTGACGCCGCTGGCGCGCACTCTCATGGCGAAGCCGCTTTCTCCAGGGAATGTCAACTTTTATGGTCCGAGCTTCCTTTACGACCCGGTTCCACCGCCGACCCCTTGAGGATTACCGGCGCTGACTTTTTGGCGTGCCGGCCGCTTGCGGAGCCGGCGCGCCCTGCGGATCAGCCGCGCCGGGTTCCTTCACCGACTTGGCTCGCCGGGAGGTTTTCTTGGCGGGAGCGGGAGCGGGCGCAGTGCCTCCGATCATGTCGTGTATCTTTTCGGAAGCGCTGCTTACCATCTCCTCTACTGTGGCGACGGCCCCCGCCGCCAGGTCTTTAATCGTCTCGGCAACGCCGCCGGTCTCGCCGCCGGGCGTAACCGGAGTAGACGTTTCTTTACCCTTGCGGCTCGCGTCGCGGCGAGTACGTTTGACCCTGGCCTTGTCAATCGCTTCCGTCTGCGCCTTGTCCATAAGGTTGACTCGATGGCGTCTCATGGCCTCTCCCTAATTCATGGATGCGCGCCCAATCGTCGTTGGTACAGGAATGCAATGCAACTGACGTGCCGCCGCTCGGAACCCAAGGGTGTGGCAAATCTTTCGGGAGGTCTGCTGTAGGACGGGCTTCCAGCCCGTCCAGAGGACACGGACGGGCTGGAAGCCCGT
>JBBRLG010000382.1:0-7459 GCA_038231495.1 Gemmatales bacterium | reverse complement strand
GCCGCCAGCCAGGCCAACGCCCGGGCCACGGCGGCGCGACACGAGCCGTCGGCGCTGAGGACCTGGGTGAGGAACGCCCCCAGGGTGAACGCGGGCGTGAACACCTGCTCGCGCCAGGTGGCACCCTCTTCGCGCAGCGCCGCTTCCAGTCGTTCTTCGGACAGCACGTCGGCGCAAGTGGCGGCGTCGGCCTGGGCGAACGGGGCGCGCAGGGTTTCGATCTGGCGGCGGCGTGGTCGTCGGTTAGAAGGGTGCAGCGGAGACCTCCTTGTCGGGGGTAGGCTGGAGCACCCGTATTCTCAGACGAAGGAGGTCTCTGTGTCGATGCCGTTTCAGAACTTCGGGTTACGGCTCCAGGAAGTGCCATTCGTTCCTGACACCTTTTTTGTCTTTTTTTGTCTCGAAATCCGCTGCGCGACGGGCCGGCTCATCGTGGCGGCGGGGCGCGATTAGCCGCTGGCGGCTGAGCGCGCATCCGCGCTCAGCCGCCAGCGGCCCGGTTACTTCTTATCGTCCTTGCGGCCTTCCTCGCCCAGCGCCGTTTCCAACGCGCGGATCGTGTCGGCCACGCCGTCGAGGTGCGGGTTGATGCGAAGGGCCGCGCGGAACGCCTTCAACGCCGACTTGTGCTTGCGCATCTGCAAATAGCATTGCGCCATGCCGGCCTGTGCCCCGAAGTGACAGGGGTTGAGCTGCAACACTTTTTCGCAGTCCGCGATCGAGCGCTCGTACTGCTTCAAACTAAACCCGACGATCGCCCGCTGGTTGTACGCCTCGGCGAACGCCGGCGCTTTCTTGACCAGTTGATCCAGACCGCCCAGCGCCTTCTCGCGGTCGCGCATCCGGGCCAGGCGCTGCAACTCGGCGTTGTTCTCCTCCGAATCGGCCCGGAACCAAAGTGTCCACAACGTATCGACGGCCATTTGCCGAACTTCCGGGTCGCAATCGTGCAGGCAGCCGGCGACGGCGGCGTTGGCTCCCATCGAGGCGACCAGGCCGAGCGCCAGCAGCGCCGCCCGGCGGTTGGGCACGTCGGGGCTGTCCAGCAGCCGCAGCAGGGTGCCTTCGGTGTAGCGTTCCTTGACTCGTTTGCGGAAAATATCCTTCGCCGACTCCCTTCGCGACCGCCATTCCGAGGCATTCTCCTTCACCCGGCGTTCCGGCAACTGACTGAAATACTCGACAAGTAGAGAAGTGCTCACTTCCGTACCTCAGCATTCGTATGAAGAGTGGCGCATCAACTCACGGGGCAGCCGCAGCGGCTCTACCTGCCAGTCTATGGTCCAGAATCCAAAAATCAACCGGCAAGAAAGGGCGGCCGGGCGCACGCAACCGAACGGCAACCGTTCCGCGATTAACGGTTGCTTTTGGTCGCGTAGCAAGCGACAATTTGCCAATCCGTGTCGTCACGAGAAGGTCCGATCCCTAGTCCCCTGAGGTATTGGAGCAAACCGATGAGCCACGACCGTGACCTCGTTGACACAATCAAGGCGCGATTCGCCCGGAAGTCGTCGGCCGAGCTTCAGAAGAGTGTGCAGGCCAACGAGCGAGAGCCCTGGTCGCCGGAAGCGCTGGCGGCCGCGGACGAAGTCCGTCAGGACCGGAAGACCGGACGCGCTCAAGAACCCTTGGCGCCCCAGAAGGAGCCGCCGCAGCTGCCGTCGTTCCCCGTTTCCCCTGACCTCGCAGTCGGGAGCCTGGCTGCCTTCTCCTGGAACAGTCAATAGGATGCATTTAGCGATGCACGCATGACAAGAGGACAGTGCGGCACGGGTAGAGCCGGTGTGGACTCTCGATCCGTTTTAATGCTATTAATCCAAGTCCACTCCTTTAACTCTTATTTTGAGTCAACCATGCGCATCTCCCGAGACAGCTTTAAAACCACGCCGTATTTCATGCCGTCGTTTGAGTACACGTTGCGGGCCGCGGTGAGGCCTCAGATTGGCCAGCACATCCCCTACGACCCCGCCTTGATTCGAGGAACCATTACCACCGGTGCCTACGCGAAGGGGCTGATGACGATCTCGTCTTTGGTCGTCGCCGCTGCCGGCGAGACGATTTACCTGCCCTGGAAGGAAAACCACATTACCTCCACGGTCCTCCCCAATCCAGCCCCCGCGGGCGTTTATCAGTTCATCACCGCGGGGATGTCCGGTTGTAAATTCTTCGTCGATACGATCACCGGCAGTACCAACCTGCTCGTTTATCATGCCAATGCCAAGATGCATTCCTCTCCGCTCGGTTCAGCCCTGAATCATCAGTCCAATACGGCGATCACTTATCTCGACACCACCCTTCACACGGCCGCACAGGGGGATTATCTCGGTGCCCCCTACCTTTTGACCGCAGTCAATGCGGCAGAGATCGGCAAGCAAAGGTATTATCAGTCCGGAGCAGATGAGGTTCTTCGCAAGCAGGGGCAGGGACGGCTCCAAGTTGAGATAGATGCAGGAGTCGCGTTGATGGCTTTTTGGCGGAACAACCACTGGGAATTCTGGTGGCAAGTGTTCGGCGATACCGAGTACGATCGCCCGGTCGGTGCCAAGCCGCTTTTGGCTAAGCCACGAGGCAAGACCGGGACGCATAAAACTTCGACAAAAATGAAGGTGCTCGAATGCCGGAAGTTTTATACTTCTGTCTAACCATGACCTTGCCATTACGAGCAAAGGAAAGGTAACCGTTCCCTCCCCCCTTACGAAGGGGGGAGGGAACGGTTACCTTGCTTTTTACGCCGCGGCAAGCGACAATTACCGCGTCACCGTCCAATCACCCGGAGAACCGACCCATGGGCCTGTGGAACAAAATCGTCGGCGAACTCGTCGATATCGTCGAGTGGACCCAACCGGCGCAGAGCGAAATCCTCGCCTACCGCTTCCCCCGCTACAACAACGAAATCAAGTACGGAGCCAAGCTCACCGTCCGCGAAGGGCAGGCCGCCGTCTTCGTCAACGAGGGCCAGATCGCCGACGTTTATCAGCCCGGCATGTACACCCTCCAAACCGAGAACATGCCCGTCCTCTCCACCCTCAAAGGCTGGAAGTACGGCTTCAGCTCGCCGTTCAAGGCCGAGGTTTATTTCATCGCCACGCGGCGCTGGACCGACCTGAAATGGGGCACCCAGAACCCGATCATGCTCCGCGACCCGGAGTTCGGCCCGGTGCGCGTCCGCGCGTTCGGCACCTACGCCATGCAGGTCACCGACCCGGCCACGTTCCTCCGGCAAATCGTCGCCACCGACCCGTCGCTCGAGACGTACGAGATCACGGCCCAGCTACGCAACACCATCGTCGCGCGGTTCGTCGATGCCATCGGCCAGGCGAAGATTGCCGTGCTGGACCTGGCGGGCAACTACGACCGCATCAGCAATGTCGCCCTGGAGCGCATCCGGCCCGACCTGGCGCAGATGGGCTTGCAACTGGTCACGTTCTACATCGAGAACATTTCGCTGCCGCCGGAGGTGGAACAGGCGCTGGACAAGCGGACGCAGATGGGCGTGTTGGGCGACCTGAATTCGTACACGCGCTTCCAGGCGGCCAACGCCATCGGCGACGCGGCGAAGAACCCCGGCGGCACGGCCGGCCTCGGGGCGCAGATGGCCGCGGGCCTGGCGGTCGGCGGGCAGATGGCCAACGCCATCGGCGGCGCGATGCAGGGTTCGTCCGGGTCGGGCCTGGCGCCGCCGCCGTTGCCGGCGGGCGTGAGCTTCTTCGTCGCCATCGACGGCAAGCAAGCCGGCCCCTACGACCTGAACACGCTGGCGAGCCACGCACACAACGGTCTGTTGTCGCGCTCGTCGCTCGTGTGGAAGCAGGGCATGGCGGGCTGGGTCGCGGCGGAAACCGTGCCGGACTTGCAAAACCTCTTCGGCTCCGTGCCGCCGCCTTTGCCGCCGCCGACGCTCGGTTGAGAAAGGGATGAAGGATGAAGGATGAACCAGACAAATCATTCTGGTTCATCCTTCATCCTTCATCCTTCATCCTTCATCCCTTTTGCATCCCTCTCAATCGGATCTGCCGCAATGCTCAACGCGATCAAGCGCCTGGTGCTCCGCCTCCTGCCCGCAGGCGTCCTCAAGGCGTACAAGAAACGCCGCTTCGCACGCCTCGTCCGCAACTTCGACCCCGCGGACGAACGCGACTTGGCCGTCGTGAAACACCTCGTCGCACCGGGCGACCACGTCGGCGACCTCGGGGCCAATATCGGCGTTTACACGCGGTTCCTTTCGGAAATGGTCGGACCCGCCGGCCGTGTCACCAGCGTCGAGCCGATCCCGCTCACCTACGAAATGCTGTGCCACTGCACCGAACAACTCGGATTACGCAACGTGCAACGCATCAACGCCGCCGTCTCCGACACGCCGGGCAGCATTCGCATGGAAGTGCCCCTCTACGACGCCGGTTGGGAAAATTACTACGAAGCCCACGTCGTGACCGGCGCGGCGGGCACGAACGCCGTCACCGTGGAGGCGAAGCGCATCGACGACCTATTCGCGGAATCGCCGCCCGTTTCGTTCATCAAGATGGACGTGGAAGGCCACGAGTTGAGTTGCCTGCGCGGGGCCACGGCGACCCTCGAACGGGCGCAACCGGCGTGGCTCATTGAAGTGTCCGACGACCCCGACGAGCCGACCGCGCGCGCCAGCGGCGTGTTTCAACTTCTGGCCGACCGGGGCTACCAGGCGTATTGGTTTGACGGGAGCAAGGTCCACAAGCGCCGGGCGGGGGAAAGCAGTATCAACTATTTCTTCCTGGCGGAGAAGCACGTCCGCGCGTTAGAAACAGCAGAATTACTTGCGGAGCGCGCGGCCCCCCTGCCCACGGGGGCGGGTTAATTGGTTGTAACCGTTCACTCCCCCCCTTACGAAGGGGGGGTAGGGGGGGTTGAGTGGACGCCATGACGGAGTACTTCAACCGTGCTTAACCCCCCCCACCCCCCCTTCGTAAGGGGGGGAGAAGTTGGCGGTGAACGGTTACAATTGGTTTAACCTCCGGCTCGCCTCGAAACCGGATTGCACGACAATCCACCTTTGAACGAGATTCCCCATGAAGAGCCAACGCCCCCCGGAAGGTAATGGAGCGAACGAACCGCCACCACCCGTCGTCGGCAACACGCCCCCGGCCGGCAAGCAATTTCCCTGCAAGAAGTGCGGCGCCCGCATCGATTTCGACCCCGGCGCCCACGCCTTGAAGTGTCCGTATTGCGGTCACACTGAGGAAATCAAGCCGACCGGCGGCGCGGTCGTCGAGCACGATTTCGAGGAGTATCTTGCCCACCACACCGGGAAGAGCACCGTCACCGGCCGTAGCAACCAGGTCGTCTGCCAGGCGTGCGGTGCCGTCGTCCTGCTGGAAGACAAAGTCGTCACCGACAAGTGTCCGTACTGCGCGACGCACCTGGTGAACAAACCGGAAGCCGCCGAGTCGATGATTCCGCCGGAGTGCATGTTGCCGTTCCGCGTCGAGAAGCGCGAGGCCGTCGCCGCCTTCAGCCAATGGCTTGGGGGACTGTGGTTCGCGCCGAGCGCCCTGACGCAGTTCGCCAACCTCGGCCAGATGAACGGCATTTACGTCCCCTTTTGGACGTTCGATTCGATGACCTACACCTGGTACACCGGCGAGCGCGGCGACGACTACCAGGAGACGGAATACTACACCGACACCGAGACCTACACCGACAGCAACGGCCAAACGCAGACGCGCCAGGTGCAAAAAACGCGGACGGTTACGAAGACGCGCTGGACGCCGGTGTCGGGCCAGGTGCGGCACTTCTTCGACGACGTGGCCGTGTGCGCCTCGACGAGTCTGCCGGGCTACTACACCGCCACGCTGACGCCGAAGGAACTCAAGGGCGTCGAACCGTTCCGGCCCGAGTACCTCAGCGGCTTCGTATCGGAACGCTACACCGTCGGGCCGAAAGAAGGTTTCGAGGTGGCCCGCGGCATCATGGATGCTGCCATTCGCCAGTTGTGTACGCGCGACATCGGTGGCAACCACCAGCGGCTGCACACCGTCGATACCAAGCACGTGGGCGTGACGTTCAAGCACCTGCTGCTTCCGGTTTGGCTGGCGAGTTACCGCTACCAGGACAAGGCGTACCGGGTGCTCGTCAACGGCCAGACCGGCAAGGTGACGGGCGACCGGCCCTACAGTTGGGTCAAGATTTCGCTGCTGGTGCTGTGCATCCTGGCCGTCATCGGCATCATTATTGGAATCGTGGCGTACTTTAACTCGAAGAAGGGCACGCCGGAACGGGGCGACGCGCCGCCGCCGCCGGCTCGCGTGTTTGTCATGCGGAACAACCCGTTTCGGAGCGCGGGCGAGATGCCCGCGCTCCAAGCTCCACATGAGTCACTGGGGGTGGCAAATCTTTCGGGACCGGGTGGTGGTCGCCGGGGGGAGTCGTCCGCCCCGCCGCGCGAGCCAATCGTTGTCCAACCGCGACGCCCCGCGACGGAGAAAGGGCGTGTCCGACCCGAGCCACGCCAATCCACATTTGGCGAGGGTCCAACCGCTTTTGCGCAAACGCTTTCCGCAAGACAGCCGTAAACCATTTTTCAGTATGCTCTTATGTATCACCACCGACGCCGGATCGACCCTCGCCAATCTCGACCCTCGCCACGAAAAGGCCGACCCTTGCCAAAGTAAAACGGGGTGTCGTTCGGCGCGTGCGCCAGCGGAATTTTGCGAACTGGCCGAGACGTGCTTCGCCGTGGCCAGATGTGTCAGAAATTGCTCGACTTCGGCCGCGCGCATGTCGCGCGGATGCCGTTTGTCATGGAACAGGATGTACTGTTTTGCCCACCACACATAGTTCTCTTCCGTCGTCGCGGCGTAAGGGCCCAGGCGCAGCACTTGCCGCATTTGATCGAACAGCAGGGGCGGCCGTGGTTGAGGCAACTCACCGATGGGTTGCTTGAGTACTTCCTGATACAGCAGGTGCAGAGCGGTCCGCGCCGCCTCGAGCGCCGCCAGGGGATTTTTCCGCGTTTGCACGACATGCTGAAGAAAGATGTCGAGCGCGGCCGGCCCGAGTTCGCGCGGATGGCGCTTGCCATGAAAGATGATGTAGGCGACGACCCACTGCGCCAGGGTCTCGATCCAGCTTTCCGCCTGGCCGACCGCGCGGGCGGCGACACGGAATTGGTCGAGCAGGCGCGGGAAAATCAAAGGGAAAATCAAAGGGAAAATCAAAGGGGAAAATCAAAGGGGACGCGGATCAATTACCGTTCTCGAATTGATCCGCGTCCCCTTTGATTTTCCTAGCCCGGTGAGGCCGGTCAGATCGCTGAGGACCTCGGTCAACTTGACATTCATCTGTTCGAGGGCCTTTTGCATGTGCTGGACGTGGCCGGCTTGATAGCGGATCAGCAGTGGCGGTTGGCGGTGGTAAGCCAGCAAGGCCAGGATCGCGTGGGGCGGCCGGAAAGAGCCTTTGATGATTGCATACGTGTGCAAGAGCT